>JAUILS010000046.1 GCA_030432975.1 Actinomycetes bacterium
CGGGATGGTGATGGACGGCAGGTAGAAGTACTGGATGTAGTCGCCGGTGCGATAGCTCGGCCGCTCGTTGCGCACCGTGACCGTCATCGTCGCCTGGACGACCTCCTTCTTCGCCTGGAGGACGTAGCGGCTGGTCGAGTCGACGTCGATGCCGTTCTCGGCGTGCGCGACCGGCGCGGCCAGCAGCACCCCGGCGAGGGCGAGCGCGGTGGCGCGCCCCGCGCGCACGGCGTACCTCCTCCGGCGCGGACGCGGGCAGGCGGGCATCGCCGAACGGCTGACGGGCATGGTTCCCCCGATTCTGTGCCCGGCCCCCCGGATGGCGCCTGGCTGCGGCAGGGTGCCATTGTGCGTGCTCCCGCGTCGCGACGCCGCAGAACCCCCCGACTCGGGGTGGCGCCGGACCCTGGTGGACCGGTGGGCGGAGGGCTAGCGTCGCCAGGCATGGAGTCCTACGCCGCCGGCGAGACCACCCCGCCGCTCCTCGAGGAGACGATCGGCGCCAGCCTCGCTCGCACCGTGTCCCGGCATCCCGACCGCGAGGCCATGGTCGAGTGCACGACCGGTCGCCGGTGGACCTACGCCGAGCTCGACCGCGACGTCGACGCCGTTGCCCGTGGCCTGGTCGGGGCCGGCATCGCCGTGGGCGACCGGGTGGGCATCTGGGCGCCCAACTGCGCGGAGTGGGTGCTCACGCAGCTCGCCACCGCCAAGGTCGGCGCGATCCTGGTCAACGTCAACCCGGCCTACCGGACCCACGAGTTCTCCTACGCCGTCAACCAGTCCGGGCTGCGGCTGCTGGTGGCGGCGAGCAGCTTCAAGACCAGCGACTACCGCGCGATGGTCGACGAGACGCGGGACCAGTGCCGCACGCTGGAGCGGGTGGTCTATCTCGACACCGACGACTGGGCGGGACTGCTGGCCGACGGCGCCGAGGTGCCTGCCGAGGCGGTGGCCGCGCGGATGGCGGGTCTCGGCGCGGGCGACCCGATCACCATCCAGTACACCTCCGGGACCCCCGGCTACCCCAAGGGCGCCACGCTCTCGCACCGCAACATCCTCAACAACGGCTACTTCACGACCGAGCTGATCGGCTTCACCGAGGAGGACCGGCTCGCGATCCCGGTGCCCTTCTACCACTGCTTCGGGATGGTGATGGGCAACCTCGGGTGCGTCACCCACGGCGCCACCATCGTGATCCCCGCGCCCGGGTTCGACCCGGCCGTGACGCTGCAGGCCATCCAGGACGAGCGCTGCACCGGCGTGTACGGCGTCCCGACGATGTTCATCGCCATGCAGCACGCCCCCGACTTCGCGTCGTACGACCTCTCGACGCTGCGCACCGGGGTGATGGCCGGCGCGATCTGCCCGGTCGAGGTGATGAAGCGCTGCATCGACGACATGCACATGAGCGAGGTGGCGATCGCCTACGGCATGACGGAGACCTCACCGGTCTCGACGCAGACGCGCGGCGACGACGACCTCGACCGCCGCACCTCCACCATCGGCCGGGTGCACCCCCACGTCGAGATCAAGATCGTCGACCCGGTGACCGGCGCGACGGTGGAGCGGGGCGAGACCGGGGAGTTCTGCACCCGTGGCTACTCCGTGATGCTGGGCTAC
The DNA here is from genome assembly GCA_030432975.1 of Actinomycetes bacterium. GTDB lineage: Bacteria > Actinomycetota > Actinomycetes > Propionibacteriales > Nocardioidaceae > Nocardioides. The sequence goes on from JAUILS010000046.1 coordinate 1,624, forward strand.
TGGGACGACCCCGAGAATACCGCCGAGGCCATCGACGCCGACGGCTGGATGCACACCGGCGACCTGGCGGTGATGCGTGAGGACGGCTACTGCCAGATCGTCGGGCGGATCAAGGACATGGTGATCCGGGGCGGGGAGAACATCTACCCCAAGGAGATCGAGGAGTTCCTCTACGCCCACCCCGACATCGAGGACGTCCAGGTGATCGGCGTCCCCGACGAGAGGTACGGCGAGGAGCTGTGCGCCTGGGTCAAGATGCGGGCCGGGCGGGAGCCGCTCGACGCCGACGCGGTGCGCGCCTTCGCCAGCGGCCGGCTGGCGCACTACAAGATCCCGCGCTACGTGATCGTCGTCGAGGAGTTCCCGATGACCGTCACCGGCAAGATCCGCAAGGTACAGATGCGCGAGGAGTCAGCCCGGGCACTGGGTCTCGGCTGACCCTCGCCGGCCTCCGGCGTCGGCGGGCCGACGTACGCTCGGCTGCGTGACCACGCCCGCCGCGCCCCTCGTCGTCGGCTTCGACCTCGACATGACGCTGATCGACACGGTGCCCGGCTTCGTGGCGGCGCTCGAGGCGCTCGGCGCCGAGCTCGGCGTCGACTTCCCGGCGGCCGACATGACCACGCGGCTCGGGCCGCCGCTCGACCACCTGCTCGCCGACCACCTCGAGCCCGAGGCGGTCGCCCCGGCCGGCGACCGGTTCCGCGAGCTCTACCCCGACCACGCCGTCCACCCGGTGCCGCTGCTCCCGGGCGCGCGCGAGGCGGTCGACGCGGTCCGCCGGCACGGCGGCCGGGTCGTGGTGGTCACCGGCAAGTTCCCGCGCAACGCCCAGCTCCACCTCGACCACCTGGCGCTCGACGTCGACCACCTCGAGGGCTGGGTGTGGGGCGTCGGCAAGGCCGACGTGCTGCGCCGCGAGGGCGCCCGGATGTACGTCGGCGACCACGTCCACGACGTCGAGGGCGCCCTGGCCGCCGGGGTGCTCAGCGTGTCGGTGCTGACCGGGGGCTGCACCCGCGAGGAGCTGGTCGCCGCCGGCACCCACGTCGTCCTCGACGACCTGGCGTCGTTCCCTGCGTGGCTCGACGGCTACGTCGCCCGCGAGGCCGGGCGGGTCGTCGCGGGGGAATGAGTTGGCAGCCCTCATGGGTTGGTCCCTAGGCTTGAGCCGCGCCGGCGCGACGCCGGCCGCGCACCGTGATCGAGAAGCAAGGATGGTCCAGCCGTGCCCAGTGGCAAGGTGAAGTGGTTCGACGCCGACAAGGGCTTCGGGTTCCTCTCCCAGGAGAGCGGCCCCGACGTCTACGTGCACGCCGACGCGCTTCCCGACGGGATGACCACGATCAAGCCCGGCACCCGCGTCGAGTTCGGCATCGCCCAGGGCCGGCGCGGCGACCAGGCGCTGTCGCTGCGGGTCCTCGACTCGCCGGCGTCGGTGCAGCGCAACCGCGCCAACGCCCGCCGCAAGAAGCCCGAGGAGATGGTCCCCATCGTGGAGGACCTGATCCGGCTGCTCGACGCCGTGGGCGAGACCTACCGCCACGGCCGGCACCCCGAGGCCAAGACGGCGCGGCCGACCGCCAAGCTGCTGCGCGCGCTCGCCGACGAGCTCGAGCTCTGATCCCGAGGCGTCGCTGTTGTCGCGCTGACGCGTCGCGTTGTCGCACCCAGGCGTCGCCGTTGTCGCGTGCGGCGCGGCTAGATGTCCGAGGCCGGCTGCTGTCCGGGCCGGGTGGCGAGCACGAACACCAGCCAGGCCGCCAGGGCGCCGGCGGCGACCCCCAGCCCGAGCTGGGGGATGAGCGGCATCGCGATGCCGATGAAGCCGCCGACCACCCAGGCCAGCTGGAGGGTGGTGTCGGAGCGGGCCAGCGCGCTGGTGCGCACCCGCTCGGGCACGTCCTGCTGGATCAGCGAGTCGAGGGACAGCTTCGCCAGCGACTGGGCGAGGCCGGCGGTCAGCCCGAGCAGCACGACCGTCACCACGCCGTACAGCAGGGCCGCGAGGAGCGACATCACCGCTCCCGCCATCAGCGCGAGGACGACGGTCAATCGTTGGTTGACGCGTTTGAGCAGTGAGGCTGCGGCGATGCCGAGGGTGTTGCCGAGACCGGCGGCGCCGATGACCAGCGCCAGCAGCACCTCCGGGCGCCAGTCGCCGAGCGGCACCTCGCGGAGCAGGAACGCCATGAACATGGTGAGGAAGCCGGACAGGAAGCGCGGGCCGAGGTTGGCGCGCAGGGCGAACGCGACCGACCCCGGGATCCGGATCCGGACCCGACCGGTGCGCGACGTGCCGGTCTCGCCGGTCAGCGTCATCGTGCCCTCGCCGACGCTGGAGTCCACCCGCGTCGGCAGCAGGATCGCCAGCACGGTGGCGATCACGAACAGGACGAACGCGTAGCGCAGCGACCACTCGGGACCGATCAGGCTGGCGAGCGCGGCGATCGGGGCCGACACGGCCGCGCCGATGACCCCCGCGAGCAGCACCCGTCCGTTGGCCTTGACCAGGGTGAGGGACTCCGGGAGCAGGCGCGGCACGGCGGCGGCCCGGGTGACGGTGTAGGCCTTGGAGGCGACCAGGGTCCCGAGCGCGGCCGGAAACATCCAGCGCGAGTCGGTGGCGACCGAGGTCGCCAGGCTCCAGGCCAGGAACGCCCGGGTGGCCAGGGTGGCCCCGATCGCCCAGCGTCGCCCGTGGCTGAACCGGTCCAGGAAGGGCCCGATCAGCGGGGCGACGATGGCGAAGGGCAGCATGGTCAGCCCGAGGAAGAGCGCGACCTGGCCCCGCGCCTCGCCGGTCGGCACCTGGAAGAACAGCGTGCCGGCGAGCGCCACCGCCACGGCGGCGTCGCCGGCGGTGTTGAACGCGTGCATCTCGATCAGCCGGGACAGCCCCGAGTCGCCGGCGCCCTCGGCGTTGGCGGCCCGCCGCGCCTGACGGTAGGTGTAGCTGCTGAAGCGACCCGTGGCGCGGGCCATGCCACTGACCCCGCGGGCGGTGGCGCGCGCCCCCGCGCCGAGGGCGTGGCCGGTCTGGCTGCGGCCCGACTCGGTGCGGCCGAGGCCGACGTGGATGTCGTCGTCGCCGTCTGCGGCGGCGCCCTCCGGGGGGCGGCCGGGGCGGGACAAGGTCATGCGACCCATCCTGCCTCGTGCGTCCTCGGTCTGACATCCGCCGGGCCGATGCGTCATCATGGCCTGCGTGCCTGCCACCCTGACCGCCAAGCTCGACGCCGTCGCCGCCGCCGCTGCCGACGAGGCGCGCGCCGCCCTGCTCGCCGAGGTCGCGTCCGACGACGTGGGCGAGCATCTCGACGCCCGGGCCGAGGGCGACCGCGTGGTCACCCATCTGTTCGCCTGCGAGCGCGCGGGCTACCGCGGCTGGCGCTGGTCGGTGACCGTGGCGCGGGCGAGCCGCGCCAAGCACGTCACCGTCGACGAGGTCGTGCTCATCCCCGGCGACGAGGCGATCGTGGCCCCGGCGTGGGTCCCCTACAAGGAGCGCGTCCAGCCGGGCGACCTCTCGCCCGGCGACCTGCTGCCCGTCGAGGAGGACGACCCGCGGCTCGTGCCGACGTACTCCTTCGGCGACGACCCGCTCAGCCCCGACGACCGGGCGCAGGTCAAGGCGGTGGCCGCCGAGATGTTCCTCGGGCGGGTGCGGACCCTGTCCCTCGAGGGGCGCGACCAGGCCGCCGAGCGGTGGTACGACGGCAACGCCGGCCCCGGCTCGCCGCTCGCCCAGGCGGCGCACCAGCAGTGCACCACCTGCGGCTTCCTGCTCCGGCTGGCCGGGCCGCTGTCGGAGATGTTCGGCGTGTGCGCCAACGGCAACGCCAACGACGACGGGCAGGTCGTCTCCTTCGACCACGGCTGCGGGGCGCACTCCGAGGTGACGCTGACCAAGCGGCAGCGTCCCCCGGCGATGCCCGGCCACGTCTTCGACACCGTGGACGACCTCGAGCAGTTCTGAGCCTCGAGCGGTGCCGAGGCCGGGTCAGGCGCGGCGCCGGCCCCCGGGGCTGGGCCGCGGTCCGCGAGCCCGCTGCTGCCGGCGACGACGGGTGTACTCCCAGCCGAAGAGCCCCAGCCCCAGCCCCGCGAGGCAGGTCCAGATCCACCACCCGCGGCCGGAGTCCTGCAGTTGGCCGTAGAACGGCAGCAGGCCGATGAAGGCGACCGCCCACAGGGCGCAGCCCACCGCGACCGTGCGCACGCCGTCGACATCGAGCGGCTCGACGTCCGCCACGAGGTAGGTGCGCTTGCCGATCTCGTGCTTCGTCGGCTGCTGGTCGCGGGGGTCCACGGCCCCAACGTACGACACGCGCGTCCGCAGCGAGAACCCCTGGTGCCGGGGGCCCGTCGGCTCTGCGAGACTGCGCGCCGTGAGCAACCAGAAGCGGCCCGAGCGTCATCGTCCCGTGCAGGGAGTCAGCGGCAGCCCCACCGGCAAGCAGGCCGGCCCGCGGGCGCGCGGACTCGACGGCTTCTTCCGGATCAGCGAGCGCGGCTCGACCGTCGAGCGGGAGGTCCGCGGCGGGGTCGTCACGTTCTTCACGATGGCCTACATCGTGGTGCTCAACCCGATCATCCTCGGCTTCGTCCAGGACGGCGACGGGCAGTTCCTCGGGGGTGGCGCGGAGCCCAACCTCCCCGCGATCGCCGCGGGCACCGCGCTGGTCGCGGGGCTGATGACGATCCTCATGGGCGTGGTCGCCAACTACCCGCTCGCGCTCGCGACCGGGCTGGGACTCAACGCCTTCGTCGCCTTCGCGATCGCGACGCAGGCCACCTGGGCCGACGCCATGGGCCTGGTGGTGCTCGAGGGCGTGATCATCCTCGCCCTGGTGCTGACCGGCTTCCGGACGGCCGTGTTCCACGCCGTGCCCGCGCAGCTCAAGGTCGCCATCTCGGTCGGCATCGGGCTGTTCATCGCGCTGATCGGCTTCGTCGACGCGGGCTTCGTGCGCCGGCAGCCCGACGAGGCCAACACCACGGTGCCGGTGCAGCTGGGCGTCGGCGGCGAGCTCCAGGGCTGGCCGGTGCTGGTCTTCGCCGTCGGGCTGGTGCTCGTCATCGCGCTGTGGGTACGCCGCGTCCGGGGCGCGATCTTCGTGTCGATCGTGGTGACCACGGTGCTCGCGATCCTCGTGGAGGCGGTGGCGTCGATCGGGCCGATGTTCGGCGACGACGGCGCCTTCAACCCCAAGGGCTGGGGGCTCACCGTGCCCGCGTGGCCCGACAGCATCGTCGACAAGCCCGACTTCGGGACGCTCGGGGAGTTCAACCTGTTCGGGAGCTTCTCGGCCGACAAGTTCGGTCTCATCGGCGCGCTGCTGCTCGTCTTCACGCTGCTCCTGGCCGACTTCTTCGACACGATGGGCACGATGACGGCGATCGGCGCCGAGGCCGGGCTGCTCGACAAGGAGGGGACGCCGCCCCACACCCAGCGGATCCTGGTCGTCGACTCGATCGCGGCGGCCGCCGGCGGCGCGGCCGGCGTGTCCTCCAACACGTCGTACATCGAGTCCGCCTCGGGCGTCGGCGAGGGAGCGCGCACCGGCCTGGCCTCGGTCGTCACCGGGCTGCTGTTCCTGCTGACGATCTTCTTCGCGCCGCTGGTCGCGATCATCCCCAGCGAGGCGGCCGTGCCCGCGCTGGTGCTGGTGGGCTTCCTGATGATGCAGCAGGTCAAGGGCATCGACTGGGACGACCTCGAGATCGCGATCCCGGCGTTCCTCACGATCGTGCTGATGCCGTTCACGTACTCCATCACCGTGGGCATCGGCGCCGGCTTCCTGGCCTACGTCCTCATCAAGCTGGTCAAGGGCAAGTCCTCGCAGATCCACGGCTTGATGTGGGTCGTCGCCGCCCTCTTCGTCGTCTTCTTCGCGATCAACCCCATCACCCACTGGATCGCCTGACTGTCGCCTCGCGAGCTCGGTTGACCCGGCAGCAATGCAGGTTGACCCGGCAGCAATGCAGGTTGACCCGGCAGAAGTTCGCGTCGCGTTCCCGAGGTTCTGCCGGGTGAACCCGAGGTTCTGCCGGGTCGACCCGAGGTTCTGCCGGGTGAACCCGAGGTTCTGCCGGGTCGACGCCTCGGGGGAATAGTTAGGCTAGGTAACGAGTTGTCCTCGACATCATGACTGTCGAGACCGTGAGCCGCACCGATGCCGGGCTGGCGTCGGAGCTGCGGCTGTCCGTGATGCGCCTGCGCCGCCGCCTGGCCGTGGAGCGCCATCCCGACAACCCGCTCAGCCTCAGCCAGATGACCGTGCTCGGCACGCTCCACCGCCACGGCGAGATGACGTTGGGCGACCTGGCGACACACGAGCGGGTGCAGCCGCCGTCGATGTCGCGCACGGTGGGCTGCCTGGAGGCCGACGGCTACCTACGCCGGCGCCCGAGCGAGTCCGACGGGCGGGTGCAGCTGGTCTCGCTGACCGAGGCGGGCCGCGACACCCTCCTTGCCGACCGCCGGCGCCGCGACGCGTGGCTGGCCCAGCGGCTGGCCGACCTCGACCCCGAGGAGCGCGCGGTGCTCCGGGCGGCCGCCCCGCTGCTCGACCGCCTCGCCGCCCTCGACTGACCGACCGCACCACCCCCCAGCAGCACCCGCAGCACCACCCGAGACCCACCCACGACCGCACCCCCGAGCAAAGGACTACGTGAGCCCCACCTTCCGTTCGCTCGCCAACGCGAACTACCGCCGCTACGCCGCCGGTGGCGTCGTCTCCAACACCGGCACGTGGATGCAGCGCGTCGCCCAGGACTGGCTGGTCCTCCAGCTGACCGCCAACTCCGGCACCGCCATCGGCATCACCACCGGCCTGCAGTTCCTGCCGTTCCTCCTCTTCGCGCCGTTCGCCGGCCTGGTCGCCGACCGGATGCCCAAGCGCCGCCTGCTCCAGCTGACCAACGTCGGCATGGCGGTGCCCGCCGCCCTGCTCGGCGTGCTCACCGTCACCGGCGCCGTGCAGGTCTGGCACGTCTACGTGCTGGCCTTCGTGCTCGGCACCGCCGCCGCCTTCGACGCGCCCGCCCGACAGTCGTTCGTGTCCGAGATCGTCGGGCCCGACGACGTCTCCAACGCCGTCGGCCTCAACTCGGCCTCCTTCAACGCCGCCCGCATCGTCGGGCCGGCCCTCGCCGGCCTGCTGATCGCCGCGTTCGGCGGTGGCGCCGTCGGCACCGGCTGGGTGATCCTCCTCAACGCCGTGTCGTACGCCGCCCCGGTCGCCGCGCTGCGCGGCATGGACCCCAGCCGCCTCGACAGCCCGGAGCCGACCCCGCGCTCGCCCGGCGCGATCCGCGAGGGCATCGCCTACGTCCGCGGTCGCCCCGACCTGCTGCTGATCCTCGGCATCGTGGGCTTCACCGGCACCTTTGGCCTGAACTTCCAGATGACCTCCGCCCTGATGGCGACCGAGGTCTTCGACCGCGGCCCGACGGCCTACGGCCTGCTCGGCACGTTCATGGCGGTCGGCTCCCTCACCGGGGCGCTGGTCGCGGCCCGACGGGAGCGGGTGCGCCACCGGCTCGTCGTCGGCGCCGCACTCACGTTCGGTGCCATCGAGATGGTCGCCGGCCTCGCCCCGTCGTACGCCGTCTACGCGGCGATCGTCCCGCTGCTCGGCCTGACCGCGCTGACGATGATCACCAGCGCCAACGCGTTCATGCAGCTCCACACCGCGCCGGGAATGCGCGGGCGGGTGATGGCGCTCTACATGATGATCTTCATGGGGGGCACGCCCGTCGGGTCGCCCGTCATCGGCTGGGTGGGGGAGACCTTCGGCGCCCGGTGGACGCTGCTCGGCGGCGGCGCGCTCACGATGCTGGGCGTGGCGGCGTCGGTGGCGCTCTATCTGGCCCACCAGCGGGCGCCTCGTCGCGTTTTGACCCCCGCGTAGGCCGAGGAGTAGCCTCGACCCTTGTGTCTGGCACGTCCAGACCGTTGCGCGCGCCCGCGTGCGGGATTCCGGGCCCTCGGGCCCACCCCACGCAGGTTTCGCATGGTCACGGCACAGATCCACCCGCATGACCTCCGAGCCCGGCACCGTGCCGGGCCGTGATGAGCCGACAGAGAGGGAACCACCCGGTGCCCACCATCCAGCAGCTGGTCCGCAAGGGCCGCCAGGACAAGGTGTCGAAGAACAAGACGCCTGCCCTGAAGGGTTCGCCCCAGCGTCGCGGCGTCTGCACCCGCGTCTACACCACGACTCCCAAGAAGCCGAACTCCGCCCTGCGCAAGGTCGCCCGCGTGCGCCTGTCCAGCGGCGTCGAGGTCACGGCATACATCCCCGGCGTCGGCCACAACCTCCAGGAGCACTCGATCGTGCTCGTGCGTGGCGGTCGGGTGAAGGACCTCCCCGGGGTCCGCTACAAGATCATCCGCGGCAGCCTCGACACGCAGGGCGTGAAGGGCCGCAAGCAGGCCCGCAGCCGCTACGGCGCGAAGAAGGAGAAGAGCTGATGCCGCGCAAGGGTCCCGCTCCCAAGCGTCCGATCGACGTCGACCCGGTCTACGGCTCGCAGGTCGTCACCCAGCTGGTCAGCAAGGTGCTCCGCGACGGCAAGAAGCAGGTGGCCCAGCGCATCGTCTACACCGCGCTGGAGGGCTGCCGCGAGAAGACCGGCACCGACCCGGTGGTCACGCTCAAGCGTGCGCTCGACAACGTCAAGCCCGCCATCGAGGTCAAGTCCCGCCGCGTCGGCGGTGCGACCTACCAGGTGCCGATCGAGGTCAAGCCCAACCGCAGCACCACGCTGGCGCTGCGCTGGCTGGTCGGCTACGCCCGCGACCGTCGCGAGAAGACGATGTCGGAGCGCCTGATGAACGAGATCCTCGACGCCTCCAACGGCCTCGGTGCCGCGGTGAAGAAGCGCGAGGACACCCACAAGATGGCCGAGTCCAACAAGGCCTTCGCCCACTACCGCTGGTGAGCCCCGTCGTTGCGGGGGCCACCGGCCCCCGTGACGGCTCTCGCCCCGCGGGCAGACTCTCGACCAAAGGAACTGTGACTTTCAGTGGCCGTTGACATCACCACGGACCTCACCAAGGTCCGCAACATCGGCATCATGGCGCACATCGACGCCGGCAAGACCACCACCACCGAGCGCATCCTCTTCTACACCGGCATCACCTACAAGATCGGTGAGGTCCACGAGGGCGCGGCCACGATGGACTGGATGGAGCAGGAGCAGGAGCGCGGCATCACCATCACGTCGGCCGCGACGACCTGCTGGTGGAAGCAGCACCAGATCAACATCATCGACACCCCGGGCCACGTCGACTTCACCGCCGAGGTGGAGCGCTCGCTGCGCGTCCTCGACGGCGCGGTGGCGGTCTTCGACGGCGTCGCCGGTGTCGAGCCCCAGACGATGACGGTGTGGCGGCAGGCCAACAAGTACTCCGTCCCCCGGATGTGCTTCGTCAACAAGCTCGACCGCACCGGCGCCGACTTCTTCCGTTGCGTCGACATGATGGTCGAGCGGCTCAACTCCACCCCGCTGGTGCTGCAGCTCCCGATCGGCGCCGAGGCCGACTTCCTCGGGGTCGTCGACCTGGTGGGCATGCGTGCCCTCACCTGGCGCGGCGAGACCAAGATGGGCGAGGACTACGAGGTCGAGGAGATCCCGGAGTCCATGCAGGCCCAGGCGGACGAGTACCGCGAGAAGCTGCTCGAGACGCTGGCCGAGGCCGACGACACCATCATGGAGAAGTACCTCGAGGGCGAGGACATCTCCGTCGAGGAGCTCGAGGACGGCATCCGCCGCGCCACCCTGGCCGACCTGGTCAACCCGGTGCTGTGCGGCACGGCGTTCAAGAACAAGGGCGTCCAGCCGCTGCTCGACGCCGTGGTCAAGTTCCTGCCCAGCCCGCTCGACATCGACGCCATCGTCGGCCACGAGGTCAACGACGAGGAAGCCAAGATCGAGCGCAAGCCGTCCGACGAGCAGCCGTTCTCCGGCCTGGCCTACAAGATCGCCTCCGACCCGCACCTCGGCAAGCTGATCTACGTCCGGGTCTACTCCGGCAAGCTCGAGGCGGGCTCGACGGTGCTCAACTCCGTCACCGGCCGCAAGGAGCGGATCGGCAAGGTCTACCAGATGCACGCCAACAAGCGTGAGGAGATCGCGTCGGTCGGCGCCGGCCAGATCGTGGCGGTCATGGGCCTGAAGGACACCAAGACCGGCCACACGCTGTGCGACATCCAGAGCCCCGTGGTGCTGGAGTCGATGAGTTTCCCGGCCCCGGTGATCGAGGTGGCCATCGAGCCCAAGACCAAGGGCGACCAGGAGAAGCTCAGCACCGCGATCCAGCGGCTCTCCGACGAGGACCCGACCTTCACGGTCAAGTCCGACGAGGAGACCGGCCAGACGATCATCGCCGGCATGGGCGAGCTCCACCTGGAGATCCTCGTCGACCGGATGAAGCGCGAGTTCCGCGTCGAGGCGACCGTCGGCAAGCCGCAGGTGGCCTACCGCGAGACGCTCCGCCGCGAGGTGACCAACCACAGCTACACCCACAAGAAGCAGACGGGTGGCTCCGGTCAGTTCGCCAAGGTCGTCATCACGCTCGGCCCCAACCTCGACCCGGAGACGGGCACCGGCGCCGGCTACGAGTTCGTCAACAACGTGACCGGCGGCCGCGTGCCGCGGGAGTACATCCCGTCGGTCGACCAGGGGGCCCAGGAGGCCATGGAGTTCGGCGTGCTCGCCGGCTACCCCATGGTCGACGTCAAGGTCACCCTGGAGGACGGCGCCTACCACGACGTCGACTCCTCCGAGCTCGCCTTCAAGATCGCGGGATCCGCCGCGTTCAAGGAGGCGGCGCGCATGGCCAAGCCCGTGCTGCTGGAGCCGATGTTCGCCGTCGAGGTGACCACGCCGGAGCCGTTCCTCGGCACCGTCATCGGCGACATCAACAGCCGCCGCGGTCACATCCAGGCACAGGAGGAGCGTCACGGTGACATGGTCATCAACGCGCTGGTGCCGCTGTCAGAGATGTTCGGGTACGTTGGCGACCTGAGGTCCAAGACCTCCGGTCAGGCGTCGTACTCGATGGAGTTCGACTCGTACGCCGAGGTTCCGCAGAGCATCGCCGACGAGATCATCAAGAAGGTCCGCGGCGAGTAGTCGCCACGGGCCCTCGGCCCCGCACCACCCATCACACGAGTCAGATCAGCACACAACCAGGAGGAGCCCCCAGTGGCTAAGGCGAAGTTCGAGCGGACCAAGCCGCACGTCAACATCGGCACGATCGGTCACATCGACCACGGCAAGACGACGCTGACCGCAGCGATCACCAAGGTGCTGCACGACAAGCACCCGGAGCTGAACCCGTTCACGCCGTTCGACGAGATCGACAAGGCTCCCGAGGAGCGCCAGCGCGGCATCACGATCTCCATCGCGCACGTCGAGTACCAGACCGAGGCGCGTCACTACGCGCACGTCGACTGCCCCGGTCACGCCGACTACATCAAGAACATGATCACCGGCGCGGCCCAGATGGACGGCGCGATCCTCGTGGTCGCCGCCACCGACGGCCCGATGCCGCAGACCCGTGAGCACGTGCTGCTCGCCCGCCAGGTCGGCGTGCCCGCCCTGGTGGTCGCGCTCAACAAGTGCGACATGGTCGACGACGAGGAGCTCATCGAGCTCGTCGAGATGGAGGTGCGCGAGCTCCTCTCCGAGTACGAGTTCCCGGGCGACGACATCCCCGTCGTGCGCGTGGCGGCCTTCCCGGCCCTCAACGGCGACGCCAAGTGGGGCGAGTCGGTGGCCGAGCTCATGCAGGCGGTCGACGACTACATCCCGACCCCGGAGCGCGAGATCGACAAGCCGTTCCTGATGCCGGTCGAGGACGTCTTCACCATCACCGGTCGCGGCACGGTCATCACCGGCCGCATCGAGCGCGGTGTGGTCAAGGTCGGCGAGGAGGTCGAGATCGTCGGCATCCGCGAGGCCTCGCAGAAGACCACCGTCACCGGTGTCGAGATGTTCCGCAAGCTGCTCGACGAGGGCCAGGCCGGTGAGAACGTCGGTCTGCTGCTCCGCGGCACCAAGCGCGAGGACGTCGAGCGCGGCATGGTCGTGATCAAGCCGGGCACCACCACCCCGCACACCAACTTCGAGGCGTCGGTCTACGTCCTCTCGAAGGAGGAGGGTGGCCGTCACACGCCGTTCTTCAACAACTACCGTCCGCAGTTCTACTTCCGGACCACGGACGTGACCGGCGTCGTCACGCTGCCCGAGGGCACCGAGATGGTCATGCCCGGTGACAACACCGAGATGGCCGTCGAGCTGATCCAGCCCATCGCCATGGACGAGGGCCTGCGCTTCGCGATCCGCGAGGGTGGCCGCACCGTCGGCGCCGGCCGGGTCACGAAGATCACGAAGTGACACACGGGGGCGATGCCCCCGCGCAGAGCTGAGACACCACCTCGGCCCCGGACCCCGGTCCGGGGCCGAGGTGCATTTCTGCCCTAGGCTGAGCCCATGAGCTACAGCGCGCCCCCGCCGCCGTCGTACCAGCCGGCGCCCAACCACCCGCAGGCGATGACGGTGCTGATCCTGGGCATCCTCAGCGTCGTCCTCTGCCAGGTCCTCGGTCCGTTCGCCTGGATCATGGGCAACCGCGTGGTCGCCGAGGTCGACGCCTCCGCCGGGGCGTACGCCGGCCGCGACCAGGCCAACATCGGCCGGATCCTCGGGATCATCGGCACCGCGCTGCTGGTGCTGAGCATCGTGGCCCTCATCTTCTTCTTCGTCGTCATCGGGTTCGCGGCCACCACCAGCACCACCACCGGCTGAGGCACCCCTGACCTCACGTCCCGCCCGCCCGCACCATCGCCTCACCGACGACGGGCGGCCGGTCCGCGAGGTGCTGAGCTACTCCCGTCGGGGGAGCCGGCTCAGCCCTCGCCAGGAGGCTGCCTGGGAGGCGCACCACGCCGACTGGGTGATCCCCGAGGAGGCGGTCGAGGAGCCGGGCTTCACCTGGGAGTCCCGCTTCGGCCGCGCCGCGCCGCTGGTCGTGGAGATCGGGTCGGGCGTCGGCGAGGCGACCGCGGCACTGGCGGCCGCGCGACCCGAGGTCGACGTGCTGGCGTTCGAGGTGTGGCGTCCCGGCGTGGCGTCGACCCTGGAGCGGCTGGCGGAGGCCGGGGTCGACAACGTCCGGCTCTGCTCGGTCGACGCCGTCTGGTGCGTCGAGCACCTCCTCGACGAGGGTTCGCTGCACGAGCTGTGGACGTTCTTCCCCGACCCCTGGCACAAGAAGCGCCACCACAAACGGCGCCTGGTGTCGGAGCGCTTCGTCTCCGTCGCCGCGGGGCGCCTCGCCCCCGGTGCCTGGTGGCGGCTCGCCACCGACTGGGCCGACTACGCCGAGCAGATGCAGCAGCTGCTCGACGCGGAGCCGCGGCTGCGCGGCGGCGTCGTGCCCCGCTGGTCCGAGCGACCCGTCACCAGGTTCGAGCGCAAGGGCGTCGCGGCCGGCCGCGCGATCGTCGACCTGGCCTACCAACGGGTCGACGCGACGCCCTGATCCTCGGCTAGAGCGGCAGCCCCAGCACCAGGCCGGCGGACTCGAGCCGACCCTCGACGCGGGCGCGCTCGATGTCGAGCTCGCCACCGGGCTCGAGGACCCCGAGCAGGTGGTCGATGCCGAGCGCGTCGCACGCCTCGGCGAGGACGTCGTCGTAGGCGCGACGGTGGGCTTCGTACTTCGCGAAGGACTGGCCGCGCGGACAGGTGCGGTACCACACGCTGAGCCGACGGGCGTCCCGCGCGATCTGCTCCAGCGGCCGGCCGTGCGCGAGCCGGCGCCGCTCGGCCACGCGCTCCCAGGCACGTCGCACCAGCCTGGCTGCGCGACGCCACGGCAGGAACGGGGCGAGGAGCCAGGCACCCGCGAGGAGCAGCCCGCTCATCGCTTCACGGTAGACCCGACTCCCGGGCCGGGCAAGGCTCAGCCGCCGACCAGCGCCGCCACGGCGTCGCCGAAGACCTCGGTGTGCAGGTCGACGTCGGCCTCGGTGTGGTGGGGGGAGAACAGCGCCATGTTGTGGAACGGCGTGAGCAGGATGCCGCGGTTGAGCGCCCAGAGGTGCATGAAGGCGTCGAGGTCCTCGTCGGCTGCGGCGGCCGCGTCGGCGCCGTTGCGCGGCGGCGGGCAGAACCAGTACTCCGCGCGGCAGCCGAGCCGCTGGACGTGCCAGGAGAGGCCGTGTCGCTCGATGACCTCCGCCACCCCGGCGGTGAACCGCTCGGCGAGCGGGATGGCTCGCGCGAAGTCGTCCTCGCGCAGCGTGGTGGACAGGGTGGCCCGCACGGCGGCCAGGGCGAGCGCGTTGCCGGTCAGGGTGCCGCCGACGCCGGCGACGTCGATCTCGGTGCCGTGCATGTGCACGTTGAGCGCCTCGGCGACCTCGGCGCTGACGCCGTACGCCGCCGCTGGGACACCGCCGCCGATCGGCTTGCCCATGACCACGAAGTCCGGCTCCAGACCCCAGGCCGCGGTGCACCCGCCCGGCCCGGCGCACAGCGTGTGCGTCTCGTCGATGACCCACAGCACGCCGTGCCGCCGGGTGATCTCACGCACCGCGTCGAGGTAGCCGGGCTCGGGCAGCACGATGCCGATGTTGGTCAGCGCCGGCTCCATCAGCAGCGCCGCCACGTCGCCCTCGGCGAGCCGCCGGTCGAGCGCGTCGACGTCGTTGAACGGCACCACGGCCGTGGTCAGCGCGACGTCCACCGGCGGCCCCATGGCGCCCGGCCGGGAGACGACGCCGTCGTCGCCGAGGATCGCCAGCGTCTCGTCGACGGTGCCGTGGTAGCACCAGTCCATCACCGCCGCCCGCGGCCGGCCGGTGAGGTGGCGCGCGAAGCGCAGCACGAAGCGGTTGGCGTCGGTGGCGGTCATCGCCATCTGCCACTGCGGGAGCCCGAACCGCCGGGCCAGCTCCTCACCGACCCACGCGGCGTCGGGCGAGGGCAGCATCGTGGTGATCCCGGTGCGCGCCCGCTCCGCCACGGCCTCGGTCACCGCCGGCAGCGCGTGCCCGGTCATGGCCCCGGTGTCGCCGAGGCACAGGTCGACGTACTCGCGGCCGTCGACGTCGGTGAACCGCGCCCCCGACGCGGTCTCGAAGAAGACCGGGAAGGCGCCCGGCCACCGAGTCATCCAGGGCATCGGCACCCCGCCGAGGAGGCTGCGCCGCGCCTCGGCGGAGAGCTCCGCCGAGCGGGGGTGGGTGTCGGCGAAGCGCTGCTCCTCGTCGGCTCGCAGCCGAGCCAGACGGTCACGGTCGATCATGGCAGCAACATAGCGGCTGGGCCACGGATTCGACAGGTGGAGGCACTCCACGCGACGGGATCCGTAGCCGCCGAGACGCGGACCGGCCGGCGTCGGCCGGCACCTACACTCACCCGGGTGACGACCGCCCAGCGCGCCCCCGTGCTCGGGGTGCACCGTGCCTGGTGGGTCGCCGCGGTCACCCTCGGCGCGCTCGTCGCGGCCGCGGGGTTCCGGTCGTCCACCGGCGCCCTGCTCGAGCCGCTCGAGAGCGACTTCGGCTGGTCGCGCACGACGACCTCCGGCGCGGTGACGCTCAACCTGGTCGTCTACGGTCTGACCGCGCCGTTCGCGGCGGCGCTGATGGAGCGCTTCGGCGTCCGCCGCGTCGCCACCGCCGCGCTGGTCCTGGTCGGCGTCGGCTCCGGCCTGACCATCTGGATGACCAGCGCGTGGCAGCTGTGGCTGCTCTGGGGGTTCGCCGTCGGGATCGGCACCGGCGCGCTGGCGCTCGTCTTCGGCGCGATCGTCGCCACCCGCTGGTTCGAGCGGCACCGGGGGCTGGTCGTCGGCGCCTTCTCCGCGGCCAGCTCGACCGGACAGCTGATCTTCCTGCCCTCGATCGCTCACCTCGCCTCCGGGCCGGGCTGGCGCTGGGCGGCGGGCCTCACCGCGGTCGCCGCCCTGCTGCTGGCGCCCCTGCTCTGGTGGGTGCTGCGCGACCGGCCGGGCGACGTCGGCCTGACGCCGTACGGCGCCCCGGCCGGCTGGCGGCCACCGCCGCGGGTGACCGACCGGTCGGCGGCGTCCCTGGCCTGGCGGGCGCTGCGCACCGGGGCCCGCAGCTGGCCGTTCTGGATGTTGGTGATCACCTTCTGGATCTGCGGGTGGTCGACCAACGGGCTGATCGGCACCCACTTCATCCCCGCCGCGCACGACCACGGCATGCCGGCGACCACCAGCGCCGGGCTGCTCGCCGTGATCGGCATCTTCGACATCATCGGCACCCTCGCGAGCGGCTGGCTGACCGACCGCTACGACCCGCGGCTGCTGCTGTTCGGCTACTACTTCTTCCGCGGCGTCTCCCTGCTGCTGGTGCCGTTCCTGCTCGGACCGACCGTGCAGCCGAGCCTGTTCGTGTTCGTCGTGCTCTACGGCCTCGACTGGGTGGCCACGGTGCCGCCCACCGTCGCGCTCTGTCGCCGGCACTTCGGCCCCGACCTGGGCGCCGTCGTCTTCGGCTGGGTGTTCGCCTCGCACATGGTCGGCGCCGGCATCGCGGCGGCGTACGCCGGCTGGATCCGGGAGGCGCGCGGCGACTACCTGCTGGCGTGGCTGACCGCCGCCGTGCTCTGCCTGGCGGCGGCCGGGCTGTGTCTCACGGTCTCCGCCCGGCGCGAGGACGAGACGCCGGTGGGCGTGGGCTGAGCTTCAGCGGCGCGAGGCCAGCCGGTGCCGGAGCGCCGCCTCGCGGCCCAGCCGCCGGGCGTCGCGCTCGCGGCGGGTGCCGACGACGGCCGCGAGGAACGCGTCGGGCGGGGTCCCGGGCGGCGGGGGAGGGGCGACGTAGGGTCGGACCTGCTCGGCCAGCGCGCCCGCCTGCCGCCAGCGCGCCTCGGGGTCGACGGCGTGCGCCCGCGCCAGGAACTGCCGCACCGCCAGGGCCAGCCCGGTCGGCAGTCCCGCCATGTCGGCGGTC
>JAUILS010000292.1 GCA_030432975.1 Actinomycetes bacterium
GGTCGTCGGCGGCGCCCGAGCAGCCGGTCAGCAGGAGCGCCGTGACGGCGACCAGGGCCGCCGCCGTACGCCTCACGCCTCGCCCCGGGTGGTCTCGACGATCACGTTGGTCGACTTGATGACCGCGACCGCGACCGACCCGAGCTCGATGCCGAGGTCCCGCACGGCCTCACTGCTCATCAGCGACACCACGCGGAACGGGCCGCACTGCAGCTCGACCTGCGCCATCAC
Organism: Actinomycetes bacterium; assembly: GCA_030432975.1. Classification (GTDB taxonomy): domain Bacteria; phylum Actinomycetota; class Actinomycetes; order Propionibacteriales; family Nocardioidaceae; genus Nocardioides. Next base: position 232 of record JAUILS010000292.1, read on the forward strand.
CTCGTCCGCACGGATGTCGGTGACCAGCCCGACGAACCGGTTGCGGGCCGAGCTGACCACGCCGCCCGGGACGGCCGGCGGGTCGGCGTGGTCCCGGGCCACCCGGGCCAGCTCCAGCCCGTCGACGACCTTGCGGCCGGACTCGTCGACATCGGCGGTCAGCAGACCGCGGTCGATCCAGCGGCGGACGGTGTCATCGCTGACCCCGAGATAGACGGCGGCGTCACGAATGCGCACTTGCGGCATGACGCGAGGCTACCGCGCGCAGATGCGGTTCAGGAAGCGGGTGTGATCCGCAACAGCGAGTCACTGTCACCGTTGGACGTGGTGACGTAAAGCGCCCCGTCGGGGCCGAGCCGCGCGGCCCGCAGCCGCCCGAACGGCCCGTTGGTCTCCTCGGGTACGTCGACCTCGGCGACCCGGCCGTCCCCGTCGAGGCGCAGGATCAGCAGCTTGGCACCCTTGAGGGCGGTGACCACCAGGGCGCCGTCGAGGCTCCCCCACTGCTCGCCCTCGAGGAAGGTCGCCGCGCAGATGGCCTGGGTGGTGCGCCCGGACTGCCAGGCGGCGACCCGGGCATCGGGGAAACGCTCCCGGTCGGTCATCGGCACGCTCTCGTCGTAACCGCCGACGGTGCCGCCCTGGGACGGGTCCCAGCCGTAGTTGGCCCCCGGCTCGACGACGTTGACCTCGTCGTTGTTGTCGGGGCCGTGCTCGGCGGAGTAGACCTGGCCGGTGCCCGGGCGCACCGCGACGCCCTGCACGTTGCGGTGGCCGTAGGAGTAGACGTAGCGCTGCCGTCGGTCCGCGGCGTCCGCGAACGGGTTGTCAGGCAGCGGCCGGCCCGTCTCGAGGTCGAGCCGCAGCACCTTGCCGCCGAGCGAGCCGAGGTCCTGCGGGATCGACCCGACCGCGGTGTCGCCGGTGCCGACCAGCAGCGCGCCGTCGGCGGCGATCGTGGGGCGACACCCCGAGTGCCGGCCGCCGACGGCGACGGGCAGCCCGGTCAGCAGGTCGCGGACCCGCTCGGCGGACGCGCCGTCCTCGCTCAACCGCCAGGTGACGAGGCGGATGTCCACCGGGGCGCCGTTCTCCTGGTGGTCCTGGCAGGTGGTGAACAGGCGCGACCGCGCGAAGTCGGGGTGGACCACCATGCCGAGCAGCCCGCCCTCGCCGGCGACGTAGACGTCCGAGAGGTCGGCGTCGACCCGGGTCACCTCCGCGCCGCGCAGGGCCGAGGACAGCAGGGTGATCCGGGCCGGGCGCTCGCTGACGAGGACCTGCCCGTCGGGGAGGAACCCGATGTCCCAGCCGTGCTCGAGCTGGTCGGTGACGACCTGGACGTCCAGGTCGGGCGCCTTGCCAGCCGGCGGCGCGGTGACGGTCGGCGACGGCGAGGCGGGCTCGTCGCTCTCGGCCGATCCCGTCGAGGATGCGGACGGCGGGTCGGGCACGGGCACCTCACCGGTGCCGGGGTCGTCATCGGAGCAGGCCACGAGTCCCAGCGCGAGCACCGCTGCCGCCACCAGCCGCCCGGTCCCCCGCTCCATCCCGCGAGCGTAGCCAAGGGGAGGTGACCCGCTCAGGCGGCGAGGATCCAGGGTGCGTCGAAGACCAGGTCGAGGCGTGGCTTGCCTGGGGGCGCGGTCGTGGTGCCGGGTGGGTCGGGTGCTCTGCTGGTGTAGGTGTGTCCGGTCGGGGTGGTGAGCGCGACGGTGTGGGGGCCGGCTCGGGTGCCGTCGTGGGTGACCCTGGATCGCCAGCGGGCGGCCTGCTTGGCCTGGTTGCAGGCCTCGCACAGTCCTTGGCCGTTGGCCAGGCTGGTGGGCCCGCCGGTCGCGGCGGGCTGGATGTGGTCGGTGTGCCGGACCGGCGCGTCGCACCACGGCGTGCGGCAGGTCTGGTCTCGGGTCGCGATCAACGCCGCCAGCCCGGCCGGGAAGCAGCGGGCGACCGAGTCCGCGGCGACCAGCTGCCCGCTGGTGGGGTGGGTGTAGAGCCGCCGCAGCCAGGCCCGGTCCGCGGCGCGGACCAGGTCGCGGGCGGTCTGGGCGGGGATCGGCCCGTAGCCGGCCACGTGTCCGGGCTCGGGGTCGCCGGCGAGCAGCGTCTTGTCGGTCATCACCAGGCTGATCGACACCGGCACCGCCGACGCCTGCGTTTGGCCGGTGACGCGTTCGACGAGGGTGTCGGCCATGATCTGCCCCCGGCCTCGCTGGTCACCGGCCGCGCGGGCGGTGTCGGCGGTCTTGGTGAGGGCGGCGTAGCAGGCCACCCCTTCGGCGACCGGCAGCAGCGCGGTCAGCCAGACCATGGTGTCGGGCGCCGGGCGCAGGGAGACGCGCCGTTCCCGGACGGCGTACGCCGCCCGCTCCGCGACCGCGTGCGGGTCGAGCCGGCACGCGGCCTTCGCCGCGGCGGCCGCGAGCCGCCGGTTGCCCAGGGTGGCGACCCGGTCCAGGTCGCCGCAGACCTCCGCGTCGACGCGGGCACGGTCCTCCCGGGTCAGGCAGGCGGTCTCCTTGACCATCAGCTGGGCTCGGTGCTCCGACAACACTCCCGCGGCCAGGGCGGCCAGGGTGTGCGGCATCTCGGCCACCAACGCGGTCGCGACCCCGACCAGGGTGTTGCCGCGGTGCGGGGACTCCCGCCGGGCCAAGGCGACCTGGGCGGCGATCCCCTTGCCGACGTCACGCCGGGGCACGCCGGCGGCCTCTTGCTCGGCCCGCTGGGAGGCCACGAACGCGGCGGTGATCTGGGCCTGCGCCGCCGCGGCCGCGGACTTGAGCTCCTCCAACGCCCGCAGCTGCTCGACCCGCTCCGCATCGTCCACGGCCTGATCGATCCGGGCCAGTCCCGCAGCCCAGGACCGGACCCCCGACGCGCCCAGCAGCCCCTGCGCGCCGCTGTCGGCGGCAGGAGTGCGTGGCCCAGTTGGTGGATCGAACATGTGTTCGATTCTATCGGCATCGTTGCTGTCGGTCAACGCCTCGGCGCGATCTGTGGACGACCGTTCCGACCGCCCTGACAAGCCGATGAGGGTGCGGGGCGGCACAACCTGATGTCAGACTCCCGGAGTGCATGTACCCGAGCATCCGACGCTTCCGCACCTCGTTGATCTTGAGGAGCGGTTTGAT
>JAUILS010000047.1 GCA_030432975.1 Actinomycetes bacterium
ACCCACGAGACGGCGCTCCGGGTCCCCGAGACGGCGCTTCCGCGCGGCGAGACGGCGCTCGTGGCTGCGCGAAACGGCACTCCGGCGCATCGAACCGGCGAGTCGGCGCGCACAAGCGCCGGCTCGCGTCACGGAAGCGCCGGTTCGCGCCACGGAAGCGCCGGTTCGCGCCACGGAAGCGCCGGTTCGCGTCACCGGAGCGCCGGTTCGCGGCACCGGAGCGCCGGCTCGCGGTCAGGAGTCGAAGCCGAGGCCGAGCCGGTCGAGGGTGCGGAGCCACAGGTTGCGGCGGCCGCCGCGGGCGTCGGCGCGCTCCAGTGACCAGCGGGTGAGGTTGATGCCGATGGACCGGGCGGGCTCGGGCGGGAAGGGCAGCGGCTGCTCGCGCACCATCCGGAGGGTCGTGCGCTCGGTGTCGGCGTCGTCGAGCAGGTCGAGCATCACGTCGGCGCCGAAGCGAGTGGCGGCGACGCCGAGGCCGGTGTAGCCGAGGGCGTACGCCGCCCGGCCGGCGTACGCCGTGCCGTAGAAGGCGGCGAAGCGGGTGCAGGTGTCGATGACGCCCGCCCACCGGTGGGAGAACCGCACCCCCTCCAGCTGCGGGAACGTCTCGAGGAAGTGCCGCGCCAGCGTCTCGTGGGTGTCGCCGGCCTGCTCGAGGCGGGGCGCGATCCGGCTGCCGTAGTGGTAGACCGCGTCGTAGCCGCCCCACACCACCCGGTCGTCGCGGGTGAGCCGGTAGTAGTGGAACAGGTTCGACGCGTCGCCCACCCCCTGCCGCCCCTGCCACCCGAGCGACGCACGCTGGGCCGCCGTGAGCGGCTCGGTCGCCAGCACGTAGTCGTAGACCGGCACGGTCATCAGCCGCAGCCGCCGCAGCAGCGACGGGAAGCCGTTCGTCGCCAGCGCGACATGCCGCGCCCGGACCGTGCCGCGGTCGGTCTCGACCTCCATCAGCCGGCCGTCGTCGTGGACGGCGGTGACATGCGTCTGCTCGTGGATGCGCACGCCCAGCGACAGGCAGGCGTCCCGCAGCCCCCACGCCAGCCGGGCGGGCTCGACCAGCGCGACCCCGTGCGGGTCGTAGAGGCCGCCGAGGTAGGTCGGCGAGTCCACCAGCGCGCGGGTCTCGCCGGCGTCGAGGAAGCGGACGTCGTGCCCCGCCTCGCGCATCTCGTCGGCGGTCGCGGCCAGCTCCTCGACCTGGTGGTCGTCCACGGCCACGTCGAGCTCGCCGGTGGTCTCCCACGCACAGTCGAGGGCGTAGCGCTCGACGGTCTCGCCGATCGCCGCGAGGTTCTCGGCACCCAGGCGGTCGAGCGTCTCCAGCTCCTCGGGCCACCGGGCCTGCCCGTTGTGGAAGCCGTGGGTCAGCGACGCCGCCGCGAACCCGCCGTTGCGCCCCGACGCCTGCCAGCCGCACTCCCCCGCCTCGAGCAGCACGACGTCGCGCGACGGGTCGCGCTCCTTCGCGCGCAGGGCGGTCCACAGTCCGGTGTAGCCGCCGCCGACCACCACGAGGTCGGCCAGCGTCGGGCCGGGCAGCGGGTCGCGCGGCGCCGGCCGCGCCGGGTCGTCGAGCCACAGGACGGCGGGCGCGGCGTCCGCCAACGACCGGCGTACGACGTCGCTCGGTGGCGTCTCCCGGCTCACCGCCGAGCCCGGCGTCGTGCGCCGAGCTCGCCGACGAGGACCAGCGTCAGCGCTAGCAGGAACATGATGGTGCCGATCACGTTGATCTGCGGCGGGATGCCACGGAGGGACGCGCCCCAGACGAACATCGGGAAGGTCACCTCCTGGCCGGCGTTGAGGTTGGTGATGATGAAGTCGTCGAAGGACAGCGAGAACGCCAGCAGCGCGGCCGACAGGATGCCCGGGAAGACCAGCGGGAAGGTCACCCGCCAGAACGTCTGCCACTCGTTGGCGTAGAGGTCCATCGCCGCCTGCTCGATGCGGGGGTCGAGGCCCGCGAGGCGTGCCTTGACCGTGACCACCACGAAGCTCAGGCAGAACATGATGTGGGCGACCAGGATCGTCCAGAAGCCGAGCTGGCCGGAGAGGCCGGCGGAGACGAACAGCGCCAGCAGCGAGGAGCCCATCACGATCTCCGGGGAGGCCATCGGCAGGAAGGTGAAGACGTTGGCGGGGGCCCGTCCGCGGAAGCGGTGCCGCACCAGCGCGAACGCCATCAGCGTGCCGAGGATGGTCGCCCCGAGCGTGGCGCTGAGGCCGATCTTGATCGACAGCAGCACCGACTCGCACATGCCGAACTCGTCGCAGGGGTTCGCCCAGTTGTCCCAGGTGAACCCGTCGAAGGAGTAGCTCTGCTTGCTCGCCGGGTCGTTGAACGACATCAGGATCACGACGAAGATCGGCAGGAACATGTAGAACAGCACCGCCAGCCCGATCGCGAGGATCAGGTGGTCGCCGATCCACTTGCCGAGGCGGGTCATACGAGGTCCTCGGTCCCGGCACGGCGGATGTAGAACAGCACCAGCACCACGATGATGACCATCAGGACCACCGACAGCGCCGACGCCTCGGGGTAGGAGCCGCCGTCGAAGAGCTTCTGGATGACGGTGCCGATCATGGTGGTCTGCGTGTTGCCCAGCAGCTGGGCGTTGATGAAGTCACCCGCGGCGGGGATGAAGGTCAGCAGCGTGCCCGCCACCAGACCGGGGAGCGCCAGCGGCAGCGTGACCTTGCGGAAGGTCGTGAACGGCGAGGCATAGAGGTCGGCCCCCGCCTCGTGCAGCCGCGGGTCGATCTTCTCCAGCGAAGCGTAGAGCGGCAGCACCATGAACGGCAGGAAGTTGTAGGTCAGCCCGGTCACGACCGCGAGCGGAGAGTAGAGCAGGCTGCCCTGCTCGGTCAGCCCGAGGGCAGCGAAGAGGTCGGTGAGGTAGAGCGCGTTGAACGTCTGGGTGACCCAGCCCTGGTCGCTGAGGATCAGCTGCCAGGCGAGCGTCCGGATCAGGAACGACGTGAAGAAGGGCGCGATCACCGCCACCAGCAGGAGGTTCTTCCACTTGCCGGCCTTGAACGCGATGGCGTAGGCCAGCGGGAAGCCGAGCAGCATGCAGAAGAACGTCGCGAGGCCGGCGTACAGGAATGAGCGGAGCAGCTGGGAGTCGTACTCCTGCAGGACGGTGGCGTAGTTCTGGACGTGCCCCGTCATCTGGTAGCCGGTCTCCAGCGACCCCGAGGGGTCGTAGAGCGACGTGCTGATGAGGCTGATCATCGGCACGATGAAGAACAGGCTGAGCCACAGGCCGGCGGGGGCCAGCAGCAGGTAGCCGACCAGGCCGCGCTTGCGGGCCGCGTCTCCCGAGGCCGGCGCCCCGGCGGGGGGCGCGACGTGCGCCACGGCCTAGTCCTCGCCTTCGATCTCGACGCCCGCCGAGGCGTCCTGCGCGGCATCGAGGAGGAAGGTGTGCTCCGGCAGCCAGTGCAGGTCGACGGGGTCGCCGACCCGGAAGCTCTCGCGCGCCCCGGAGTTCTGCTCGAAGATCATCAGCTCCTGACCCCAGGGCAGCCGGGTGAGGTACTGCGTGGAGACGCCGATGAAGCTCACGTCGGTGACCACGCCGCCGCGCATCAGGTTGGACCCGTCGGCGGTCTCGGTGCCGGCGCCCGCGAGGAAGACCTTCTCCGGGCGGATGCCGACCCAGACCTCCGAGATGCCCGCAGGCGCCCGGTCGCGGGGGCAGACCAGGCGCGCGCCGTGGGCATCAATGGTGACGTTGCTGCCGTCGCCGCCGCCGACCGTGCCGCGGACCAGGTTGGACTGTCCCAGGAAGTTCGCGGCGAACGTCGTGCGCGGGTGCTCGTAGAGCTCCTTGGGCGCGCCCATCTGCTCGATGATGCCGGCGTTCATCACCGCGACGGTGTCGGCCATGGTCATGGCCTCCTCCTGGTCGTGGGTGACGTGGACGAAGGTGATGCCGACCTCGGTCTGGATGCGCTTCAGCTCGATCTGCATCTGGCGGCGCAGCTTGAGGTCGAGCGCACCCAGCGGCTCGTCGAGCAGCAGCACCTGGGGCCGGTTGATCAGCGCCCGGGCCAGGGCGACGCGCTGCTGCTGGCCGCCCGAGAGCTGGCCGGGCTTGCGGCTCGCCATCGGGGTCAGCTCGACCAGCTCGAGCATCTCGTCGACCTGCCGCTCCACGTCGGACTTCTTCTGCCGGCGGAGGCCGAAGGCGACGTTCTCGAAGATCGTCAGGTGCGGGAACAGCGCATAGCTCTGGAAGACGGTGTTGACCGGCCGCTTGTAGGGCTTGAGATGGCTGATGTCCTGCCCGCCGATGTGGATGGTCCCGACGGTGGGCACCTCCAGCCCCGCGACCATCCGCAGCGTGGTGGTCTTGCCGCAGCCCGACGGCCCGAGGAGGGCGAAGAACGCCCCCTGCGGCACCGTGAGGTCGAGGTCGTCCACCGCCACGAAGTCACCGAACCGCTTGGTGACCCCCTGCAGGACCAGGTCGCTGCCGCCCTCCGCCGCCTGGGGCGGGTCCTGCACGTCGCCGGGCTGGGTCATCGTCACGCTCCGATGATCTGGTTGAAGTCCTTGTCGAACCCTTCGCGGGTCTTGGTGTCGGTGGCCATGAAGGAGAACGTCGTGGCGTAGACCTCCTCGGACGGGAAGATCAGCGGGTTGCCCACCAGCGAGTCGTCGACGCTCGCCATGGCCTCCTCGGCCCCCTGCACGGGGCAGATGTAGTTGACCCACGCCGCCAGCCGGGCCGCCACCTCGGGCTCGTAGTAGTAGTTCATCAACGCCTCGGCGTTCGCCTTGTGGGTCGCCTGGTTGGGCACCATCATGTTGTCGCTCCAGAGGGAGATCCCCTCCGTCGGCTGCACGAACTTGATGTCGGGGTTGTCGAACTGCATCGCGATGATGTCGCCCGACCAGGCCTCGCAGGCCACGATGTCGCCCTTGTTGAGCGGGCGGGTGTACTCGTTGCCGGTGAACTGGCGGATCTGACCGGACTTCACGACCTCCTCGAGCTTGGCCAGCGCCTCCTGCCACTCCTCGTCGCTGAACTCGTTGGGGTCGGCGCCGACCAGCTTCAGGAAGAAGCCCATCGTGTCGCCCATCTCGGTGAGCAGGCTGATCTTGCCCTTCAGGTCGGAGCGGGTGACCAGCTCCTCGAACGACGACACCTCGCCGGTGAACTTCGCGTTGTAGGCGATGCCGGTGAAGCCGCTCTGCCACGGCACGGAGAACTTGCGGCCCTCGTCCCACGACGGGTTCTGCAGCCGCTCGATGAGGTTGGCGTCGACGTTGGGCATGTTGGCGTGGTCGAGCTCCTGGATCCAGCCGAGGCCGATCATCCGGGCCGCCATCCAGTCGGTGAGCACGAAGATGTCGCGACCGGTCGACTCGCAGGCGCCGAGCTGGTTGCGCACCTTGGCGAAGAACTGGTTGTTGTCGTTGACGTCGGTGTTGTAGGTGACGTCGATGCCGGACTCCGCCTCGAAGTCCTCGAGCGTCGGGAGCCGCTTGCCCTTCTCGTCGATGTAGAGGGGCCAGTTGGAGAAGTTGAGGGCCTTCTCGGTGTCGCTGAGGTCTTCGCTCGTGCAGGACTCCTCGGTCTGCGTGGTGCCCTCGGTGCCGCACGAGGCGAGCACCGAGGCCCCGCCGAGAGCCAGGGCAGAGACACCCGACATGCGGAGCATGCCGCGCCGGCTCATCCCCCCGGACAGCTGGAGGTCGGCCGCGATCTGGGCGGCCAGGCGGTCGGCCGCGGAGTCGGAGGCTCGGCGGGGGGTCCAGCGTGTGGTCATGACGGGCTACTCCTCGTGGTCACCGTGATCCGGGCAGTTCGGATCGTGTCACGCACGCGCCCCCGGGACAAGTGAATCCGTCGGTGTGTAACACGAAAGCAACGAATTCAGCGACTCACCATGAGGACAGGGTCTTTGACCCCCGCCGCGCAGGCTGGCACGCTCACCCCTGTGACCAAGAACGGCAAGGGTACTCGGGGCTCATCACCGCTCGACGACGTGTCGAAGGCCATCATCGAGCAGCTGCAGCAGGACGGCCGGCGGTCGTACGCCGCCATCGGCAAGGTGGTCGGGCTGTCCGAGGCCGCGGTGCGACAACGCGTGCAGCGCCTGATCGAGGCCGGCGTGATGCAGGTCGTCGCCGTCACCGACCCGCTCGAGCTGGGCTTCGACCGGCAGGCGATGATCGGCGTCCGCATCAGCGGCGCCCTCGAGGAGATCGCCGACGAGCTGGCCGCCCTCGACGAGGTCGACTACGTCGTCATCACCGCCGGCTCCTTCGACCTGCTGGTCGAGGCGGTCTGCGAGAGCGACGACCACCTCCTCGAGCTGATCTCGCAGAAGATCCGCACCGTGCCGGGCGTGGTGTCCACCGAGACGTTCATGTACCTCAAGCTCAAGAAGCAGACCTACTCCTGGGGCGTCCGCTGACGGGCCAGCCTCCGGGCGCGCACCGCTACGCCGGCCTCAGCCTCTGGCACGAGGCCCCCGAGCTCTCGTGGGCCCCGCGGCCGCCCCTGCTCGGCGACCGGACAGCGGACGTCGCCGTGGTCGGCGGCGGCTACACCGGCCTGTGGACGGCGTACTACCTCGCGCGGGCCGACCCGACCCTGCGGATCGTGGTGCTCGAGGCGGAGGTGGCCGGGTTCGGCGCCTCCGGCCGCAACGGCGGCTGGTGCTCCGCGCTGTTCCCCGCCTCGCTCGACCGGCTGGCGCGGATCTCACCGACCGGCCGGGACGGCGCGCTGGCCCAGCACCGGGCGATGCGCGCGACCGTCGACGAGGTCGGCCGGGCCGCCGCGGAGGAGGGGATCTCCTGCGACTACGCCAAGGGCGGCACGCTCGTGCTCGCCCGTTCGGAGAGCCAGCTGCGCGCGGCCCAGGACGAGGTCGCTCATGCGCGCGGGTGGGGCCGCGGCGAGGACGAGCTGGCGCTGCTCGACGCGGAGCGAACCCGGGCCCGGATCGGCGCCGAGGGGGCGCTGGGGGCGACCTACACCCCCGACTGCGCCGCGGTGCATCCCGCGCGGCTGGTGCGCGGCCTCGCCGCGGCCGTCGAGCGGCTCGGAGTCACCGTCCACGAGCAGACGCGGGTGCTCCGGATCGAGCCGGGGCGCGCCGTCACCGACCGGGGCGTGGTGCGCGCCGACGTGGTGGTGCGCGCGACCGAGGGCTACACCGCGTCGCTCGACGGCCAGCGCCGCACCCTGGCCCCGGTCTACTCGCTGGTGGTGGCGACGGAGCCGCTGCCGCCGACGACCTGGGAGCGGATCGGCCTGCTGGAGCGCGAGACGTTCTCCGACCACCGCCACCTCATCGTCTACGGGCAGCGCACGGCCGACGACCGGCTGGTCTTCGGCGGCCGCGGGGCGCCGTACCACTTCGGGTCGCGGACGCGCCCGGACTTCGACCGCGACGACGGCGTGCACGCGGCGATCCGCCGCACGCTCGCCGAGCTGTTCCCGGTGGTGGCCGACGCGAGGTTCACGCACGCCTGGGGCGGTGCGCTGGGCATCGCGCGCGACTGGACGGCGTCGGTCGGCCTGGACCGCGGCACCGGGCTCGCCTGGGCCGGGGGCTACGTCGGCGACGGCGTCGGCACCAGCAACCTCGCGGGTCGCACGCTCCGCGACCTCGTGCTCGGCCACGACACCGACCTGTCCCGCCTCCCCTGGGTCGGCCACCGCTCGCGCCGGTGGGAGCCCGAGCCGCTGCGGTGGCTCGGCGCCAACGCCGGGCTGCGGGCGATGACGCTCGCCGATGCCGAGGAGCGCCTCACCGGCCGCCCCAGCCGGATCGCGCGGCTGATGGCGCCCCTGCTCGGCCACTGAGCCGGCGAGACCCGTCGCCCAGTGAGCCGGGCGCCCCGTCGCCGGCCCGGGTGGGGCCGCCTCGTTCGGGAGTGATAAACCGGTGGTGAGGGCGGTCTGTCGTCCGCCATCATGGTTGCCGGCACCGTCGGGTGCCCCGAGGAGAGGAGGCGACATGACGATCGCTGTCCGTGGCCTGGCCTGCGCGACCACCCCTCTCTCTCACCCCAGGAGCACCTGCGATGACCTCGCCCCGAGGGCTCGAGCCCTCACCGCCCTCCCCGGGCACCACTGCTGACCGATTCTCCGGCCCGTCCTTCGGGCCCCCCGACACCGCGGCCGAGCCGGCGGTGGACCCGTCGTACGTCTTCGACTTCGCGGCGTACGACGACCTCGACGCGCCCGGCCAACGCTGGTCGACCTGGCTCCAGGTCGAACCCCTCTCCCGCGGCCCCGAGCCCCGCCCCGACTGGGTGGTGACCTCGCAGGGCGCCGTCGACACCGAGCTCGGCATCCTCAAGACCGGCAAGGAGGCCGACGTCTTCCTGGTCGAGCGCGCCGACCCGCACGACCCGGACGGTGGGGTGGTGATGGCCGCCAAGCGCTACCGCTCCGCCGAGCACCGCTCCTTCCACCGCGCGGCCGCCTACACCGAGGGGCGCTCGATGAAGCGGTCCCGCGACGAGCGGGCGCTCAAGCGCAAGAGCACCTGGGGCCGGGTCGTGGCCGCCGGCGAGTGGGCCGTGTCCGAGTGGGGCGCGCTGACGCGGCTGTGGTCGCTGGGCCTGCCGGTGCCCTACCCCGTGCAGATCGACGGCACCGAGATCCTGATGGAGTGGATCACCCACGACGGCGAGACGGCGCCGCGGCTCGCCCAGACCCGGCCGTCACCCGCCCTGCTGGCGTCGTACTACGACCAGCTGCGCGACGCCCTCGCGCTGATGGTGCAGGCCGGTCTCGTGCACGGCGACCTCTCGCCCTACAACATCCTCGCCGCCGGCGACCGGCTGGTGCTGATCGACCTGCCCCAGGTGGTCGACCTGGTGGGCAACCCGCAGGGGTTCGACTTCCTGATGCGCGACTGCGCCAACGTGTGCCGGTGGTTCCGCGCCCGCGGGCTGGACGCCGACGAGCACGAGCTCTTCGGCGACCTGATGGCGCACGCCTTCTGAAGCGGTGGTTGCTTCACCATGCTGGGTAGGCGAATGCGCACTGGGCACGCCCAACTCACCGTGCTCAGTGCGGGTCCACCCACCTAGCATGGTGAAGCGACAACCCTCAGAGGAGGCGGAGTGCGGCTGCTGGTGGCCACCGGACGCAGCAACGGCCGGGTCGAGGGCGACGTGGACGGCTGCGTCGAGGGCGAGCTGGTGCTGATCGCCGAGCCGTGCGACGCCGACGCCGCGACACCGGACGACGACGGGTGCGGCTGCACCCGGGCGTTCACCGGCCTCGGCTCCGGTGGGACCACCACGACGGCACTCGTCATCGACAGCGCGCTCGCCGAGGCCGACGTACGCCTCGCGCTGCGGGGCGCCCTGGAGGACCGGGGGCGGATCGACCCCGACCGCACCACCCGGGACGACGCCGAGCGGCTCGTCGACGAGGCACTCGCCCGGGTCGTCGCGGTCGCCGAGCACTTCCCCCTCGACACCGTGGTCGGCCGGCGCGGCGAACGGGTCTTCCCCCGCCTCGGCGGCTGAGCGGGCGGGCGGCCGACGGTAGGTTGCCGCCATGAGGCGCACCCGCGGACGGTCGGTCGAGGTCGAGACGCTCGACGACTTCGACCACCGGATGGCGGCCGGCGCCCGGTCGCTGGCCGGCTGGCACCTGCAGAGCCTCGACCTCCGCGAGCGCGGCGACGTGCTGCGGGAGGTCGCCGTCGGCGGCGCGCTGTTCCTCGGCTGCCGGCTCAGCCCCGCCGACGAGGAGTCGGTCCGAAGCCGTGGCGCGGTGGTGTTCCCGGAGGTCCCCGGGTCACCGGTCGACGTCTACCGCGCGGCGCTCTACTCCCCCGCCGAGCTCTTCGACACCGAGGAGTACGCCGACTCGCTCGATGCGCGCGCCTACGCCTGGTCGCGGCAGCCCGAGACGGTCGACCTGACCCTGGCCCAGTCACTGCACGACCATGCCATCGACGACGCGCTCACGGCCTGGGTGCGCGGACGGCGGCTCGTCGGCGTGATGGGCGGGCACGCGCTGCGCCGCGGCGAGCCGGCGTACGCCGCGGCCGCGCGGCTGGCCCACGCCCTCGGGTCGGCGTACGTCGTGGCCACCGGCGGCGGTCCCGGAGCCATGGAGGCCGCCAACCTGGGGGGCTACCTGGCTGGGCAGCCGGGCGACGCCCTCGACGAGGCGCTGGCACTGCTGGCCGCGAGCCCCGGTTTCACGCCCGTCGACCCGTGGGTGCGCGCGGCCTTCGCCGTGCGGGCCCGCTGGCCGGAGGGCGGCGAGTCGCTCGGGATCCCCACCTGGCACTACGGCCACGAGCCGCCCAACGCGTTCGCGACCACGGTGGCGAAGTACTTCCGCAACGCGACCCGCGAGGCGATCCTGCTCGAGATCTGCGACGCCGGCATCGTCTTCCTCCCCGGAGCCGCCGGCACGGTGCAGGAGGTCTTCCAAGACGCCTGCGAGAACTACTACGCCGACGAGTCGTCGGTGGCGCCGATGGTGCTCGTCGGTCGCGACCACTGGACCCGGGAGGTGCCGGCCTGGCCGGCGCTGCGGCGCCTGGCCGCGGGGCGGCCGATGGAGCACCACGTGCACCTCGTCGACACCGTGGACGACGCCGTCGCGCTCGTGCGCGGCTGAGCGACATCCGCGACGCGTCGGTGCGACATCAGCGACGCGTCGGGGCGACATTCGCGACGCGTCGGGGCGACATTCGCGACGCGTCGGTGCGACATTCGCGACGCGTCGGGCTCAGGTGGCGGTGGCGGCGAGCTGACCGCAGGCGCCGTCGATCTCGCGCCCGCGGGTGTCTCGGACCGTGGTCGGCACGCCCTTCGCCTCCAGCCGACGCACGAACTCGCGCTCGTCGCGGGGGTCGGAGGCGGTCCACTTCGAGCCCGGGGTCGGGTTGAGCGGGATCAGGTTGACGTGCACCCAGCCGCGGGGGCCGGCGGCGAGCAGCACGTCGCCGAGCAGGTCGGCCCGCCAGCCGTGGTCGTTGATGTCGCGGATCAGGGCGTACTCGATCGACACCCGCCGGCCGGTGACCTGGAAGTAGTGCGCCGCCGCGTCGACCGCCTCGCCGACCGTCCACCGGGTGTTGATCGGCACCAGCTCGTTGCGCAGCTCGTCGTCGGGGGCGTGCAGTGACAGCGCCAGCGTGACGGGGATGCCCTCGTCGGCCAGTTGGCGCATCCGCGGCACCAGCCCGACGGTGGAGACGGTGACCCCGCGGGCGGACATCCCGAGGCCGTCGGGGCCGGGGTCGGTGAGCCGGCGGACGGCGCCGATGACGGCCTTGTAGTTGGCCAGCGGCTCCCCCATGCCCATGAAGACGACGTTGGAGACCCGGCCCGGACCTCCGGGCACCTCGTCGCGGGCCAGCGAGCGGGCGCCGGCGAGGACCTGCTCCACGATCTCGGCGGTGGACATGTTGCGCTGCAGCCCACCCTGGCCGGTGGCACAGAACGGGCAGGCCATGCCACAGCCGGCCTGCGAGGACACGCACATGGTGACCCGGTCGGGGTAGCGCATCAGCACCGACTCGACCAGCGAGCCGTCGCCGAGCCGCCACAGGGTCTTGCGGGTGGTGCCGCCGTCGGCCTCCAGCGTGTGCACGGGCGTCATCAGCGGCGGCAGCAGCGCCGCCACCAGCTCTTCGCGCCCGGCGGCCGGCAGGTCGGTCATCTCGGCCGGGTCGTCGGTCAGCCGGGTGAAGTAGTGGCGCGACAGCTGCCCGGCGCGGAAGGCGGGCAGCCCGAGCTCGGCCACGGCCTCGGCACGCTCGGCCGGCGTCAGGTCGGCGAGGTGGCGCGGCGGCTTCTTCCGGCCGCGGGGCTCGTCGAAGACCAGCGGGAGGGCGGGACGGTCGCTCATGTCAGGAGGAGTACCGGATCATCAGCCAGAACACGAACGTGCCCACCCCGATGATGACCGCCAGGGCGACGACGATGCCGAAGAACATGTAGGTGCCGAACCGCCGCGTCTGCGGGAAGGCGACCGCCGCGATCGGGATCACCAGGAACAGCAGCACGAACGGGAAGGCCTCCTCGGCCGTGCGCTCCGCGGTCGAGTCGTCGGCGAAGAAGCGGATCGTGGCCATGAACAGCCCCGGCACGACGGTGGCGAACACCAGCCCCGAGAAGAAGCCCGAGATCGCGGTGAACGTCGGGTGGTCGCGGTGCCACCAGTCTCGGTGGACCGGCTCCTCGGCGCCGACCGCGACGACGACCGGCTCCGCCGTCTCGGCGTACGCCGGCCCGGCGGCGTCGTCGGCGACGGCGAGGGGGCCGTCGGGCTCGGCGGCGGGGCTGCGGTCCATGGCGTCCATGGTAGGCGGCCGACCCGCCTCCGCAGCGAATCGAGGAAGCGTGGCGCCCCGGCCTCTCGAGGGGCCGCCGGCGAAGGTCAGAAGACGAGGTAGTGCAGCGTCAGCCACACCGGCGCGACGGTCGCCAGCAGCGAGTCGAGGCGGTCCATCAGGCCACCGTGACCGGGGATGATCTGGCTCATGTCCTTGATGCCGAGGTCGCGCTTGATGACCGACTCGCACAGGTCGCCCAGCGTGGCCATGCAGACCGCGATCGCGCCGAGGAGCAGCCCCACCCACCAGGCGCCGTCGAGGAGGTAGACCACGCAGGCCCAGCCGACCAGGAGGCACGCGGCGGCCGAGCCGGCGAAGCCCTCCCACGACTTCTTGGGCGAGATCACCGGCGCCATCGGGTGCTTGCCGAACAGCACGCCGGCGGCGTAGCCCCCGATGTCGGAGGCGATGGTGACCAGGATGAACGTGATGATGCCCTTGACCCCGGCGTCCCAGCGCTCGAAGTCGACCGCCCCTCCCTCGGCCAGCAGCAACCCGACGAACGACCCCAGGAACGGCACATAGACCAGCGTGAAGACCGACGCCGTGGCGTTCTTGACGTAGCCGTCCACCCCCCGGCGAAGCAGCCACAGCATGATGACCAGGGCGGAGACGCCGGTGGCCGTGACCAGCGCGGGCGCGCCGAAGAAGTAGGCGACGAAGACCATCACCACGCCGCCGACCATCAGCGGCTGCTCGGGCAGGTCGATGTCCTTGGCCGACATCCCCTGCGCCAGCTCCCAGATCGCCACGACCACCGCGGCCGCGACGATCACCATGAAGGCGGTCTTCCAGAAGAACAGCGAGGCCGCGATCGCGGCCAGCAGCACGACCGCCGCGCCGACGGCGGCGGGGAGGTTGCGACCGGCGCGGCCGTGGTCGGTCGCCGGCGGGGTGGCGGTCATCAGGCCCCTCAGACCTCGAGCAGCTCGGCTTCCTTGTGCTTGAGCAGGTCGTCGATCTTGTCGGTGTGCTGCTTGGTCATGCCCTCGAGACGCTTCTCGGCGGCGGCCACCTCGTCCTGCCCGGCCTCGCCGTCCTTGTCGAGCTTCTCCAGGTCGTGCTTGGCGTGGCGGCGGATGTTGCGCACCGACACCCGGCCCTCCTCGGCCTTGTGCTTGGCGACCTTGATGAACTCCTTGCGCCGCTCCTCGGTCAGCTCGGGGAACACGCAGCGCAGCACCTTGCCGTCGTTGGCCGGGTTGACCCCGAGGTCGGAGTCGCGGATGGCCTTCTCGATGGCGCCGATCGCGGACATGTCGAAGGGCGCGATCAGGATGATCCGCGGCTCCGGCGAGGTGAACGAGGCCAGCTGCTGCAGGGGCGTGGGCGTGCCGTAGTACTCCGCGGTGAGCTTGTTGAACATGCTCGGGTGGGCGCGTCCGGCGCGGATCGCCGCGAACTCCTCACGGGTCGCCTCGACCGACTTGTCCATCTTCTGGTCGGCCTCGTTGAGGATCTCGTTGATCACGACTGCTCCTGCTCTCGTCTCGTGGCGCGGTCAGCCCGCGCTGACCAGCGTTCCGATCTTCTCACCCTGCACGACGCGGAGGATGTTGCCCTCCGGCTCCATGCCGAACACGACCATCGGCAGCTTGTTCTCGCCGCACAGGGCGAACGCCGTCTGGTCCATGATCCGCAGGCCGCGGGCCATCGCCTCGTCGTAGGTCAGCTCGTCGAACTTGGTGGCCGTCGGGTCCTGGCGGGGGTCTGCGCTGTAGACGCCGTCGACGCCGTTCTTGGCCACCAGGACGACGTCGCAACGGCTCTCCAGCGCCCGCTGCACCGCCACGGTGTCGGTGGAGAAGAACGGCATGCCCATGCCGGCGCCGAAGATGACGACCCGGCCCTTCTCCATGTGCCGGATCGCCCGCCGCGGCACGTAGGGCTCGGCCACCTGCCCCATCGCGATCGCGGTCTGCACCCGCGTCTCGACGCCCTCCTTCTCGAGGAAGTCCTGGAGGGCCAGGCAGTTCATCACGATGCCGAGCATGCCCATGTAGTCGGCGCGGGCGCGGTCCATGCCGCGCTGCTGCAGCTCGGCGCCCCGGAAGAAGTTGCCGCCGCCGGTCACCACGGCGATCTGGACGCCGGTGCGGGCGACCGACGCGATCTCACCGGCGATCTTCTGGACGACGTCGGGGTCCACGCCGATGCCGCCGCCGCCGAACACCTCTCCCGAGAGCTTGAGGAGGACGCGATGGTAGGCAGTCACGCAGGTTTCCTTCGCAGGTCGAGGAGGGCGGGCGGTCAGGCCCGGGCAGCGGAAGAGGCCGGCTCGGCAATGCTGCTCATCGTCGAACCGGCCTCCTCACTGGCTGCTCATGGTGTGCCCGCAGGTCTTGCGAGCACCCTACTGGGTCAGGCGCCGACCTCGAACCGCGCGAAGCGCTGGACGGTGGTGCCGGCTTCGTCGAGCACGGCCTGGACCGACTTCTTGTTCTCGGTGACCGACGGCTGGTCGAGGAGGGCGACCTCCTTGAAGAAGCCGTTGAGCCGGCCCTCGGTGATCTTGGCGATCGCGGCCTCGGGCTTGCCCTCCTCGCGGGAGGTGGCCTCAGCGAGCTCGCGCTCCTTGGCCACCACGTCGGCCGGCACCTCGTCGCGGGAGAGGTACTTCGGCCGCATCGCGGCGATCTGCTTGGCCGCGCCGTCGGCGCCGGCCTCGTTGCCGGCGTACTCGACGAGGACGCCGATGGCCGGCGGCAGGTCGGCCGCACGCTTGTGGAGGTAGGACACGACGGGGCCGTCGAAGTAGGCCACCCGGCCCAGCTCGATCTTCTCGCCGATGGTGATGCCGAGGTGCTCGACCAGCTCGGCGACGGTCTTGTCGCCCACCGAGGCGGCCTTGACCGCGTCGGGGTCGCCGGCCTTGGCCTGGTCGGCGGCGGTGGCGATCTGCTGGGCGGCGGCCACGAACTCGTCGCCCTTGGCCACGAAGTCGGTCTCGCAGTTGAGCTCGACCATCGCGCCGCCGACGACGGCGACCAGGCCGGCGGCGGCCTCGCGCTCGGCGCCGCGCTCGGCCATCTTCTTGCCGAGCTTGACGCGGATGAGCTCCGCGGCCTTGTCGAAGTCGCCCTCGGCCTCGACCAGGGCCTTCTTGCTGTCCATCATGCCGGCGCCGGTCAGCTCACGGAGCTTCTTGACGTCGGCGGCGGTGATGTTCGCCATGTGTCTTCTTTCGTCGCAGGGGTGAGGGTACGTCGAGCGGAGCGGCGGCCGCCCGGCCGCCGGCACCGCTGGGTCAGGCCTTGGCCTCGGCGTTGACGAAGCCGGCGGCCTCGGCGGCCTCGGCGGTGCGGAACCACACCTCGGCCTTGGTCCGGGCGTACCACGGGCTGGTCGGGGCGTGGAACTTCATGGAGTCCTTGTTGCCCTTGATCTCGAAGCCCTCGGGGGCCGAGCCGTCCTCGGGCGCCGCGGCCGAGTCGGGGCCGAAGCCCCCATCCGTGGCCTCGGTCGTCGCCTCGGGCGCGGCCTCCTCGGCAGCGGCCTCGGTCGTCTCCTCGGTCGCGGCCGGCCCGTCGGCGAAGGCGACCGGGGCCTCGGCGGCCGGGGCCTCCTCGGCGGCAGCCTCCGCGGCGGGAGCGTCCTCAGCGGGAGCCTCCGCGGCGGCAGCCTCGGCGGGGGCCTCCTCGGTGGCCGCAGCCGGGGTCTCGGCGGCAGGGGTCTCGGCGGCAGGGGTCTCGGCGGCAGCGGCCTCGGCGGCCTCGGCCGGCTGCTCGAGCAGCTCGCGCTCCCACTCGGCCAGCGGCTCCTCGGCGCCGATGCCGGCCTCACCGTCTCCGGCCTTGGCGCCCGAGCGGGCGATCAGCCCGTCGGCCACGGCGTCGGCGACGACGCGGGTCAGCAGGGCGACGGCGCGGATGGCGTCGTCGTTGCCCGGGATCGGGAAGTCGACCTCGTCGGGGTCGCAGTTGGTGTCGAGGATGCCGATGATCGGGATCCGCAGCTTGCGGGCCTCCTCGACCGCCAGGTGCTCCTTCTTGGTGTCGACGACCCAGACCGCGGCCGGGGTGCGCGTCATCTCACGGATGCCGCCGAGGGTCTTCTCCAGCTTGTCGCGCTCGCGCTTGAGCTGGAGCAGCTCCTTCTTGGTGCGGCCGCTGCCGGCGACGTTGTCGAAGTCGATCTCGTCGAGCTCCTTGAGCCGGCTGATCCGCTGGTGCACGGTCTGGAAGTTGGTGAGCATGCCGCCCAGCCAGCGCTGGTTGACGTAGGGCATGCCGACCCGCGTGGCCTGCTCGGAGATGGCCTCCTGGGCCTGCTTCTTGGTGCCGACGAACATCACGGTGCCGCCGCGGGCGACGGTGTCCTTGATGAAGGCGTACGAGCGGTCGATGTAGGCGAGCGACTGCTGCAGGTCGATGATGTAGATGCCGTTGCGCTCGGTCATGATGAAGCGCTTCATCTTGGGGTTCCACCGACGGGTCTGGTGCCCGAAGTGGACGCCGCTCTCGAGCAGCTGGCGCATGGTGACGACGGCCATGGATCTCTCCTGTGTGGGCGGGCGGGACCGCACGGTGCCGCGCACCGCCGGGCCGCGTCCGCGGCGTTTTCAGTTGCTGCCGGTCAGCGGGTGCTGCCGGCCCTGACGCTCACGCGCGACCCGACCCGGCCAACCGAACTGCATCGGCCGGGACCGAGGGTCGACGCCCACGGGCGACCGGCTCCGACAGGAGGATCCGCGGAACCGTCGTGGTCTGTGTGCGTGCGAAGTCAGCCGCCCGGGGGCGACTGCTCCGGCCATGGTAGTCCAGGAGCGACCTCGCCCGCGAATCGCGCGACGGGCGCTCCACGGGGCCTGGATCCGCCCCCAGCCGCCCGGCCCGCGCCGGGTCTCCACAGGGTCTGGTCGGGCGGTCCCCGTGCGGCAGGTCCGCGCGCAGGCTGGGGGCATGCGACTCCATCCATCGCGGCGGCCCGGCGCGGCGCTGCTGCTGGCCCTCGCCCTGCTCCTGGTCTGGCCGGTCTCCCCCGCCACCTCGCGTGCGTCGTCTCTCGCGGGCCCGGCCGGCGGCGTGGAGACGACGGCCGCCGGGGTGTGGCCGCTGCGCCCCCAGCCCGAGGTGGTCCTGCGCTTCGACCCCCCAGCCTCTCCGTGGGCGGCCGGTCACCGTGGGGTCGACCTGGCCGGTCGGGCCGGGCAGGCCGTGCGGGCGGCGCTGCCCGGCCGGGTCAGCTACGCCGCTCCGCTGGCGGGTCGCGGTGTGGTCGTCGTCGACCACGGCGACACCCGCACGACCTACGAGCCAGTGCGCGCCGACGTCGCCGTGGGCGACCAGGTGGCCGCGGGCGACCGGCTCGGCGCCCTGGAGGCGCCCGGCTCGCACTGCGCTCCCGACGTGTGCCTGCACTGGGGGTGGATCCGCGACGACGTCTATCTCGACCCGCTCCGTCTGGTCGGGCTCGGGCCGGTCCGCCTGCTCCCGCTGGACGGCGCCCGGCCGCCGCTGGCGCCGGCGGTCCGGCCCCCGACGTCGACGAAGGAACGGCGACCGCCTCCGCTGCGCTGGTGGCCGGGTCAGGCGCGCGGATGGGCCTGGTGGTAGGCCCGGCGCAGCCGGTCGGTGCTCACGTGGGTGTAGCGCTGGGTCGTGGCGAGCGACGCGTGACCGAGCAGCTCCTGCACGGTCCGCAGGTCGGCGCCGCCCTCGAGCAGGTGGGTCGCGGCGGTGTGCCGCAGACCGTGCGGCCCGATGTCGGGGGCTCCCGGCACGGCGGCCACCCGCGCGTGCACCAGCGTCCGCACGGCCCGCTGGTCTAGGCGCCCACCGCGGACCCCGAGGAAGAGCGCCGCGCCTGAGCCGTCGGTGGCCAGCGCGGGCCGGCCGTGACGCAGCCAGGCGTCGAGCGCGGCGGCCGCCGGGGCGCCGTACGGCACGGTGCGCTCCTTGCGTCCCTTGCCGAAGACTCGGATCACCCGTCGGTCGGCGTCCACGTCGTCGACGTCGGCGCCGACCAACTCGCCCACCCGCATCCCGGTGGCATAGAGCAGCTCCAGCACCGCGACGTCGCGCAGCCCCACCGGTCCGTCGTCGGCCGCGATCTCGATGGCGCGGGACACCAGGTCGGCCGCCTCGTCGACCCGGAGCACGGCGGGCAGCGTGTGCAGCGCGCGCGGGGAGCCCAGCGACGAGCCGGCGTCGGACTCCGCGCGCCCGGTGCGGGCCAGCCACGCGGTGAAGACGCGGGCGGCCGTGGCCCGCCGGGCCAGGGTCGTCCGGGACATCCCGGTGGT
>JAUILS010000293.1 GCA_030432975.1 Actinomycetes bacterium
TGTCGAAGCCGGCCATGGGTTGCTCCTGTTCGTCGGGGTTGCTTCCATCATGGCGCTGATGTCGGCGCACCGCGCGGCCGTGCTCGCGTGAGGCGCACCACGGCCGACGTACGCTCGCCACCATGACCTCGCGAGCCACCGGAGCCGTCGCGGCAGCGGCTGCCCTGGCGACCTTGCTGTCTGCGTGCAGCGGGTCGGCGGGGAGCCCGGGGGCGGAGTCGCGGACCACGGCGAGCGCGAGCCCCACGGCGACCGTGACCGACGAGCCGACCTGGGAGCGCGCCACGCCGGCGGAGGTCGGGTTCGTGCCGGCCCGGTTGCGCGAGGTGACCCGGGAGGCGCGCCAGGCGAGGTCGAGCTGCTACGTCGTGGTGCGCGACGGCAAGCTGGTGGTCGAGGACTACTGGCGCGACGGGTCGGCGGAGCAGGCCAAGCAGGCGTTCTCGGTGACCAAGTCGGTGGTGAGCACCCTGGTCGGGATGGCCCAGGACCGCGAGCTGCTCCACATCGACCAGCGCGCCTCGCGCTACATCGCCGAGTGGCGGGGCACGCCGTCGGCGACCGTGACGATCCGCAACCTGCTCGCCAACGACAGCGGGCGCGAGTGGTCGACCGACACCGACTACGGCGGGCTGCTGCAGGCCACCGACCAGACGGCGTACGCCGTGGGGCTGAGCCAGACGAGCCGGCCGGGCGAGGTGTGGGCCTACAACAACGCGGCGATCCAGACCCTCGACCGGGTGCTGCGCGAGGCGACCGGGCGGACGCCGGCGGAGCTGGCCGAGGAGTGGCTGTTCGAGCCGCTCGGGATGACCCACAGCACGATGTCGGGCGACCGCAGCGGCAGCTCGACGGGGACGTTCTCCGGGCTGCAGTCGACCTGTCTCGACCTGGCACGCTTCGGGATGCTCTTCGCCCAGCGTGGGCGCTGGGAGGGCGAGCGACTGGTGTCGCCGCGGTGGGTGCAGGAGGCCGTCGGGGGGTCGAGCCAGGAGCTCAACGCGGGCTACGGGCTGCTGTGGTGGGTCAACCGCGCCGGCGAGCTGCGCGGGCCGGTCAACCAGACCGACCTCGGGGCGCCGCCCGGCGTGGTCGCGGTCGGGCGGATGGTGCCCGACGGCCCGGGCGACATGTTCGCGGCGCTGGGCTTCGGCGGGCAGGTCGTGGCCGTCGATCCCGGCTCGCAGACCGTCGTGGTGCGGATGGGCGACCCGGTGCTCGGCGAGGCCTCGACGACGTATACCTTCGCCGACGCGGCGCGGGCGGTCACCTACGCGACCCGCTGAGCCGGCCACCGCACCGCGGGCCGGGAGGGCCGGGAGGGCCGGCGGCCGCAATCCTTTCCTTGCCTCCTGTCGGTGGCCGGTGTTTTGATCGCCTCATCCACAACGAGAGGGAGATCATGCGTTTGAGAACCATGCTCGTGGCGGCCGCGCTGGCCGCGATGGCGATCGCCGTGCCGGCCAGCCCGGCCTCCGCGGTGAAGTACGGCGAGCTCGACGGCGACGGACATCCGTACGTCGGGCTGATGGTGGCCCAGGACGCCGACGGCAACCCCCTGTGGCGCTGCAGCGGCACGATGATCTCGCCGACGGTCTATCTCACCGCCGGGCACTGCACCGAGGCCCCGGCGGCCTCGGCCGAGATCTGGTTCGACGCGGACGTCGAGTCGGGCATCCCCGACAACGGCTACCCGTTCACCGGCCAGGCCAGGGGCACGACGTACACCCACCCGGACTACGACCCCAACGCGTTCTACCTCTACGACGTCGGCGTGGTGGTGCTGGACGAGCCGGTCGACATGCCGGAGTACGGCGCCCTGCCGGAGCTCGACCAGCTCGACTCGCTCAAGACGAAGCGCGGTCAGAAGGACCTCACCTTCACCGCCGTCGGCTACGGCCTGCAGAAGGCCTTCCCCGACGCGGCGTCGTGGAAGGAGCAGTCCGACCGGGTGCGGATGGTCGCGACGCCCAAGCTGATCCAGATCAACACCGGTTTCACCGGCGACGGCTCGCTGCTGCTGTCCAACAACGCCCACACCGGCGGGACCTGCTTCGGTGACTCCGGCGGGCCGAACTTCGTCGGCTCCAGCAACGTCGTCGCCGGCGTCACGTCGTTCGGCCTCAACAGCACCTGCAGCGGCACGGGCGGCGTCTACCGCGTCGACCGAGCCGACGACCTCGACTGGCTGAGCACCTTCCTCGACTGAGGCCTCCACCTCAGCCTCCGGGAGCATCGGCGGCGGGGCGGCCGGGAGACCGGCCGCCCCGGCGTCGCCTGCGCGGACCTGGGCGGACCCTCCTGATCTTGGCCCCTCAGGCCGGCCGCAGCCACACCGTCCAGCGCTCGAGGGCGACGTAGCCCATCGACTCATAGAGCGGCCGCCCGTCGTCGCTCGCGACCAGAATGGCGGGCAGGTCGGGCTCGCAGAGGGTGGCGGCCCAGGTGGCGGCCGCGCCGGCGCCGCGGCCGCGGGCGGCGGGGAGCGCGGCGACGTACTCCACCAGCGTCGCTCCCCCGGCCACGTGGGCGGCGGCGATCGCGGCGGGCTCGCCGTCGACGTACGCCGTCCACACGCGGGTCGCCCCGTCGAGGATCGGCGGGGCCAGCACCGACCCGGGCGCGAGCGGCTGCAGGTCGGGCATCGGGTATCCCTCGACCAGCACCCGCTCGGCGACCGCGAGCTCATCGACGGTGGTCACCGGGCGCAGCTCGACGCCGTCGCGCAGCGACGGGGCCTCGCCGCCGGGCCAGCGCACCATGACCGGCGGGTGGCCGATCTTCACCAGGCCGTGCAGGGCGAGGTCGGGGGTCGGGAACGGGCTGACCAGGAAGTACGGGACGCCCGCAGGCACCAGCTCGCCCACCTCGCCGACGACGCCGGGCCACTCGTCCGGCGCCAGCGGCTGGGTCACGACGACCGGGTTGGTGAGTGCGCCCCGGTCTCCGATCCAACCGCCGGACCACCGGTCCTCCCGCCGCCACGGCCGGCCCAGCGACTCGGCCACGGTCACCGCCCACGACGCGTGGACCAGCACCGCCCGGCGGACCAGGGAGTCGGTGGCCGGGACGTCGGGCTCCCAGCCGGTGGTCAGGTGCTCGCCCTCGTCGGGCACGATCGAGTCGGCCATGGGTCCAGGCTGACAGCCCGCGCGGCCGGGCGCGACCTCGATTGTCGGCTTCCGAGGCGGCATGAGAAGATGGACGCATCGGACCGATCCGTTCTGTCTCGATCCGATGAGTTTCGTGTTTCGGCCCCGGCTGCGGCATCGATCTTCGCGCCGGCAGAACACGTTGTTGAGGAGTTTCGCGGTGGACCTCCACCACAGTCTTCCGTGGTCGTCGCATGT
>JAUILS010000048.1 GCA_030432975.1 Actinomycetes bacterium
GCGCCCAGGGAGCTCAGCGGCAGCATCTGCGGGCGCACCAGCACCTCCTGGACCTTGGTCCACGGGAGGTCGCGGGAGAACACGCCGAGCGGGTCGCCGCGGCGGGTCCGGGCCGGCCCCACCTTGATCACGCCCCGGTGTTCGGTGCGGATCGTGAACGACTCCTCGTGGGAGGCCTGGGGCGCGAGCAGGGGGATGCCGTAGCGGTGGACGGAGGTCCCGACGGGCAGCAGCAGGATCGTCGGCAGCAGGCGACCCGTCGCGATGTTGGTGACCCTGATGTCGCCGGCGACGGTGTCCCCCGCGATCACCCGCAGCGGCTCGAGGCGCAGCTGGACGTCGACCCGGGTGCGGCCGAAGAGGAACGGGAAGGTGAGGGCGAGCAGCACGAGGCAGGCGGTCGCGAGCACGGCCAGCTCGGCCCAGCCGGTCAGCCCGGCGCCCACCAGGCCGGCCAGGCCCAGGGCGAGCAGCGTCCAGCCCAGCGGCCGGACCATGCGTACGCCGGCCCGCAGCCGGCGCCACAGCTTGCGGCGCATCGCGGCCTCAGGCCACCCGGTCGGTCGGCGGCGCCACGGAGTCCAGCAGCCGCGACACGATGCCCTCGACGGACACGCCGGTGAACTGCGCCTCCGCGTCGAGCAGGATCCGGTGGGCGAGCACCGGCTCGGCCAGCGCCTTGATGTCGTCGGGCACCACGTGGTCGCGACCGTCGGCCGCGGCCCAGGTCTTGGTGACCCGGATGAACGCCAGGCAGCCGCGCGCGGAGATGCCGAGCTTGACGTGGGGCAGCCGCCGCGACTCCTCCGCCAGCTCGGCGACGTAGGCGACGATGGCCGGGTCGACGTAGACGTCGTCGGCGAGCCGGCTCATCTGGGCGATGGTGTCGGCGGTGATCACCGGCTTGACCAGGGCGGCCCGGTCGCGCACCTTGGCCTCGTTGAGCAGCTCGACGGTCGCCGCCCGGTCGGGGTAGCCCAGCGCCGTCTTCATCAGGAAGCGGTCGAGCTGCGCCTCGGGCAGCCGGTAGGTGCCGGCCTGCTCGATGGGGTTCTGGGTCGCGATCACCATGAAGGGGCGCCCCACGGAGTGCGGCTCGCCGTCGACGGTGACCCGCCCCTCCTCCATCACCTCGAGCAGCGCCGACTGCGTCTTGGGCGAGGCACGGTTGATCTCGTCGGCGAGGACGATCGAGTGGAAGATCGGCCCGGGGTGGAACTCGAAGACTCTCTTGTGCTGGTCGTAGACCGTGACGCCGGTGACGTCGGAGGGCAGCAGGTCGGGGGTGAACTGGATGCGGGCGTGGCTGCCCTGCACGGTGTTGGCCAGCGACCGCGCCAGCATCGTCTTGCCGGTGCCGGGGAAGTCCTCGAGCAGGATGTGCCCCTCGGAGAGCAGGCAGGTCAGGGTCAGCCGGACCGTGTGACGCTTGCCGAGCACGGCGAGCTCCATGTTGTCGGTCAGCTTGTCGAAGGTCTTCTGGAACCAGCTGGCCTGTTCGGGGGAGATCGTCATCGAGTCACTTTCGTCACGGGTGGCACCCAGGTTACGACGGCCACTGGTAGTCCACGCTCTTTCGCACCGAGTCGTCGGCGTTGCGGCAATCGACGCCGACGTCGACGCCGGGGCGGCCGAAGTACAGCGTCGTCGCCTCCCAGGTCTGACCGCTCCACGGGCCCCAGCTGGTCGGCCCGAAGCCCTGCCTCGTCACGGTGCAGGTGACCGGGCTGAAGAAGTTCGTCACCCGGATCCGCAGCAGCCCGCAGGAGTCGTCGGTGCAGTCGGGCGCGCCGTCGCCGGACGGGTGGCACGGGTCGCGCCCGCTGGCCGGGTCGTCGTTGCACCTGGTGAAGCGCTCGACCTCGACCACGGGCGGCGGCGGGTCGGGCGTGGTGACGGATCCCTCCTTGCGCACCGAGCCACGGTCGCGCGCTCCGTCGCTCACCACGACGGTGACCGTCTCGGTCGTGGAGAAGCCGAGGTCGAGCTGCGGGATCGTCACCACGGTCTGGTCGGGCCCACGGGTGAACTGCTGCGAGGCCCGGCCGCTCCCCGTGAAGCTGACCTCGACCTGCACGGCCGCGCCGTTGGGGGCCACGGTGATGTCCCAGCCGACGTTCGTGCCGTTGCCGGTGCGGGCGATCGTGATGCCGGAGGCCGAGAGCGGGCCGTAGGTGCGGACCGACTGCACGCTGGAGGAGGTGCAGTCACCGTCCTCGTTGCAGACCCTCAGGTTGACGTCGTAGGCACGACTGTTGCTCGGCACGGAGAACTTCCGGACGGTCCCGCCGGTCGCGGAGAAGGTCTCACCGGCCTTGCCGTCGACCAGGATCGCCACGTTCGACTCGCGGCCACGCGAGTTGGGCACCGTGAACGACGCCTGCGCCTCGTTGTCCTTGCCGGTCGCGAAGAGAGACCAGCTCCCCCAGTCCAGCGGCTTGGCCACCGCGAGGAAGGTCTCGGTGGAGCTGACCGGTCCGATGCCGTCCTCACCGCTCACCGGCTGCACCTGGAAGTCGTAGCGGGTGCCGTCGTAGCGGACCCCGGGGATCACGCACTGGGTCGCGGCGATCCGGTTGCATGCCCCGACCGGCACGCCGTTGCGCAGCACGATGTAGGTCACCGCGGCGCCGCCGTTGGCGGGCACGGTGTCCCACGACAGCGTCAGCGTGGCAGTCGACCCCGAGGGCTGCTCGGTGATCGTGAAGTTCTTCGGCTTGCCGATCGGGCCCTCGGAGTGGAAGGGCCCGCTCTTGGCCGGCGGCCCCCAGCCCTGGGCGTTGTGGGCCCGGATCGTGAAGACGTAGTCCTTGCCGTTGGTGAGGCCGTTGGCGACCACCGAGGTGTTGGTCGTGGTCACTTGGCGGCCCTGCCAGGTCACCAGGTAGAGGTCGACCTTGGAGGTCTTCTTGGTCGGCGGGTCCCAGCTCACCGTCAGCACCTTGCTGCCGGTCTTGCTCTGCCGGATGTTGGTGACCGGGCCGGGCTTCTCGTCGGGCTGCGCGGGTCGCGACGCCGGGCTCCACTCGGACCAGCCGATGGCGTTGCGGGCACGGACGGTGAAGGTGTAGCTCTCGCCGTTCGTCAGCCCGGTCACGTCGCAGGTCGTGGCGGGACAGCTCGTCGTGGCGCCGTTGCTGGCGCGCAGCTCGTAGAGGTCGATCGGCGCGCCGTTGGCGGCCGGAGCCTGCCAGGAGAGCCGGACCGACTGGGAGAGCGAGCTCAGGCCCGGCACCGGCGCCCGGGGCGTGTCGGGCACGCCCAGCATCTCCAGGGTCAGCACGTTGGTGGCCTGACGGTCGGCGTCGTTGCCCGTCACGTCGCTCATCACCACCCGGAAGCGCGCCTCGCCGCCCGCCTTGGCGCCCGCCGCGATCCGCACCGACGAGCCGCCCGCCGGACGGACGGTGACGTCGCCGCCGGACAGCTCGGTCACCCGCACCACCGTCGGCACGGGCCGCGGCAGCGTGGAGCTGAGGTAGGCCCCGAGGTCGACGGTCCGCGACTCACCGGCGCGCAGGTCGGTGATCAGGATCGGCGCCAGCGTCGGCGCGGTGGCCTTGACGACCCGGACCCGCAGCTCGCCGGGGTCGCTGCTGCCGGCCTGCACCTGCAGCACCGCCTCGGTGCCGGCGCGCACGCTGCCGGCGGCCCGCAGCACGACGGGCATCGCGGTGGGGTCGACGATGTCGAGCCCGTCGGTCCCCTTGCGCCAGCGCGAGGTGTAGGCCAGGTCGGCGAGAGCGTCGGGGTCGGGGGTCCACACGTTGCACAGGGTGGCGATGTCGAGCGACACCTCGCCGCCCTGCGGCACCTCGATGACGTCGCTGGGGCAGGTCAGGATCGGCTTGTTCTGCCCGACCTGGACCGGGATGCTCAGCCAGGCGCGCGGGGCGTCGGGGTCGTTCTGGTCGGTGCCGGCGATGACCTCGAAGGACACCGCGCCCGGGCCCTGGTAGGCCTTGGCTGCGATCACGTCGAGGGTCGCCCCGCTGACGGCGACCGCATTGACCCCGCCGCGGGGGGCGCCGGTGACCGCTTCGCCGGCGGCGAGACGCAGCGGCAGCCCCGACGGGCTCACGACGTAGTCGGCGAGCCGGACGCGCGTGGACTCCCCCGGCGTCAGCCTGATGAGCCCGTTGGCCTTGACGAAGGGCAGGTTGCCGCTGCGCGGCGGGACGTAGAGCTGCGCCACGGCGGCCCCTCCGTCGCCGTCGACGACCCGGAACGGCACCACCAGCGGGAGGTCGCCGCGGGTCATCGTGATCTTGCCGCCGGTGACCGTCGCGTCGACGCCGGCGGGGGCGTAGACGTCGGTCACGCGCAGCGCGTCGGACGGCCCGTCCGGGTCGTACGCCGACTTCAGCACGTTGACCTTGATCGCCGGCGAGTCGTTGCTGGCGCCGTAGGCGTCGAAGACCACGGGCGGGTTGTTGTAGGGCGTGGCGGTGCGCAGCGTGATGGTCGACTGCGAGGTCGCCAGCCCGTTGGAGAGCCGGTAGACGACCTCGAGGACCCGGCCGTCGGCGTCGTCGGGGGCCTGCAGGGTGACCGGTCCGGTCGGCGACTCGAGGCGCACGCCCTCCGGCGGGTCGACCAGCTCCAGCGTCGGGCTGTCCCCGGGGGCGATGACGTCGTTGGCGGTCGGCGTGACCGTCGCCAGCCGACCGGGCTCGACGGTGATGGTGTCGGGCACGGCGAGCGGCGGCTGGGGCGGGCCCGCGGGCGCCACCGCCACCCGCACCGTGCCAGATGCCTCCATGCCGCCGTCGTCGGTGAGCGTGTAGTCGAACTCGTCGGTGCCGAACACGTCGGGGAACGCTTGGTACTCGATCGTGTTGGCGCCCAGCTTGGTGACCCGTCCCAGCTCCGGCGCGGAGCCGAGCCCGACGAGGCTGACCGGGTCGCCGTCGGGGTCGATGCCCGACCCGGGCAGCTTGATGACGACCGTCCCGCCCGCCACGGTGCGAGCCTCCAGCACCGGCGGCTCGGGCGGGTTGTTCTCGGCCGACGGCGGGACGACGGAGATCTGGACCTGACCGGGGCTGGAGTCGCCCGCGGTGTTGGCGGCGAGGTAGGTGAGGTCGAAGGTCGTCGGCTCGGTCAACCTGGCGGGGGCGACGTAGCGCACCAGGCGGCCGGACACGGTGGCGGTGCCGGTCATCCGGGTGCTGCCGTCGGGGCCCATCACCGACAGCTCGCCGGCCTTCTCCCCGACCACGTCGGCGACCAGGGTGAGGGCGTCGCCCGACGGGCTGTAGTCGTTGTCGAGGACGGGCACGGTGACGCTGGCACCGGCCCGCACGGTGACCTCGTCGTCGGTGGTGACCGGCGCGTTGTCGTCGGGGGCCGGCCTCTGGGTGACGGTCACCTCGCCGACGACCGACGGGCCGCCGTTGCTCACGGCGTAGCGGACGATCTGCGGGCCGCGCAGCTGGCCCTGGCGGGCGCTCACCCGCACCCATCGCCCGTCGATGATCGCGACGTCGACCTGCTCCTGGTTGAGGGCCCAGGCACGCTGCACCACCAGCAGGCCACCGGC
Organism: Actinomycetes bacterium; assembly: GCA_030432975.1. Lineage (GTDB taxonomy): Bacteria > Actinomycetota > Actinomycetes > Propionibacteriales > Nocardioidaceae > Nocardioides. The sequence goes on from JAUILS010000048.1 coordinate 5,543, forward strand.
CGGGTCGTGGTCGTTGGCGAGGACGTCGGCGATGCCGGGCGCGGTGCCGTAGAGCGTCAGCGAGTCCGGCATCGCGACCGGCCGGCGACGCTCGCGCGGCCGGACGTCGACCCGGATCTGGCCGCGCGCCAGCGGAGCGGTGCCATAGGCGACGTCGTAGTCGAGGGAGTAGGTCTTGGGCGCCGCCGCGCGGAACGACACGGTGCCGTTGGCGAGGTCGGTGCGCACCTGCGCGCCGCCCGCGGCCGCCACCTTGCCCGCCAGCTGGAGCCGGGCCCGAGGGTCGAGCGGGTCGGAGCCGGGCATGTCGTTGGCGAGGGGGCGCAGCGTCACCCAGCGGCCGGCCTCGACCGAGGTGATGTCGGGCTCGGCGACCGCCGCGACCGCCTGGTCGCGCTCGGGGTCCTGCACGACGAACGTCAGGTCGGTCGGCACCGGCTCGGAGCGGCCGTCGCTGACGGCGTAGCGCACGGAGACCTTGCCGGGCTTCGGCGGAGCGCTGAAGCGCAGCCGGCCGCTCGCGGTGGTGCGCGCGTGCGCCCCGGCCGCCTCCCCGGTCACCGAGGCGGAGGTCAGCGACAGGGCGTCACCGTCGCTGACGTCGCGCCACTCGGGCAGCACCGGCAGCTCCAGCGACCCGCCGGCCGGCACCGACCAGGGCTTGGGCCGGTAGCCGTCGCGCAGCGCAGGGGGCCGGTTGGCGCCGTCGCGGCGGGTCGTGACGGTCACCCGGGCGTGGGCGGAGACCTCGCGGCCGTCGTCGATGAAGTACTCGAAGCTCGTGGGTGCGGTGGTGCCGGGCGGCAGCTTGAGCTGGACGGTCTGGCCGTCGGGGCCGATGGTCAGCTTGGCGCCGTTGCGGCTGATCGGCTCGACCGACCGGATCGCGAGCACCCGACCGGCCGGGGCGGAGTCGTTGTCGAGCGGGTAGAGCGTGGTCGTGCGGCCGGCCCGGGCGCCGAAGGTGTCGGGCTCGGCCTTGGGCGGCCTGCGGTCGCCGTCGGCGCTCTTCTTGGTGTCCTTGTCGTCGCTGTCGTCGTTGTCCTTCTGGTTGAAGGCCGGCCAGTCGTCGAGGGTGCGGGGCTGGTCGCTGTCGATGTTCCAGACCCGGCCGGAGAACCGGTCGTTGAGCACGATCTGGCCCCGGTTGACGCGGAACACCAGGTCGTTGGCCTCGCCCTGGAGGAACGCCGCCTGCACCGGGTCGGTGCCGCACTGCGTCACCACGATGCCCCGGCCGCCGGACCAGGCGGCGTACGAGCAGGCCCCGAGGCGCACCGGCGGAGTGGGCCGCCCGCTGGCGCCGGAGTAGACGGTGGTGAGGCCGCCCGTGGCGAGGTCGACCGAGACCAGGGCCTCGGGCGTCGCGACGAGCACCGCGTCGGCGGCCGGGCCGGGGGCCTGCAGCACCGCTCCGTCGCCCAGCACGGCGCGCATCCGCCCCTGGGCCACGAGGGTGCCGGTGTCGCCGTCGAGCACGACGGGGACCTCCCCGACCGCGGTCAGCGACACGGCCGGCCCGACCGGCTCGTCGAGCTCGGTCGCGGTCGCGGCCGCGAAGCCGTCGCCGGCCGGGGCGAGCCGGGTGAGCGTGTCGTCGGCGCCCGCGACCAGCACGGTGCCGGCCTGGGTGACGGCCAGCGAGGCGGGTGTCTCCACCGTCGCCAGCGGGTTGGCGTCGGTGCCGACGGCGTCGAGCTGCGGCGCGGCGAGCCGGGGGTCGACGCGCTGGGCCCGGACGGCCCCGGTGCCCGCGTCGAGCACCGCCAGGGAGCCGCCCGCCAGCTGCACGGAGGCGTAGCGCGGCAGCTGCGCGCCGGCCTCCTCGGCGGCGGCGGCCGTGGCCGGGTCGAGCGGGCGGAGCCGGCGTCCGGTGCCCTCGACGCCGACGACGACGGCGTCCTCCTGCACCAGGTCGAGCTCGTCACCGAGGGTGGCGAAGGTGGAGGCGTCCTGCTGGCCGATCGGCTTGTTGATGCGGCCGTAGTAGCCGCTGCTCGAGTTGGTGACCCAGATGCCGCCGTCGTTGAGCTCGGCGCGGTGGGAGTCGTAGCCCTGCGCCTGGACGGCATAGACGACCGCCCCGCTGGCCGTCGCCAGCAGGGTGAGGTTGGCGATCACGCCGACGGAACGTCGGCGCCACGCACTGCCGCGACCCGTCATCTGCTCCCTGTACGCACCAGGAACCTCCCGTGCGAGGGTAAAGAGCACGGAGGCCAGGAACAAGTTGAGCAAATCATGACGCAGGCCGCCTGGTCGGTGAACAATGGGAGCCGTCGCGGTGGTCTGGACCGGTTTCGGGCCTCCGCCAAGCGCCGGACACCAGTCGAGAGGACGTGCTCGTGGACACCAGCTATGTCGCTGGGACGGGTCTGCTGCTCACCCGGAGCCGCCGCTGGCTGCTCCTCGACGACGACCCACCGCGCGACCGGGTCGAGGAGTGGTGGGACCTGCTCGGCGCCTCCGGGCCGGTCCGCGACCAGCTGGTGGCCTCGCTCGAGGTGGCCTACCCCCTGCACGAGGTGTCGCTGGTGCTCGTCGACCTCGACGACGCCGCGCCGGCGCTCACGTGGGGCAACGGCCGGGTCGACGCCGATGCGAGCGGTCAGCGGCTGAGCGTCGGCCTCGCCGGCGAGGGCAAGGCCCTGCCCCTGCTGGCCGGCGTGGTCCCGGCCGCGACCGTCGACGTGCACGCGTCCGCATTCGGCGGCGACGGCGGGCTGATCGACGGGATCCCCGCCGACATCCTCGAGAGCAGCAGCTCCGGACCGCCGCCCACCCGGCCGATGTTCCGCCCGGCCGACGCGCGCGACGACGAGGTCGAGATCACCGTCCCGCGGCGCGTCTCCGACGTGCTCGGCGGCCCGCAGGTCGCCGACGACACGGCCGAGCCCGTCGCGACCTCCGACCTCAGCGACCACCTCCGCCAGTCGAGCCAGGAGACCGTGCTCGCGGTGCAGTGCCCGCACGGGCACGTCACCCCCGCCTACACGCCGACCTGCCGGGTCTGCAACGCCACCGTGGAGCAGCAGGAGCCGCGCAGCATCCCCCGGCCCAACCTCGGCGGCCTGCGGCTGCCCAGTGGCGAGCTGGTGCCGCTCGACCGCGGCGTCGTGTTCGGACGCAAGCCCACACCGGTGGCCGGCAGCAGCGACTGGCCGCACCTGGTGCACCTGCCGCAGGACTCCGCCTACGTCTCGCGGATGCACCTGCAGATCGAGCTCGACGGCTGGCTGGTGCTCGCGCGGGACCTCGGGTCGCGGGGCGGCACGACGCTGCGCATCCCCGGCCGGCTTCCGCAGCGGATCCGCGCCCACGAGCGCTACGTGCTCGAGCCCGGGCACGCCCTCGACCTGGCCGACACCTACGAGATCACCTACGAGGTCTCCCCGTGAGCGCTCCCCCGATCCCGGGGTATCGCTACATCGACCACCTGGGGAGCGGCGGCTTCGCCGACGTCTTCCTCTACGAGCAGGAGTGGCCCAAGCAGCGCGTCGCGATCAAGGTCGTGCGCCCCGACGTACCCCTCAACTCGAGGGAGAAGTCGATGTTCACCAGCGAGGCCAACGCCATGGCGCGCCTTGCCGACCACCCCTACATCGTGACCGTGATGACGGCCGGGGAGACCCCGGACGGCCGGCCCTACCTGGTGATGCGCTACTGCCCGCCACCCGATCTCGGGGTGCGGGTGCGCGCCAACCCCATGCCCGTCGGCGAGGCCATCAGCACCGGCATCAAGCTGGCCAGCGCGATCGAGACCGCGCACCGGTCCGGGATCCTGCACCGCGACGTCAAGCCGAGCAACGTGCTTGTCACCAGCTACTCCGAGCCGGCGCTGACCGACTTCGGCATCGCCGGCGGCGTGCACGAGGTGGAGGGCGACACCGACGTCCGCATCTCCTATCCGTGGTCGCCGCCGGAGATGCTCGACGGCACCTCCAACGGGTCGGTCGCCTCCGACGTCTACTCCCTGGGCGCCACCATCTGGCACCTGCTGGTCGGGCGGTCGCCGTTCTCGATCCCGGGTGGCGACAACTCGACGCGGGCGCTCAGCGCCCGGATCCTGCACACCGACGCGCCGGCCACCCGGCGCCCCGACGCCCCGCCCGGGCTGGACCGCCTGCTCCAGCAGTGCCTGGCCAAGGACCCGTCGCACCGTCCGCAGTCGGCACTCGAGCTCGCGCGCAGCCTGCAGCGGATCGAGGCCACCGCCGGCTTCCCGCGCACGGTGATCGCCGTCGAGGCCGACCTGCCCGGCACCCCGGTCCGCGACTTCCACCTGGACTCCGACCACGACGCCACCCGGCTCAAGGCGCCCACGATCGTGTCCGGGTCGGCGCCGCGCACGGCGGCGCCGACCGTCGAGGTGCCGGAGGCGGCGTCGGCCCCCCGGGTCTCCTCCACCGTGTGGGCCGTGGTCGGGACGGTGGTGCTGGCGGTCGTCGGGGGGCTGCTCATCTACAGCCTGGGCAGGGGCGGCGCCGACGGCCCGTCCGAGGTCGGCCCGTCCTCGCGCCCGCCCAGCACGCCCGCGAGCATCGACCCCGGCCTGGTCGCCGAGCCGGTGCTCGAGGGATCGCGCAACGGCAACGCCGTGCTGGTCTCCTGGTCCGCCAGCGACGGCGGCCAGGCGGGCGACACCTGGCAGTGGCGGCGCACCGACACCGGTGAGGGCGGGCGCACCGAGGAGGACTCGGTGTCCGTGCGCAGCAAGGACCAGGTCTGCGTGCAGGTCCGCCTGATCCGCGACGGCTCGCAGTCGGCGTGGTTCGACCAGTGCGTGGACTGACGGGGACGCTGCTCCTCGCCCTGGCGATGCTGACGGCCGGGTGCACCGCGCCGGCGCCGGACCAGTCACCGGCGGACCGCGCCCCCGGGTCCGCGCGGCCGAGCCCGCCGGCGTCGACGCCGCGCTCGCCGGCCGAGGGCGGACGTCTGCTCGCCGTGCTGGGCCGGGTGCGGGTCGTGCCGGAGACGGCGTACCGACCGGGCTACGACCGGCGCTGCGACAACGGCCACGCCTGCGTCTTCGGCCCCCTCTGGACCGACGACCACCCGGGGCCGTTCGGTGGCAACGGCTGCGACACCCGGCAGGACGTGCTGCTGCGTCAGCTGCGCGACGTCGAGATGCGGTGGGGGTCGCGCTGCCGCGTCTACGACGGCGTGCTCGACGACCCCTACACCGGCCGCCGGCTCACCTGGCGCTCCGACGGCTACGACATCCAGATCGACCACGTCTACCCGCTGGCGGAGGCCTGGCACGCCGGCGCCTGGGCGTGGTCGCAGCGGCGCCGCGTCAGGTTCGCCAACGACGTCCGGCGCGAGCTGCTCGCCGTCTCGGCCGACGCCAACCAGGACAAGGGGGCCGCCACGCCGGCCGAGTGGCTGCCGCCATACCGCGCGGGCCGCTGCGGCTACCTGGAGAGCTACCTGCGGGTTGCGGCGGCCTACGACCTGCCGGTCACAGACGCCGACGCGGCCGTCGTACGCCGGGTGGCGCGGCGCTGCTGACCGGCCGACGGGTGGTCCGGCGGTCGCTCAGAGGGCCTGGCGCTGCCGGACGTGTCGGTCGTGAACCAGGCTGGCCACGGCGGTCACCGCGAGGGTGGCGACGATGGTGACCAGGGAGAGCCAGATCGGGATCTCGGGGGCCCAGTCGACGTGCTCGCCGCCGTTGATGAAGGGCAGCTCGTTCTCGTGCAGGGCGTGCAGGATCAGTTTGACGCCGATGAAGAACAGCAGGAACGCCAGGCCGTAGGCGAGGTAGACCAGCCGCTGCAGCAGCCCCCCGATGAGGAAGTAGAGCTGCCGCAGCCCCATCAGGGCGAACACGTTGGCGGTGAACACGAGGTAGGGCTCGCGGGTCAGGCCGTAGATCGCGGGGATCGAGTCCAGGGCGAACAGCAGGTCGGTGACGCCCAGCGCCAGGATCACCAGGAACATCGGGGTCATCACCCGCTGCCCGTTGATCCGCTCGAACAGCTTGGTGCCGTGCCACTGCTCGCTGACCCGGAAGTGCCGCCGGACGTAGGTGACGACCCGCGGCTCGTCGTACTGCTGGTCCCCCTCCGCGCCCTCGCGGGCCAGGGAGACCGCGGTCCACACCAGGAACAGCCCGAAGAGGTAGAACACCCAGCTGAACTGGTTGATCGCGGCCGCGCCCACCGCGATGAACACGCCGCGGAAGACCAGCGCCAGGATGATCCCGACCAGCAGCGCGGTCTGCTGCAGCTCGCGGGGCACCGCGAACCTGCTCATGATGATGATGAAGATGAACAGGTTGTCGATCGACAGGGAGTACTCCGTCAGCCAGCCGGCGAAGAACTCCCCCGCGTAGCGCGGCCCGCTGACGACGTAGATCCCAATGCCGAACAGCACCGCCAGCGACAGGTAGAACGCCAGGTGCCGCGACACCTCACGAGTGCTCGGCTCGTGCGGCCGCCGACCGATGACCAGCACGTCGACCAGCAGCGCGGCCAGCGTGACCACCAAGGTGACCACCCACACGGTGGTGGTGACGTGCATGCTCACCTGCCCCCGAACGGGACACCCAGCGCGGCCAACCGCGCCTCACCGCCGTCGAGCGCGGTCAGCACCCAGGCGCCGTCGGGGGTCAGCGCGAAGCTGTGCTCGAAGTGGGCGGCCCAGCTGCCGTCGTCGGTGACCACGGTCCAGTCGTCGTCGAGCGTCGTGGTCTCGTGGGTGCCGAGGGTGACCATCGGCTCCACGGCCAGCGCGATGCCGGGCACCAGCTTGGGGCCGCGCCCGGGACGGCCGTAGTTGGGGACGTTGGGCGGTTGGTGCATGGCGGTGCCGATGCCGTGGCCGGTGTAGTCCTCGAGGATCCCGTAGTCGCCCTGCGACCTCACGTGCTTCTCCACCGCGTGGGAGATGTCGGTGACCCGGCCGCCGATCCGCGCCGCCGCGATGCCGTGCCACAGGGCGTCCTCGGTGACCTGGAGCAGCCGGGTCAGCGCGGGAGACACCTCGCCCACGGCCACCGTGAGGGCCGCGTCGCCGTGCCAGCCGTCGACGATCGCCCCGCAGTCGATCGACACCACGTCTCCCGCCGCGATGACGCGGTCCCCGGGGATGCCGTGGACCACCTCGTCGTTGACCGAGGCGCAGATCGACCCGGGGAAGCCGTGGTAGCCGAGGAAAGACGGCGTCGCTCCCGCGGACCTGATGGACTCCTCGGCGATCGCGTCGAGCTCACCGGTGGTGACCCCGGGCGCGACGGCGGCCCGCAGCCGCTCGAGCGTCTCGCCCACCACGAGTCCCGCGCGCCGCATCACGTCGAGCTGCTCCGGGGTCTTGATCTCGACCCCGCGGTCGCGCAGACCCATCCGGTCGCCGGTCAGCTCTCGGGCGTGGTGTCCAGCGCCGCGAAGACGCGCTGGGTCACCTCGTCCACCTCGCCCAGACCGTCGACCTCGACCAGGATGCCGCGCTCGCGGTAGACGTCGATGAGCGGCGCCGTCTGCTCGGCGTAGACCTCCTGGCGACGGCGGATGACCTCTTCGGTGTCGTCGGCGCGCCCCTCGGTCTCGGCGCGCTGCAGGAGCCGCTGCACGATCTCGTCCTGGTCGACGGTGAGCACCACCACGGCGTCCAGCCGATGACCGGTGAAGGCGATCATCCCGTCGAGCTCCTCGACCTGCGCGACGGTGCGGGGGTAGCCGTCGAGCAGGAAGCCGCGCTCGGCGTCCGGCTCGTCGATCCGGTCGCGCACCATGCGGTTGGTGACCTCGTCGGGGACGTACTCGCCGGCGTCCATGTACTTCTTCGCCTCGACACCCAGGGGCGTGCCCTGGGAGACGTTGGCGCGGAAGATGTCACCGGTCGAGATGGCCGGGATCGAGAAGTGCTCGGCGATGAAGGCCGCCTGGGTGCCCTTGCCGGCACCGGGCGGACCCATGATGAGGAGGCGCATTAACGGAGGAACCCTTCGTAGTTGCGCTGCTGGAGCTGGCTCTCGATCTGCTTCACCGTGTCCAGCGCGACGCCGACCATGATGAGGATCGACGTGCCGCCGAACGGGAAGTTCTGGTTGGCGTTGATGAGGGCGAAGGCGATCAGCGGGATCAGCGAGATGATGCCGAGGTAGAGCGAGCCGGGCAGCGTGATGCGGGACAGCACGTAGGCCAGGTAGTCCTCGGTCGGCTTGCCCGCCCGGATCCCGGGGATGAAGCCGCCGTACTTCTTCATGTTGTCCGCGACTTCCTCCGGGTTGAAGGTGATCGAGACGTAGAAGTAGGTGAAGAAGATGATCAGCGCGAAGAAGAGCGCCATGTAGAGCGGGTGGCTGCCGTTCACGAGGTAGTCGTTGATCCAGGCCACCCAGGCGGCGCCGCTGTTGGCGTTGAACTGCGCCGCGAGTGCGGGGAGGTACATCAGGGACGAGGCGAAGATGACCGGGATGATGCCCGCTTGGTTGACCTTCAGCGGGATGTACGTCGAGCTGCCGCCGAACATCTTGCGGCCCACCATCCGCCGGGCGTACTGCACCGGGATGCGTCGCTGGCCCTGCTCCATGAAGATGACGGCCGCGACGACGACCAGGCCGATGACCAGCACGATGCCGAAGACCCACCAGCCGCGCGAGATCCGGACCGCCCACATCGACGACGGGAAGCCCGAGATGACCTGGGTGAAGATCAGCAGCGACATGCCGTTGCCGACGCCGCGCTCGGTGATCAGCTCGCCGAACCACATGATGACCGCGGTGCCGGCGGTCATCGTCACGACCAGCACCAGGAACGACGCGATGCCCGTGTCGTAGAGCAGCTCGTTGTTGCAGCCCTGGATCAGGCTGCCGGGGGTGCGCGCCAGCGCCACGATGCCGCTGGCCTGCAGCACCGCGAGGCCGAGGGTGAGGTAGCGGGTGTACTGGGTGATCTTGGTCTGGCCGGCCTGGCCCTCCTTCTTGAGGGCCTCCAGCCGCGGGATCACCACCACCAGCAGCTGCAGGATGATCGACGCGGTGATGTAGGGCATGATCCCCAGCGCGAAGATCGTCAGCTGGAGCAGCGCGCCACCGGAGAACAGGTTGATCAGGCTGTAGAGGCTGTTGTCGCCGACGCCCGCCAGGCAGTCCTGCACGTTGCGGACGTTGACCCCGGGAGCCGGGACCTGCGAGCCGAGCCGGAAGATCGTGATGATGAACAGCACGAACAGCAACTTGCGTCGCAGGTCCGGTGTCCGGAAAGCGTTGGCGAACGCGCCTAGCACGACATCCTCTTTCTTGGCTGTTGCTCGAGGCTGAGGCCTACGGCGGCACCGATGCCGACCCGTCCCAGGGCCGGTTCCGAGCCACCGGCGGGAACGCCGGGAAGCCTAACAGGCACCCCGTCGCACCCCGTCGGGAGCGGCGAAGGGCGCGGCCGCCGAAAGCCGTGGCTTCCGGTGGCTCGCGCCCTGACCGCACTCAACGGACGGTGACGGTGCCGCCCGCGGCCTCGATCTTGTCCTTGGCCGACGCGGAGAACGCGTCGGCGCTGACCTGGACGGCGACGGTCAGGTCGCCCTGGCCGAGCACCTTGACGGGCTGGCCCTTGCGCACCGCGCCGCGCTCCACGAGCTGCTCGACGGTGACCTCGCCACCCTCGGGGAACAGCGCGCCGATGCGGTCCAGGTTGACCACCTGGAACTCCACCTTGAAGGGGTTCTTGAAGCCCTTCAGCTTGGGGAGCCGCATGTGGATCGGCATCTGCCCACCCTCGAAGGCGGCAGGGATCTGGTTGCGGGCCTTGCTGCCCTTGGTGCCGCGGCCGGCGGTCTTGCCCTTGGAGGCCTCACCACGACCCACACGGGTCTTGGCGGTCTTGGCTCCGGGCGCCGGGCGCAGGTGATGAAGCTTGAGCGTCATCTCACTCGACCTCCTCGACCGTCACCAGGTGACGGACGGTCTGGACCATGCCCCGGATCTCCGGGCGGTCCTCCTTGACGACCACGTCGCCGATCCGCTTCAGGCCGAGCGAGCGCAGGGTGTCGCGCTGGTTGGCCTTGCAGCCGATCGAGGACTTCATCTGCTGGACCTTGAGCTGCGTCATGAGGACGCACCTCCGGTGGACGCCGCGGCCACCGCGGCGGCCTTCTCCTCGGCCTTCGCCTTCAGGAGGGCCGCCGGGGCGACGCTCTCCACGGGCAGCCCACGACGGGCGGCCACGGCCTCGGGCTCCTCCAGCATCCGCAGCGCCTCGACGGTCGCGTGGACGATGTTGATCTGGTTGGACGAGCCGAGCGACTTGCTCAGCACGTCGTGGATGCCGGCGCACTCCAGGACCGCGCGCACCGGGCCACCGGCGATCACGCCGGTACCGGGGGCGGCGGGGCGCAGCAGCACCACGCCGGCGGCCTTCTCACCCTGCACCGGGTGCGGGATGGTGCCCTGGATCCGGGGGACCCGGAAGAAGTGCTTCTTGGCCTCCTCGACGCCCTTGGCGATCGCGGCCGGCACCTCCTTGGCCTTGCCGTAGCCGACGCCGACCATCCCCTCGCCGTCGCCGACGACGACCAGGGCGGTGAAGCTGAAGCGACGACCACCCTTGACCACCTTGGCGACGCGGTTGATCGCGACGACGCGCTCGATGTAGGCGCTCTTCTCGGCCTGGCGACGGTCGTCGCGGCCGCGACGGTCCGAACGCTCGCCACCCGAGCGCTGTCCGCGCTGGGCTCCGCTCATGAGTCTTCCTCTTCTCTCGTCTGTGACACGGGGTACACGGGGTGTCCCCGTGTGTCAGAAGGACAGTCCGCCCTCACGGGCGGCGTCGGCGAGGGCCGCGATGCGGCCGTGGTACTTGTTGCCGGCGCGGTCGAAGACCACGCCCTCGATGCCGGCGGCCTTCGCCCGGGCGGCGACGAGCTCGCCGACCTTCTTGGCCTTGGCGGTCTTGTCGCCGGAGGCGCCCCGCACGTCGGCCTCCATCGAGGAGGCCGAGGCCAGGGTCTTGCCGACGGTGTCGTCGACGACCTGCACGCTGATGTGCTTGGCCGAGCGGGTGACGACCAGCCGCGGGCGGTCCGGCGTACCGGAGACGCCCTTGCGGCCACGGAGCTGGCGGCGCAGCCGGGACTGCACGCGACCGGCGGTGTGCTTGCGGTGCTTGAGGGACACGGCCATGGGTTACTTACCAGCCTTTCCGACCTTGCGGCGGATGTGCTCGCCCGCGTAGCGCACGCCCTTGCCCTTGTAGGGCTCGGGCTTGCGCAGCTTGCGGATGTTGGCGGCGACCTCGCCGACCAGCTGCTTGTCGATGCCCTCGACGCCCAGCTTGGTCGGGCTCTCCACCGTGAAGGTGATGCCGTCGGGGGCGTTGAAGGTGATCGGGTGGGAGTAGCCGAGCTGGAACTCCAGCTGGGTCGGTCCCTTCGACAGCACGCGGTAGCCGACGCCGACGATCTCGAGCTTCTTCTCGTAGCCGTCGGTGACGCCGACGACCATGTTGTTGATGAGGGTCCGGGTCAGCCCGTGCAGCGAGCGGCTCTTGCGCTCGTCGTCGGGACGCTTGACCTCCAGCGCGCCGCTGTCACCCTTCTCGACGGTGATGGGCGCGGCCACGGTGTGGCTGAGGGTCCCCTTGGGGCCCTTGACCGTCACCGTGCTGTCCTCGATGGCGACGTCAACGCCCGAGGGGACCGCGATGGGCAGCCTGCCAATGCGCGACATGCTTGTTGTCTCCTTCGCAGCTCTCGGTCACCAGACGTAGGCGAGGACTTCTCCGCCCACGCCCTTCTGGTTCGCCTGACGGTCGGTCAGCAGGCCCTGGCTCGTCGAGATGATCGCGACGCCCAGGCCGCCCAGCACCTTCGGGAGGCCCGTGTGCTTGGCGTAGACCCGCAGGCCCGGCTTGCTGATGCGGCGCACCCCGGCGATCGAACGCTCGCGGTTGCGGCCGTACTTGAGGGTGATGGTCAGCGTCTTGCCCACGGCAGGGGTGCCGTCGGCGGCCACGTTGTCCGCCACGTCGAAGGAGGTGATGTATCCCTCCTGCTTGAGGATCTCGGCGACGCCCACCTTCAGCTTGCTGTAGGGCATCGACACCGAGTCGTGGTACGCCTGGTTGGCGTTGCGCAGACGCGTGAGCATGTCCGCGATCGGGTCGGTCATCGTCATGGTTGGTGCGTTTCTCTTTCTGCTGCGGTTTCCGTCGGCTCGTCCGGCCGGCGGACCTTCAGCGGTGTGGTGTTGGAGTTCCACCGCTCCCACGGTGGGGGGTCCACGGGGGGCGAAGCCCCCCGTGGGTCACCAGGAGGACTTGGTGACGCCCGGCAGCTCGCCGCGGTGCGCCATCTCCCGCAGACAGATCCGGCACAGGCCGAACTTGCGGTAGACCGCCTTGGGGCGGCCGCAGCGCTGGCAGCGGGTGTAGCCGCGCACCGCGAACTTCGGCTTGCGAGCGGCCTTGACCTTCAGAGCAGTCTTCGCCATGTCAGTTCTCCTTGAACGGGAAGCCGAGCTGCTCGAGCAGCGCGCGGCCCTGGTCGTCGTCGGTGGCCGTGGTCACGACGGTGATGTCCATGCCGCGCTGCCGGTCGACCCGG
>JAUILS010000294.1 GCA_030432975.1 Actinomycetes bacterium
CGCTCCGCTCGTCGTCGCCGCCCCCGCCGAGGCCGCGACGTACACCCCGCGTCGCTACCGCGGCGAGCCCTACCTGCCCCCCGCCCAGCGTCACCTCGTGAGCCGCTTCTCCTACGGTCTGAACCGAGCGCTGGTCAAGGAGGTACGCCGACAGGGCGGCGCCCGGAAGTGGTTCGAGCGCCAGCTCTCCCCCGCCGGCATCAGCGACAAGAAGGCCAAGGCCGTCAACGGCTGGTGGCCCTCCCTGAACCGCGACGAGCTCAGCCTCTGGGCCCGCGACAAGAACGGCACCGAGGACGGCTGGCAGTGGGTGCTGAACTACCAGCGCTGGGTGCTCAACCGCCGGATCCGCACCCGCCGCCAGGTGCAGGAGATGATGACGGAGTTCTGGGAGAACCACTTCTACGTGCCCGCCACGGGCATGAACCACTTCATCTTCCGCAAGGCCTACGGCGACCTCATCCGCAAGCGCTCCCTCGGCCGGTTCGAGGACCTGCTCCAGGCGGCCGTGCTCCACCCCGCCATGCTGGTCTATCTCGACAACGCGGTGTCGACGAAGGACGCGCTGAACGAGAACCTCGGCCGCGAGCTCCTCGAGCTGCACACGGTCGGCCTGGAGGCGGGCTACTCCGAGGCCGCGGTCAAGGCCTCCGCCCGGATCCTCACCGGCTGGCGGGTCGACGTCGCCAAGACCTGGGACTCGTCGTACCGGCCGGAGGACCACGCGACCGGCCCGGTGTCGGTGCTCGGCTTCTCCGACCCCAACGCCGACGCCGACGGTCGCGAGCTGACCCGGCGCTACCTCAGCTACCTCGCCCACCACCCCTCGACCGCGCAGCGGATCGCCCGCAAGCTCGCGGTGAAGTTCGTCTCCGACAAGCCGTCGCAGGAGCTGGTCGACCACCTCGCGCAGGTGTTCCTCGACAACGACACCGCGATCAAGCCGGTGCTGCGCGCGCTGGTGGACTCGGTCGAGTTCGCGGACTCCGTGGACGGCAAGGTGCGCGACCCCGGAGAGGACCTGGTCGCGACCTACCGGGCGCTCAACATCACGGTCAAGGACCCGCCGAACACCGGCGGCGACCAGCACGCCGCCAACTCCATGCTGTGGCAGGCCGGCCAGATCGGGCTGACGCCGTACACCTGGCCGCGACCCGACGGCGCGCCCGCCGACAACAAGTCGTGGTCGTCGCCGTCGCGGATGATGGCCTCCTTCCAGGTGCACTACACCCTGGCGGGCGGGTGGTACCCGAAGAAGGGCATCTCCTACAAGTCCCGCGCCTCGTGGGTGCCGCGCTACCCGATCCGCTTCGACGAGCTGGTCGACTACCTCTCGCTGCGCCTGCTCGGACGGCGCTCCACGTCCACCCTCCTGCAGGCCTGCTGCGAGGTGGCCGGCTACCGCCCGTCCGACCGGATCGTCAAGGGCCACCGCCTGGTGAAGTACGACCTCCCGTTCGTGCTCGCGACCATCCTCGACTCCCCCGCCCACCTGACCCGGTGACCACCATGAGCGACCTCACGACCCCGACCACCTGCTGCGACGAGCTGTCGACCGGGCGCGCCCGGCTCTCCCGCCGCGGCCTGCTCGGTGCGGCCGCCCTGGCCGGCACCACCACCGTCATCGGCGACGCCGTGCTGCAGACCGCGGCCGCCGCGACGCTCGGCCCGGCCCCGTCCGTGCTCGTCGTGCTCTCCATGCGCGGCGCGGCCGACGGGATGTCGCTCGTGGTGCCGTACGGCGACCCGGTCTACTACCAGGCGCGACCCAAGATCGCGATCCCCCAGGGCCAGCTGCTGGGCAAGGACGGCTTCTTCGGCCTGCACCCCAAGCTCAAGCCGCTGATGCCGATGTGGAACGCCGGCAAGCTCGCGGCGGTGCACGCCACCGGCCTGCCCTCGGTGACCCGGTCGCACTTCGCCGCCATGGAGGAGATGGAGGACGCCGACCCCGGCTCCTCGTCCCGCTCCGGGTGGCTGAACCGGATGATCGGCGCCGACTCCATCAGCTCGCCGCTGCAGGCGATCAACGTCGGCGGCGCCGCTCCCCCGTCGTCGCTCTATGGCGACGAGCACTTCATGTCGCTGTCCAAGGTCGACCAGGTGCAGATCGCCGGCGACGGCAAGGGTCGCGTCCCGAACGGCCGCGTCAAAGCGCTCAAGACCATGTGGAGCGGGGAGTACGGTCCGCACGCGGCGGCCGCCCGGTCGACGTTCTCGGCGGTGAAGGACTTCGCTCCCGTCAAGAAGACCGCCGCCGGACCGCGCAACGGGGCGTCGTACCCCAAGGGCTCGCTGGGCAAGGCGATGGCGACCGCGGCCCGCATCGTCCGCGGCGACGCCGGCGTCAGCGTGATCACCATCGACCAGGGCGAGTGGGACATGCACACCGGTCTCGGCACGCTGGCCTACGGCGGCATGATCCGGCAGACCGAGGAGCTCGCCAAGTGCGTGGCGGCGTTCTTCACCGACATCGGCGGGCTGGCCTCCAAGGTCACGCTCGTCACGATGAGCGAGTTCGGCCGCCGGGTGAAGGAGAACGCCAACGTCGGCCTCGACCACGGCTACGGCAACGTGATGTTCGTCGCCGGTGCCGGCGTGAAGGGCGGGCAGTACTACGCGAACTGGCCGACGATCACCAACCAGGTCGACTCCGACCTGCTGGTCACCACCGACTATCGCTCGGTGCTCTCCGAGGTCGTCGCGGCACGCTTCACCGCCAGCCCGGCCGCGGTGTTCCCGGGCTTCTCGCGGGAGCGGGTCGGAGTCATGGCCGGGCAGTAGCCCGGACCGGGTCAGTCGTCGCGGCGGTTCGCGACGATGGCCGCGATCGGCGGCAGCACCGCCGCCACCAGCGACATCGCCACGGCGAGCCGCACGGAGTAGTGCGGCACCACCGTCCAGGCCAGCACGATCAGCGCCAGGCAGGCGCCCATGATCTCGAGGTAGCGCCGGCGGCGCGCCCGCTGCTGCTCGCTGAGCGGCGGGGGCACATCGGTGACCCGCCGCACCTCGTCTCGTGTCACGCCTCCACGGTAGCCCGACCCTCCGGGAAGGTACGTCGCGCGGCCCTGCCCGCTCCTCTCTCTCACACCACCCGCCCCGCCAGCCGAGAGGAGGAGGCCATGCGTCGCCGAACCGCTCGCGACGGTGGCCGCGTCAAGACGACTGCCTCGATCTTGTTGATGGCAGCGTCGCTGGGCTTCAGCGCCGGTCGATCCGTCGCGGGAGCGGAGTCGCTGCCGGACT
>JAUILS010000049.1 GCA_030432975.1 Actinomycetes bacterium
ACCACGACGACCGTCGGCCAGTAGAACGCCAGCAGCGGGTCGAACCGGTCGGGCAGCCAGTCGCGCAGCAGCGAGGGCCCGACCAGGATCAGCGGGATCGAGACGGCCCCCGTGATCATCGCCAGCACGTAGAGCGAGAAGGACAGGATCCGGGTCTTGATGATCCCGCGGTGCCCGCCGAGGCCGTGCATGATCGTGATGGTGTCGACGAAGACGTTGAGCGCCCGGGAGCCCGACCAGAGCGCGAGCACGAAGCCGAGCGAGATCACGTCGTAGCGAGGCTGGCTGAGCACCTCGTCGATGGTCGGCGTGATGACCTGGTTGACCACCGTGTCCGTGACCGCGCGCGAGCTGAGCTCGATCACGGCGTCGCGGAAGCTCTCGACCTCGGCCGGGGTGTAGCGGTCGGACACGACGCCGATCGCCCCCGCGAGCGCGAAGATCAGCGGCGGCACCGAGAGGACCGCGAAGAACGCCCCCTCGGCCGCCAGGCCGGTGACGCGGTAGCGCAGGCACGAGCCGACCGTCGTCACGATGAGCCGCCAGACGTCCTCGCGGACCCGCCGCGGCCAGCCGAGCACCGACCGGTCCGCCGGGACCCGGTCGGCCTGCTCGGTCTCCGGCTCGGCCATGGGAACTACGGTAGGCGACATGGACCCCGAACTCCGCGCCGCCACGAACCAGGCGCCGCCGTTGGTCGGGCACGACGTCGTCGGCGGCGACCCCGCGCTGCGCGAGGCGGTGCTCCGGCACGGCTCGGAGGAGACGCTCGCCTCGCTCGCCGGGCTGGGCCGGGAGGCCGGCACGGCGGAGGCCCGGGAGCACGGGATGCTCGCCAACGAGCACCCGCCGCGGCTCCGGAGCTACGACCGCTGGGGGCACCGCGTCGACGAGGTGACGTTCCACCCGTCGTGGCACTGGCTGATGGAGCGCGCCGTCGGCCACGGGCTCGCCGCCACCCCCTGGGAGAGCGACGACTCGCACGCCCACGTCCGCCGGGCGGCGGGGTTCCTCGCCTGGTCGATGACCGAGCCGGGCCACGGCTGCCCGATCTCGATGACGTACGCCGCCGTGCCCGCGCTCCGCGCCGACGACGCGATCGCCAAGGAGTGGACGCCGGCCCTCGCGTCGACGGCGTACGACCCCGGCCTGCGGCCGCTCGCCGAGAAGCGGGGGGCGCTCGCGGGGATGGGGATGACCGAGAAGCAGGGCGGCTCCGACGTCCGGGCCAACGTGACGGAGGCGCGGCCGACGGGCGTCGAAGGGGACTACACCCTGCACGGCCACAAGTGGTTCACCTCGGCGCCGATGAACGACGTCTTCCTGGTGCTCGCGCAGGCGCCCGGCGGGCTGACCTGCTTCGTGGTGCCGCGGGTGCTGCCCGACGGCACCCGCAACCGGCTCGACGTGGTGCGGCTCAAGGACAAGCTCGGCAACCGCTCCAACGCCTCCTCCGAGCTCGAGATGGACGGCACCCTGGCCCGGCGGCTCGGCGACGAGGGCCGTGGGGTGCGCACGATCATCGAGATGGTCGCGGCCACCCGCCTCGACTGCGTGCTCGGCTCGGCGTCGCTGATGCGGCGGGCGCTGGCCGAGGCGTCGTGGCACGTCGCCCACCGGTCGGCGTTCGGCGCGCGGCTCGCCGACCAGCCGCTGATGCAGAACGTCGTCGCCGACCTGGCCGTCGAGTCCGAGGCCGCGACTGCCCTCGCGATCCGGCTCGCTGCTGCGGTCGACGCCCCCGGCGACCCGCACGAGACGGCGCTGCGCCGGATCGCGCTGCCGCTGGCGAAGTTCTGGGTCTGCAAGCGCACGCCGGCGATGGTCGCGGAGGCGCTGGAGTGCCTCGGCGGCAACGGCTACGTCGAGGAGTCGGGGCTGCCGCTGCTGTTCCGCGAGTCGCCGCTCAACTCGATCTGGGAGGGGTCGGGCAACGTCAACGCCCTCGACGTGCTCCGCGCGCTCTCCCGCGAGCCCGAGGTGCTCGGCGCCTGGATCACCGAGGTCGGGGCGGCCCGCGGCGCCGACCCGCGGCTCGACCGCGCCATCGAGGACGCGCTGGCCATGCTGGGCGACGCCGGCTCGCTGGAGGTCTCCGCGCGCCGGCTGGCCGGGGCGATGGCGGCCTGCCTCCAGGGCTCGCTGCTGGTCCGGCACGCCCCCGCGGAGGTGGCCGACGCGTTCTGCGCGACGCGTCTCGACACGGCGTACCACGGCACGTTCGGGACCCTCCCGCCCGCGCTCGGCGCCGACGCGCTGCGAGCGATCGTCGAGCGCGCCACACCGGTCGTGGACGCGCCCGTCTAGCCGACCCGTCTAGCCCGGCCGCCCCCACGGCTGTAACGCTGCGACCCCCTCCTCCGCTGTCAGAGGTGACGCGCCCGTCCTGGGGCGCCCGAGCTCGGAGGAGCCCCATGATCAGGTCCCTGCTCCGCCGCGTGGCCGGAGCCGCCGCGCTGGCGACCGCCGCCGGACTGCTGACCGCGCCCGCCTTCCACGTCGAGGCCGCGCCGGCCGCCGCCGCACCGCGGCTGGCCACCGCGCTGCGGATCGCCCACGTGCACAAGACCGGCCCCGACGGCAGCGTCGACGTCATCCGCGGCAGGCTGCAGACCCGCCGGCACGGTGTCGCGAACCGCCGCGTCGTGCTGCTGGCCCGCACCGCCGAGGACAGCGCCTGGACGAAGGTCGCCGCCCGCCGCACCTCCAAGCGTGGCCTGGTCCGCTTCCGGGTCGACCCCGAGCAGACGACCGGCTACCGCCTGGTCTTCCGCGGCACGCCGCGGCTGCTGCCGGCGCGCAGCCGCGCGGTGCGGGTGCCGGTGCGGCCGGACGTCGCCATCACCGCCGACCCGACCAGCATCACGCAGGGGGAGTCCGCGACGGTGGCCGGCACGGTGACCCTCCAGGGCGCGCTGCTCGCCGACGCGAAGGTCAAGCTGTGGGCGGTGAAGGTCGGCCACCCGCGCAGCGCGCGCGCCATCGACCGGGCGAGGACCGACGCCGACGGCGCCGTGTCGTTCGTGGTGACGCCGCGCGCCACCACGCGCTACCGGCTCGTCGTCGCCCGCAGCGACGCCTCGGCCGGTGCCGTCAGCGGCAAGGTGAAGGTCGCCGTCGTGGCACCCTCGACCGACACCTGAGCCGACGGCCGACCGTGCCGCGGTGCACGCACTAGCGTCGGCACCGACCCGTCCACCACGAGAGGACCGGACCTGGACCGCCAGCCGGACGCCGCCCACCGGCCCGACCCGACGGAGCCCGACCCGACCAGGGACGGCCCGACCGGGGACGGGGCCGGTGGTGCGCGCGCGGGCGCGGCGCCCGACCTTGCCGCTGCTCTCGACGCCGCCCTCGACGGGGCGCGGAACGGCGACGAGCAGGGGTTCACCGTCCTGTGGCGGGCGCTGCACCCGCCGCTGCTGCGCTATCTCGCGGTGCGCGGCAACGAGGCCCCCGAGGACATCGCCGCGGAGACCTGGCTCCAGGTGGTGCGCGACCTGGGGGGCTTCCGTGGCGGGGTGGCGGAGTTCCGCGCCTGGCTCTTCACGGTCGCCCGGCACCGCGCGATCGACCACGGTCGGGCCCGCGCCGCCCGGCCGGCGGTGCCCGTCGCGGAGCCGGCCGAGGCCGACGACCGGCGGGCGCCCAGCGCCGAGGAGGCGGCGGTCGACGCGGAGGCGACCGCCACCGCGCTCCGGCTGGTGGCCACGCTGCCGCCCGACCAGGCGGAGATGGTGATGCTGCGGGTGGTCGCCGGCCTCGACGTGGCCGCGGTCGCCACGCTGGTGGGCCGCAGCCCGGGCGCGGTCAGGGTGGCCGTCCACCGGGCACTGAAGTCCCTGTCCCAGGACCCGCAGGTCCGGGCGTCCACGAGAGGAGGTGCGCGATGAGCGAGCACGACGACGGGGTCGACGAGCTCGGGCCGGACGGGCCCGAGGAGTGGGCCGACGAGTGGGCCGACGACGACCTGGTGCGTGCCCTGCGCGCGCCCGGGTCGGCGGCCGAGCTCGCCCGCGAGCGGGAGTACGTCGGGGCGTACCGCGACGCCGGCCCCCCGTCGGCGCCCGTCCCGCTGCGCCGCCGGTCGCTGCGCCGGCTCGGCACCGGCGGCACGGCGGTGGCCGTGGTGGTGGCCCTCAGCGGCGGCGTCGCGGCGGCCTACACCAGCAACCTGCCGGACCCCGTCCAGCAGCTCGCCCACGACGTGATCGGCGCACCCGCGCCGCTGCGCGAGGCCCCCGCTGCCGCGCCCACGCCCGAGAGCGACGACCCCTCCCCCGAGCCGGGCGCCACCGCGGCGCCGTCGAGCCCGGCCGAGCCCTCTCCGGCGGCAGGCTCCACCGACGCCACCGGCACCGACGCCACCGGGGCCGACGACCCCGGCACGGGCCCGAGCGAATCCCCCGACACCGGTCCCTCGCCCAGCCCCTCGGCGAGCCCGTCCGCGGCCCCCTCCGGCGGCGCCGGAGCCCCGGCCGGCGACTCCCCCGCGCCGGTCCGGGCGGCCGCGGTGCGGATCGGCGGCGGCGCCCACCTGGCGGCGTACGCCACCACCGTGCGGCTGACCGGCCGGGTGACCACCGCCTCGGGCGCGCCCGTGCCCGGCCGCCGCGCGGTGCTGCAGGTGCGGCGCGCCGACGGCTGGGCGGCCGTCGCCCGGACGACCACCGACCGCGGCGGCCGGGTCGGCGCCGACAGCGCTCCGGTGACCGGGCGCGCCGCCTACCGCTGGCGGGTGCGCGGCGCGGTGAGCGCGGCGTGGCAGCTGCGGGTGCGCGCGACCGTGACAGCCACGGCCGACGTCGGGCAGCGGCAGACGACGGTCACCGCCACCGCGGTGGGCGGCGCGGCCGGCGACCGGGTGCTGCTGGTGACCAGGGTCGCCGGCGAGACGCGGGTCGTGGCTCGGGCCACGCTGGGCGGCGACGGCAGCGCGTCGTTCACGATCCGCACGCCGGCCCGCCAGCGCACCTTCGCGGTGGTGCTGGCGAGGACCGCCGACCACACCGCCGCGCGGGCGCGGGTCGTGGTGGAGCCGCCGGCCCCGCGCCCGGACCCGCCGGACGAGCCGGAGCCCGCGACGCCCTGAGCGCCGGCGGTCAGCGGGCCCCCGCGCCGGTGGTCAGAGGACCCCGACCGGCTCGCGCTGCTCGGTGAGCGCCTGGGTGAGGATCTGCACCAGGGCCTCGACCTGGACGTCGACGGTCTCGGTGGTCTCCTCGGCGGCGCCGTCGAGGGCGCGCGCGGCGAGACCGGCCTTGCTGTCGACCAGCTCGGCGATCCGCGCGTCGATGGTCTGCGCGGCGATGATCCGCCACGCCGTCACCGGCTCGGTCTGCCCGATGCGGTGCACCCGGTCGATCGCCTGGGTCTGCTCGGCGTCGGTCCACGAGAGCTCGGCGAGCACGACGTTGGACGACACCTGCAGGTTGATGCCGACGCCGGCCGCCGTGAGCGAGCAGACGATGACGGCGACCTCGGGGTCGTTGACGAAGCCGTCGATCGCCTCGGTGCGGGCCTTCGGGGTCTGGTCGCCGCGGATCGTGGTGGTGCGGAGCCCGCGCTTGGCGAAGACCTCCTCGGCGGTGTCCATCACGTCGAGGTGCTTGGCGAAGAAGACGACCTTGCCGGCGCTGTGGGCCAGCTGGGCGGCGTAGTCGGCGGCGAGCTCGGCCTTCGCCTGGCCGATCTTGCGGACCATGGCGAAGACGTTGTCCTCGGTCTTGGACTCCGACGCCTCGGCGATCTCGCGCTCGGCCACCCGGCGTACGAGCGTGTGGTCGATGCCCTCGACCGCCGCGCCGGCCCGGCGGTGCTCCAGCGCCGCCTCGTAGCGGCTGACCAGCCGCTTCGCGAGCCGCGCCTCGGCGTCCTGGATGGACCGGCCGACCGCGCCCTCGAGCTCGACCGGCAGGTCGGCGACCCGGCGGGCGGGGATGTCGGCGGCGACCTCGACCTTGCGGCGGCGGACGATGCCGAGGTCGATCACGGCCTGCCGGGCCAGCGGGTAGAACCCGTGGGAGGCCGGCGTCAGGTCGGTGTCCTCGAGCGCGGCCATCAGCGCGTTGCCGGGGCGGCGCTCCTCGATCCAGCCGAGGAACTGCCAGATCGTGCGGAAGTCCTCGATGTCGTTGATCAGCGGGGTGCCGGTCAGCGCCATCAGCAGCGGGCGGGCCATCCGGCGGCGGATCCGCTCGGAGATCTCCAGCACGTGCTGGGAGCGCTGGGACTTCTTGTTCTTGATGTAGTGGGCCTCGTCGACGACCATCCCGCGGAAGCCGTGGTTGCCGATCCAGTCGACGTGCCGGTCGAGGACCTCGTAGTTGACGACGACCACGTCGGCGAAGCCGTCGACGTTGGCGCCGTCGCCCTGGATCACGGTGACCGAGCGCTGCGGGGTCCACATCTTGACCTCGCGCGCCCAGTTGGTCTTGACGACGTTGGGGACGACGCACAGCAGCGGGTAGGCGTCGGCCGCCTGCGCGGCCAGCAGCGCCTGGGCGGTCTTGCCGAGTCCGGGCTCGTCGGCGAGCAGGAAGGTGCGGTGGCCGTCGGCGACCGCGGCGAGCAGCCGCGACTGGTGGGCCATCAGGTCGACGCCCGGGGGCAGCAGCATCGAGCGCGGCTCGGGCAGCTCCATGCACGCGGGGGCGCCCGGCGCGGGGTGCTCGAAGGCGTTGAGCAGCGGGCCGATCAGCTCCCAGCCGACCAGGGTCCCCTGAGTGCGCGGCGGGGCCTGGGAGAAGTCGGGCACCAGGAACGGGTTGGCCAGCTGGGCGGCCATCACCGAGCGCGGGATCACCCGACGCTCGTGGCGGGCGCCCTCCTCGGGCTCGACCTCCTCCGGCTCAGGCTCCGGCTCGAAACCTGCCTGGCGCTGCATCTCCTGCTGCAGCCGGCGGGTCGCCTCGGAGACCTCGGCGTCCTCGGACAGCAGTCCGAAGAACGCAGGCTGGTGGGCCGCGATCTGGGCCAGGATCGTCGCGATCCCGTCGAGGCGCTTGAGCTGGCCGTCGCGCTGGGCGTCGGTCAGGGACGTGTCGGCCTTGACCTTGGCCCGCTCGGCGCGCGCCAGCAGCGCGACCGCCTGGAACCGCGCGGTGGTGCCGGAGGACAGCTGGCCCTTCTTGACCGCCGTCTCCACCTCGCGCACGGTCATCGCGAGGACCGGGATGATCCCCTCGTTGTCACGGGCGCGGGTGCGCGAGCGCCCGTTGCTCTGCCCGTTGCGAGCGTTCGAGCGTGCGTTGCCTCCGCGGTTGTTGGACCGCGTGGTGCGTCGTGCCGCCAAGCCGGCAGCCCCTTCCTGTGTGGTCCGCCACGGATGCGGACCGGTCGTGCTGTGCCGACGGTGGTCCGTCGGTCGACTGCTTCCGGATCGTCGTCCCGGACCTGGATCGGGACGCCTCGCCGGTGCGAGGGAGGCGTGCGGAGTCTCGCCGCGATCGCCTGGCTGCGCTGACCGCAGCCGCGCACATGATGACGTGAGGAGGCGGCGGTCGCAACTACCTGGCGTCGAGTGTACGCCGTCGCGCGCGCTGAGCCCAGCCGAACGACATCATGTCGACCCGGCAGAAGCTCGGGTCGACCCGGCAGAAGCTCGTGGGCGCGCGGGCTCAGCCCAGGTCGAGGCCGGGGTAGAGCGGGTTGGCGTCGAGCAGCTCGGCGGAGGCGGCGCGGACCCGGTCGGCGACTCCGTCGCCCAGCGTGTACGACGCCTTCGACGGCGCCCCGGCGCTGGTGGTGCCCGGCGTGGTGTTGGCCAGCACGTCGACCATCAGCTCGGCGACCTTGTCGAACTCGTCGGCGCCGAACCCGCGCGTCGTGAGCGCCGGCGTACCGATCCGGACGCCGGAGGTGTACCACGCGCCGTTGGGGTCGGCGGGCACCGAGTTGCGGTTGGTGACGACGCCGGCGTCGAGCAGCGCCGACTCGGCCTGGCGACCGGTGATGCCGAAGGAGCCGACGTCGAGCAGCACGATGTGGTTGTCGGTGCCGTCGGTGACGAGCGTGACGCCGCGCTTCATCAGGCCCTCGGCGAGGGACTTGGCGTTGTCGGCGATGCGCTGGGCGTAGTCCTGGAAGGACGGCTGGCGGGCCTCGGCCAGCGCGACCGCCTTGGCGGCCATCACGTGCGACAGCGGGCCGCCGAGCACCATCGGGCAGCCGCGGTCGACCGAGGAGGCGAACTCCTCCTGCGCCAGCACCAGACCGCCGCGCGGGCCACGCAGCGACTTGTGGGTGGTCGTGGTGACGACGTGGGCGTGCGGCACCGGGTCCTCGTCGCCGGTGAACACCTTGCCGGCCACCAGGCCCGCGAAGTGGGCCATGTCGACCATGAGGGTCGCGCCCACCTCGTCGGCGATCTCGCGCATCTTCGCGAAGTTCACGCGGCGCGGGTAGGCGGAGTAGCCGGCGATCAGGATCAGCGGGCGGAACTCGCGGGCCTTGGCCGCGACGGCGTCGTAGTCGAGCAGCCCGGTCTCGGGGTCGGTGCCGTACTGCTGCTGGTGGAACATCTTGCCGCTGATGTTGGGGCGGAAGCCGTGGGTGAGGTGACCGCCCGCGTCGAGGCTCATGCCGAGCAGCCGCTGGTTGCCGAGCTCGGCGCGCAGCGTCTCCCAGTCGCCCTCGGACAGCTCGTTGACGTTCTTGACGCTGTGCTTCTCGAGCGCGGGTGTCTCGACCCGGTGGGCGAGGATCGACCAGAACGCCACCAGGTTGGCGTCGATGCCGGAGTGCGGCTGGGCGTAGGCGTAGGGCGCCCCGAACAGCTCGCGCGCGTGCTCGGCGGCCAGCGCCTCGACGGTGTCGACGTTCTGGCAGCCGGCGTAGAAGCGGTGGCCGACGGTGCCCTCGGCGTACTTGTCGCTGAACCAGGTGCCCATCGTCAGCAGCACCGCCGGCGAGGCGTAGTTCTCCGAGGCGATCAGCTTGAGCGACCCTCGCTGGTCGGCGAGCTCCTGGCGGGTGGCCGCCGCGACCCGCGGCTCGACGCCCTCGATGACCTCGAGCGCCTGGCGGTAGGCGGAGCTGATCAGGTCGCTGGTCGCGTCGCTGCGCGGGGTCTCGCTCATGCGGCACAGCCTAGGAGCCGAGGGGGTACGCCGTCAGCCCGGGCCAGTCGTCTCATTTTGCGAGACGACGTCTCACCCCATGAGATTCCGATTTGTGGGACGGGCGTCCGGACCGTGAGACTTCTCGTCGTGATCACTGCTGCAACGCACACCGACCTCGTGGTTCGCCGCCACGTGGACTTTGGTCGTGTCCGCAGCATGATGTGTTGGCATCGCTGATCCGCCGTCCCCCGGAGCCCCGGACCCGACGGCGACCCGCCCAGAACCACCCGACCACCCACCGGACCTGGGCGCCGGTCAGCAGGCCAGCCGATCATCCTCAGCGTCGAGGAGTCCGAGCCGCCGATCGCGCGTCTTCCACACCCCAGGAAGCAACCGATGACCTCCTCCGCCACCTCGGCCCGTCCGGGCCAGGGACCCGCCGGACACCCGGCAGGCGCGCCCTCCCCCGGCTCCCCCACCCGCCCGTCCCGCCCCCGCGCCCGCCGCGGTGAGGGCCAGTGGGCGCTGGGCTACCGCGAGCCCCTCAACGCCAACGAGCAGCTGAAGAAGGACGACAACCCGCTGCACGTCCGCGCTCGCATCGAGAACATCTACGCCCACCGCGGCTTCGCCTCGATCGACCCGTCCGACCTGCGCGGGCGCTTCCGCTGGTGGGGCCTCTACACCCAGCGTGCCGAGGGCTTCGACGGCATGGCCACGTCGCGGCTGGAGCCGCACGAGCTCGAGGCCGACCGGTTCATGATGCGGGTGCGCACCGACGGCTTCGTGCTGGGGCCCGACCAGCTGCGGGCGCTGGGCGAGGTGTCGACGGCGTACGCCCAAGGCACGGCCGACGTCACCGACCGCTGCAACATCCAGTACCACTGGATCCGGATCGAGGACGTGCCCGCGATCTGGGAGCGGCTGGAGTCGGTCGGGCTGGAGACCCAGGAGGCGTGCGGCGACTCGCCGCGGCCGTTCCTCGGCTCGCCGGTCGCCGGGGTGGCCGTCGACGAGATCATCGACGGGTCGCCGGCGCTGGCCGAGATCAAGGCGCGCTTCATCGGCGACCCCGAGCTGGCCAACCTGCCGCGCAAGTTCAAGACCGCGGTCACCGGTCACCCCAGCCACGACGTGGCGCCCGAGGTCAACGACGTCGCGTTCGTCGGCACCGTCCACCCCGAGCACGGCCCGGGGTTCGACCTGTGGGTCGGCGGCGGGCTGTCGACCAACCCGATGCTCGCGGCCAAGCTCGGCGTCTGGATCCCGCTCGAGGAGGTCGCCGACGTCTGGCACGGCGTGATCCGGATCTTCCGCGACTACGGCTACCGCCGGCTGCGCACCAAGGCGCGGCTGAAGTTCCTGGTCGCCGACTGGGGCGTGGAGAAGTTCCGCGAGGTGCTCGAGGACGACTACCTCGGCCGCGGGCTCGTCGACTGCCCCTCCCCCGCGTCTCCGACGCGCAACGGCGACCACATCGGGGTGCACGAGCAGAAGGACGGGCTGCGGTACGTCGGCGTCGCGCCGGTCGTCGGCCGGCTGACCGGGTCGACGCTGGTCGACCTGGCCGAGGTGGTCGAGCGGCACGGTGCGCTCGGCGCCCGGCTGACGGCGTACCAGAAGATCGTGGTGCTGGGCGTGCGGCCCGAGGTCGTCGAGGCGCTGGTCGACGACCTGCGGGCGATCGGCCTGGAGGCGCGGCCGTCGAACTGGCGCCGCCGCACGATGGCCTGCACCGGGCTGGAGTTCTGCAAGCTGGCGCTGGTCGACACCAAGAGCCGGGCGCAGGCGCTGGTCGCCGAGCTGGAGCGGCGCTTCCCCGACCTGGACACGCCGATCTCGGTCAACGTCAACGGCTGCCCCAACGCCTGCGCGCGCACCCAGATCGCCGACATCGGGCTCAAGGGCCAGCAGGTGCTCGGCCCCGACGGCGAGCAGGTCGAGGGCTTCCAGGTGCACCTCGGCGGCGCCCTCGGCGCCGATGCGAACTTCGGCCGCAAGCTGCGGGCGCACAAGGTGACCTCGGCGGGGCTCGACGACTACGTCACGTCGGTCGTGTCGGCCTACCTCGCCGACAGGGTCGACGACGAGTCGTTCGCCGCGTGGGTGGTGCGCGCCGACGAAGAGATGCTCACCGGTGCGTTCGAGCCCGCGGCGTCGTCCTCGGGGGCCGTCTCATGAGCGCCGTGGCCGCGGCCGCCCGGGTCTACCGCGGGTCGCACACCGAGGGGCGCTCGCGCGCCGAGCTGCGCGAGCTGGTGCAGCACGTCGGCGCCGAGCTCGAGCTGGCTCCGGCCGAGCACATCGTCGAGTGGGCGGTCGCGACCTTCGGCGAGCGCTTCTGCGTGACCTCGTCGATGGGCGACGCGGTGCTCGCCCACCTCGCCTCGCGGGTGGCGCCCGGGATCGACGTGGTCTTCGTCGACACCGGCTACCACTTCGCCGAGACGATCGGCACCCGCGACGCCGTCGAGGCGACGCTGCCAGTGCGGATGCTCACCATCACGCCGGTGGAGTCGGTGGCCTCGCAGGAGGCGCGGCTGGGCGACCTGTGGCGCACCGACCCCGACCGCTGCTGCGCGCTGCGCAAGGTGGAGCCGCTGGAGCGCGCGCTCGCGTCCTACGACGCCTGGGCCACCGGCCTGCGCCGCGCCGAGACCCGCTCGCGCGTCATCGCCCCGGTCGTCGGCTGGGACGAGGAGCGCGGCAAGGTCAAGGTGTCGCCGCTGGCCCGGTGGAGCGACGCCGAGGTCGAGGCGTACGCCGCCCGCCACGGCGTGCTGGTCAACCCGCTCGTCCACGACGGCTACCCCTCCATCGGGTGCGCGCCCTGCACCCGCCGCGTCGAGCCCGGCGACGACCCGCGCAGCGGGCGCTGGGCCGGCCTGGCCAAGACCGAGTGCGGCATCCACGCCGGCGGCGCGTCCGCCGGACGGCGTACTGCCGTCTCCCCCGTTCCCCTCGACAGTGCCGTCGAGACCTCCCCCGTCCCCGTTGTTGAAGGGAGTCCGCTGTCATGACCGCACCCGCCCTGGTGGCGCTCGCACACGGCAGCCGCGACAAGCGCTCCGCCCAGACCATCACCGCCCTCGTCGACGAGGTCCGCGCGCTGCGCCCGGACCTCAAGATCGAGAAGGCGTTCCTCGACCTGGCCCGGCCCGACTTCCAGACGGTCGTCGACCGGCTGGTGAAGAAGGGCTACGACGAGATCGTCGTCGTGCCGCTGCTGCTGACCGAGGCCTACCACGCGAAGGTCGACGTGCCCGAGGCCGTCGCCGCCGCGACCGCCCGGCACGAGGGCCTGAAGATCCGGGTGACCAAGATCCTCGGGCTCGAGGCGTGCTTCCTCGAGGTGCTCGACCTGCGGATGCGCGAGGCGCTGAAGGAGGCGCGGGTGCGCGAGCTCGACGCGCTGGTGCTCGCCGCGGCCGGGTCGTCCGACGCGCTGGCCAACCAGTCCGTCGCCCGCCTGGCCCGCGTCTGGGGCACCCACCACAAGCTCCCCGTGACGGCGGCGTTCGCGTCGTCGGCCCCGCCGGCCACCGGCGAGGCCGTGCGCGCCTTCCGCGGCGAGGGGCGCCGGCACATCGCCGTCGCGTCGCTCTTCCTGGCGCCGGGCCTGCTGCCCGACCGGGCCGCCGAGCTGGCCCTCGAGGCCGGCGCCGTCGCCGTCTCCGCTCCCCTGGGCGCTCACCCCGAGATCGCCCGCACCATCCTCGCCCGCTACGCCGTCGGCGCCGTGGAGCTCGTCCCCGTCTAGGTTGACCCGGCAGAAGATCGGGTTGACCCGGCAGAAGATCGTGAACTTCTGCCGGGTCAACCCGAAGTAGTGCCGGGTCAACCCGAAGTAGTGCCGGGTCAACCCGAAGTAGTGCCGGGTCGACTCAGGCGACGAGCTGGTCCAGGAGGCGCTCGAGCTGGCGGGCGGGGTCGGCGGTGACGCCGCCGTGGACGGGGCCCGGGCGGAGCACGGTGGAGCGCGGGGCCTTGAGGAAGCCGAAGCGGGTGCCGGGGGTCCCGAGGCCGGCGGCGCCGGCGCGCTCGTGCCCGGCGCAGACGTCGGTCACGAACTCCAGCCCGGAGCGCACCTGCGCGAGGTCGAGCCGCGGGTCCAGCGCCCGCAGCCGCTCCTCGTCGACGTGACAGGCGGCCTCGAGGAAGCCCGCCTCCTCGCAGAAGAGCACCACCCCGACGTTGACGAACTCCTCGCGGTCCGCGCGCGGGACGCAGCGCAGGACGACGTACTGGTAGGGCAGCCGGCCGGCCGACGACACCTCGCTCACGCCGCCCCCCGCTGGGGCAGCCACTGGCGCGACCCGAGCCGGGCCCGCAGGAACGAGGCGTACGCCGACCGCACGGCCGCCGCGTCCTCCGCACCGGGCACCGGGGTCAGCCAGGCGTCGGGCACCTCCGCCACCACCTCGTCGATCAGCGCGTCGTCGACCCGCGCCCGCAGCTCGTCGTCGACCGCGGACACGGCCCCCACCGCGAAGCCCAGCACGTGGTCCTCCACGCTCCACGGCTGGGCCGCGAACCGTTCGGGGTCGCCGACGCCGCCGCCCCAGCCGTGATGGAAGTACAGGCAGGCGCCGTGGTCGATCGCCCAGATCCGGCCGTGCCAGCACAGCAGGTTGGGGTTGCGCCACGAGCGGTCGACGTTGGCGGTGAACGCGTCCAGCCACAGGATCCGCGCGGCCTCCGCCGCGGGCGGCCGTTCGCCGTCGTAGCCGAACGCCCCGGGCAGGAAGTCGACGCCCAGGTTCAGCCCCAGGCTGGCCGTGAGCAGGTCCTGCACCTCCTCGTCGGCCTCGTAGCGGGCGATCTCGCGGTCCAGGTCGAGCGCCACCAGCCGCGGGGTCGGGATGTCCAGGCGCCGGGCGAGCTCGCCCACGACCACCTCGGCGACCAGCACCCGCTCGCCCTGGCCGGCCCCGCGGAACTTGCAGACGTAGGTGCCGAGGTCCTCGGCCTCCACGATCCCCGGCAACGAGCCGCCCTCGCGCAGCGGCGTGACGTAGCGGCTGACCGCAACGGTCGGGATCACGCGAGCGGGTCCTCGGTCGCCAGCCGGTGCCGCTCGGCGGCGACGTCGAAGTCCGGCGCCGGCCACTGCGGGTCCATGCCGCGCAGCGCCTCCAGCAGCAGGCTGCCGATCGAGAGGTTGCGATACCACTTCTTGTCGCTGGGGATGACGTGCCAGGGCGCGACCTCGGTGTTGGTGCGCTCGAGGGCGATCTCGTAGGCGTCGCGGTACGCCGGCCACAGCGCGCGCTCGTCGAGGTCGCCGGGGTTGTACTTCCAGTACTTGCTCGGGTCGTCGAGCCGCGCGAGCAGCCGCTCCTTCTGCTCCTCCACGGAGACGTGCAGCATGCACTTGACCAGCACCGTGCCGCTGTCGACGAGCCGGGCCTCGAAGTCGTTGATCGCGCCGTAGCGCCGCTCGACCTCCTCCGGCGACGCCAGCTCCCGCACCCGCACGATCAGCACGTCCTCGTAGTGCGACCGGTCGAAGACGCCGAGGTAGCCCGCTCCGGGCAGCGCCCGCTCGATCCGCCACAGGAAGTCGTGGCTCAGCTCCTCCTCGGTCGGCGCCTTGAACGAGGTGATCCGCACGCCCTGCGGGTCGACCAGCCCCACGGTGTGCCGCAGCACCCCGCCCTTGCCGGAGGTGTCCATGCCCTGCAGCACCAGCAGCACGTTGCGAGTCGAGCCGGTGGTGCGCTCGGCGAAGAGCCGCTCCTGCAGCTCGGCGAGCTCGGGGCCCATCTCCACCAGTGCCTTCTTGCCCTCGGCCTTGCCTCCGTCGAAGCCGGGGGCGACGTCGGTGGGCATCGCGGTCAGGTCGACCGGCCCGGAGGGCAGCCGCAGGGTCTCGGTGTCCATGGGCACACCCTAGTGACCGGCGGCCGCCCACCCGTCAGCCGAGCACCGTCGCCACGTCGAGCGTGCAGCCCACGACGGTGCCCGCCGTCCCGTCCGGGCCCGGCTCGTCGAACCACACCCCGCGCTCGAACCCGGCCTTGTCGAGCATCCGCAGCGAGGCCTCGTTGCGGTGGTCGGGCGCGGCGAAGTACGCCGGCACGTCGGGGAAGCGGTGCCGCGCCTTGCGCGCCCACACCCAGAGCAGGCGGGCGCCCAGCCCACGGCCGACCCAGGCGGGGTCCCCGAGGGCGTAGTCCACCCCCACGGCGTCGGGGCGCGGGCAGACCAGGGCGAACTCGGGGTGCTCGGCGATCCGGTAGTCCTGCACGAACCCCACCGACCGGCCGTTGACCTCGGCCACCCACATCCGGGTCGGGCTCATCCCGTCGATCCGGGGGCCGTAGTGCTGCTCGACCGCCTCGGCGGTCGGCTCGCCGTCGGCGTGCCACCAGCGGGCGACGTGCTCGGCCTGCCGCCACCGCAGCATGTCGGGGAGGTCGCCGCGCGTCATCGCGCGCAGCGACACGACGGTGTCGTGGTCGACGACGAAGTGCTTCACCTCGCCCGACAGGTCCACCGGCAGCGGCTCGCCGACCACGGACGCGGCGGTGCGCCGGGCCGCGGCACCCCAGGACTCGCCGTCGCGCACGACCCCCGACAGCTCGCGCCCGCGGTCGTGGACGACGACGTGCACGCTCACCGGGTCTCCCCGGCCTCGCCCGCGGCCGGGCGCGGTCCTCCGGCGCCGGACATGCCGGCAGCCTACGCGTCAGAGCGGCTCGTCGACCTCGACGGCGTCGTCGCGGTCGGCGAGCTCCTCGCGGACCACGGCGAAGGCCAGCCCGGAGGAATAGCCCTTGCGGGCGAGCATGCCGACCAGCCGCCGGGTGGCGGTGGCGGTGTCGACCGTGCGCAGCGACCGGAGCTTGCGACGGACGAGCCGCCGGGCGGCCTCGCGCTGGGCCTCCTCGTCGACGGTCGCGAGCGCCTCCTTGGCCACCTCGTCGGGGACGCCCTTGCGGCGCAGCTCCTGGGCGAGCGCCCGCGGCGCCAGACCCTTGCCGGACTGCCGCGACTCCACCCACGAGCGGGCGAAGGCCGCGTCGTCGACCAGCCCGACCTCGGTGAACCGGTCGAGCAGCCGCTCGGCGATCTCCGGCGGCACGTCACGGCTGTCGAGCTTGGTGCGGAGCTCGGCCCGGCTCCGGGCCCGCCCGGTCAGCTGGTCGAGCAGGATCGTGCGGGCCACCGACTCCGGGTCGGCGTCGGGACCCGTCGCCACCGGGTCGTCCGGGGGCGGGGGCGCCTCGCGGCGCTCCCCGACCCACGCGGTCACCCCCGCCGTGACGTCGCCGCGCCAGGAGCCGGCGTCAGGGTCGGCCGGATCCGGACGCCAGGACTCAGAAGTCATCGACACCGATCGGCTCGTCCGACAGCGCCTCGAGCGGGTCGGCCTCGGCGTCGACCTGCGGACCGACGCCGAGCTTCTCGAGGATCTTCTTCTC
The DNA here is from genome assembly GCA_030432975.1 of Actinomycetes bacterium. Classification (GTDB taxonomy): domain Bacteria; phylum Actinomycetota; class Actinomycetes; order Propionibacteriales; family Nocardioidaceae; genus Nocardioides. The sequence continues at coordinate 16,490 of JAUILS010000049.1, forward strand.
CAGCTCGTTGGCCAGGTCGGGGTTGTCCTTGAGGAACTGGCGCGCGTTCTCCTTGCCCTGGCCGAGCTGGTCGCCGTCGTAGGTGTACCAAGCGCCGGACTTGCGGACCAGGCCGGCCTCGACGCCGACGTCGATCAGGCCACCCTCGCGGGAGATGCCCTTGCCGTACATGATGTCGAACTCGGCCTGCTTGAACGGCGGGGCCACCTTGTTCTTGACGACCTTGACGCGGGTGCGGTTGCCGACCGGCTCGGTGCCCTCCTTGAGGGTCTCGATGCGCCGCACGTCGAGCCGGACCGAGGCGTAGAACTTCAGCGCCCGGCCACCGGTGGTGGTCTCGGGGCTGCCGAACATCACGCCGATCTTCTCGCGCAGCTGGTTGATGAAGATGGCGGTGGTGCCGGCGCCGTTGAGCGCGCCGGTCATCTTGCGCAGCGCCTGGCTCATCAGCCGCGCCTGGAGGCCGACGTGGCTGTCGCCCATCTCGCCCTCGATCTCGGCGCGGGGCACCAGCGCCGCCACCGAGTCGATCACGATCAGGTCGAGCGCGCCGGAGCGGATCAGCATGTCGGCGATCTCCAGTGCCTGCTCGCCGGAGTCGGGCTGGGAGACCAGCAGCGCGTCGGTGTCGACGCCCAGGGCCTTGGCGTATTCGGGGTCGAGGGCGTGCTCGGCGTCGATGAACGCCACGATGCCGCCCGCGCGCTGGGCGCTGGCCACGGCGTGCAGGGCGACGGTCGTCTTGCCGGAGGACTCCGGACCGTAGATCTCCACCACCCGGCCGCGCGGCAGGCCGCCGAGGCCGAGGGCGATGTCGAGGCTGATCGCCCCGGTCGGGATGACCTCCAGCGGGGCGCGGGCGTCGTCGCCGAGGCGCATCACCGAGCCCTTGCCGAACTGCTTCTCGATGCCGGCCAGCGCGGTGTCCAGCGCCTTCTCGCGGTCTCCAGCGGCCATGTCGCTTCCGTCCTCTCCAGCGGTCCCCCGCTGACGTTGGTCGCCGCGAGCCCGCGGCCGGTGAAATCGTGGGTGGGTCGATCTGTCGGGAGTGACGCTAGAGCGGCCCACCGACAACGCCGAGGAAGGCGGAGACGTCTGTGGAGGGCCGGGCCAGCCGTGTCACCTGTGCACACAACCTAGCCCGAACACGTGTTCGATCACGGTACGTCGTCGCGGCGTGTCGCGGCGACCGTGCCGCCCGCGCGCCGAGCGGACCACCAGCCGCCCACGGCCACGCCCACCAGGCACAGCCCGACGACCAGCGCCCAGCCGGGCCAGTAGGCCCGGTCCAGCAGCGTGGGGTTGTCGTCGCGAGCGCCGAACCGGCCCAGCACCGGCACCGCCAGCAACGTCAGCGGCCCCACCAGGACCGCGAACCTCGCCG
>JAUILS010000295.1 GCA_030432975.1 Actinomycetes bacterium
ACAAAGTCGCCGGTTGGGAACCCCCCGGTTCCGGCCACGACGGCGGCACCGACCTCTCGCGAGCACCGCCGACAGCCGGCCGCACTAGAGTCGCCGCCATGAGCGAACCCTCCCCCTCCGAGCTCGCCGCGGCCGCGGCGGAGAAGCTCCGCGAGCTGACCGGCGTCGAGCGCCACGACGTGGCGATGGTGCTGGGCTCCGGCTGGCTGCCGGCCGTCGACGCACTCGGCGAGCCCACCGCCGAGATCGCGACCACCGACCTGCCCGGCTTCACCCCCGCCGCCGTCGCGGGACACGCGGGCCGCATCCGCAGCATCCGGGCGGGCGACCGCCAGCTCCTGGTCTTCCTCTCCCGCACGCACTTCTACGAGGGGCACGGCGTCGCCGCCGTCGTCCACGGCGTCCGCACGGCGGCCGCAGCCGGCTGCCGCGCGATCGTGCTCACCAACGGCTGCGGAGGGCTGCAGGAGTCCTGGCAGCCCGGCACGCCGGTGCTGATCAGCGACCACATCAACCTCACCGCGACCTCCCCGATCGAGGGTGCCCACTTCGTCGACCTGACCGACCTCTACTCCCCCCGGCTGCGGGCGCTGTGCCGGGAGGTCGACCCCAGCCTCGACGAGGGCGTCTACGTCCAGTTCCCCGGGCCGCACTACGAGACCCCCGCCGAGATCCGGATGGTGCGCGCCATCGGCGGCGACCTGGTCGGCATGAGCACCACGCTCGAGGCGATCGCCGCCCGCGAGGCGGGCCTGGAGGTGCTCGGCATCTCCCTGGTCACCAACCTCGCGGCCGGCATCAGCGGCGAGCCGCTCAACCACGAGGAGGTGCTCGAGGCCGGCCGTGCCGCCGCGGCCCGGATGGGCGACCTGCTCGGACGCGTCGTCCCGAGGATCTGACGTGCGGGTGCTGGTCACCGGGGCCGCCGGGAGCCTCGGTCGCACGGTCACCGTCGGGCTCGCCGACCGCGGCCACGACGTGGTGGGCCTCGACCTGCTGCCGGAGCCGGAGGGCTTCGACGGGCCGTGGTACGCCGTCGACTGCGCCGACCCGGACGCGGTCGAGGCCGTGTTCCAGGCCGAGCGGCTCGACGGCGTCGTCCACCTGGCGGGCGACCCCGACGAGTCCGCGCTGCCGGCGGCCCTGGTCTCGCACGTGCACACGACGGCGGCGCTGATCGACGCCATGGTCGCCCACGGCGTGCGCCGCCTGGTCTACGCCTCCTCCAACCACGCCGTCGGCGGCGTCCCCCGGTCCGAGCCGGTCGACGAGACCACGCTGCCCCGGCCCGACACCTACTACGGCGTCGCCAAGGTCGCCGCGGAGGCGCTGCTCCGGCTCGCCGCCGACCGGCACGGCCTCGACACCATCGCCTGCCGGATCGGCTCGTTCCGCGCCCAGCCCGAGTCGGTCCGCCAGCTGGCCACCTGGCTGTCGCCCGACGACGCCGTCCGGATGGTCGAGGCGGCCCTCACCGCCCCCGCGCCCGGATTCGCCGTCGTCTACGGCGTCTCCGCCAACACCCGCGGCTGGTGGGACCTCGAGCCCGGGCGCCGGCTGGGCTACGAGCCGCTCGACGACGCCGAGGAGGCGGCCGACCAGGTCGCGCCCGGCCCCGACGACGCCGCGGAGTCGGCGTACGTCGGTGGGCCGTTCCTGGCGCCCTCGATGCACCGGCCGGCGATGCGGGACGCCTAGCCCGCGGGCGCCTCGTCGGGCTCCCGCAGCCGCCGGCGCAGGCCGGCGACGCCGCTGCGCATCATCGCGTCGTGGTTCCACCGGAGCACCGGGCCGCCCACCGCGGCGAGCGCGGGCAGCAGCCGTCCCGTGACCTCGACCTCCTGGTCCAGCCGCAGCCGGGTGTCGCCGTGCCGGCCCTCCTCGACCCACCAGGCGACCTCGCCGCGCAGGTCGCCGTCGACGCTGACCCGCAGCTCCGGTGCCGTCCGCGACTCCGCGTGCAGCCGGAGGTCGAGGGTGTAGGGCAGCCGCGAGCGGCACAGCGCCTGCGCGTCGTCGGGGCCCAGGCTGGCCACGGCGCGCACCTCGGGCCACCACGTGGGGTAGTCCGCCAGGTCCACGAGCACGGCCGCGACCCGCGCGGGCGGCGCGGCCAGCAGCCAGCTGCCCTCGAACACGAATCCCCGCCCCACGCGCGCCAGTCTGCCCCACCGGCCCGCGCGGCCCGAGGGGCCGGCGAAGGCGTTAGCGTGCGGATATGACCGAGGATCTCGCCCCGCTGCTCGCCCGCGCCCGCGCCTGGGCCGCCGACGACCCCGACCCGGAGACCCGGGCCGAGCTCGAGGGCGTGGTCGCCGCGGTCGCGTCCGGGGACGCCGAGGCCACCGACGACCTGGCCGACCGGTTCGCGGGGACGCTGGAGTTCGGGACGGCCGGGCTCCGCGGGGCGCTCGGCGCGGGGCCGAACCGGATGAACCGCGTCGTGGTGCTGCGCGCGGCGGCCGGCCTGGCGGCGTACCTCCGCGACCAGGGGTCGCCGACCGGCAGCCGGGTGGTGATCGGCTACGACGCCCGGCGCAACTCCGACGTCTTCGCGCGCGACACGGCCGAGGTGATGACCGGCGCGGGCTTCGCGGCGCTGCTGCTCCCGCGCCCGCTGCCCACGCCGCTGCTGGCCTTCGCGATCCGCGAGCTGGGCTGCGTCGCGGGCGTGATGGTGACGGCGAGCCACAACCCGCCGCAGGACAACGGCTACAAGGTCTACCTCGGCGACGGCAGCCAGATCGTGCCGCCGGCCGACCGCGAGATCGCCGCCCGGATCGAGGCGGTCGGGGCGGTCGCCGACATCGCCCGCGGCGGCGCCGGGCAGGTGCTCGGCGAGGAGGTCGTCGACTCCTACCTCGACACCGTGGCCGGGCTCGCCGGCGACGGTCCGCGCGACCTCGAGCTCGTCTACACCCCGCTCCACGGCGTCGGCAACGACGCGGTGCTGCAGGTGCTGGAGACGGCCGGCTTCCGCGCCCCCCACGTGGTGCCCGCCCAGGCCGAGCCCGACGGCACCTTCCCGACCGTGGCCTTCCCCAACCCCGAGGAGCCGGGGGCGATGGACCTGGCCATGGAGCTCGCCGACCGGGTCGGGGCCGACCTCGTGGTGGCCAACGACCCGGACGCCGACCGGTGTGCGGCCGCGGTGCCGGGGCCGCACGGCTGGCGGATGCTGCGCGGCGACGAGGTGGGCGCCCTCCTCGCCCACCACCTCCTCGAGCGAGGCGCGCACGGCGTCTA
>JAUILS010000050.1 GCA_030432975.1 Actinomycetes bacterium
TGCTGACCAGCACCGCCGTCAAGGGCGTCGAGGACACCGGGTCGGGTGTGCGGGTGACCGTGGCGCCGGCGGGCGGCGGCGACGAGCAGGTGCTCGAGGCGGACAAGTTCCTGGCGGCGTTCGGCTTCGCCCCCCGGCTCGACGGCTACGGCCTCGAGAACACCGGCGTGGAGACCACCGACCGCGGTGCGATCGCCGTCGACGCGCGCGGCCGCACCAACGTGCCGCACGTCTACGCCATCGGCGACGTCACCGGCAAGATGATGCTCGCCCACGTCGCCGAAGCGATGGGGGTCGTGGCCGCCGAGACGATCGCCGACGCGGAGACGATGGAGATCGACTTCGACATGATCCCGCGGGCGACGTACTGCCAGCCGCAGATCGGCTCCTTCGGCCTCTCGGAGGAGCAGGCCAAGGAGCGGGGCTACGACGTCAAGACGGCGAGCTTCCCCTTCGCGGCCAACGGCAAGGCGCAGGGTCTCGGCGACGCGGTGGGCTTCGTCAAGGTCGTCGCCGACGCGACCTACAACGAGATCCTCGGCGCCCACATGATCGGGCCCGACGTGACCGAGCTGCTGCCGGTGCTCACGCTGGCCCAGCGGTTCGACCTGACCGCCGACGAGGTGGCGCGCAACGTGTTCGCCCACCCGACGCTGTCGGAGGCGGTCAAGGAGGCCGTCGAGGGCATCGCCGGCCACATGATCAACCTCTGAGGAGCGCGGGATGGACCGGGTCGTCATCGTCGGGGGCGGCCCCGGCGGCTACGAGGCCGCCCACGTGGCGGCCCAGCTGGGTGCCGAGGTCACCGTCGTCGACTCCGACGGGATCGGCGGCTCCGCGGTGCTCACCGACTGCGTCCCGAGCAAGACGCTGATCGCGACGGCCGAGCTGATGGCCGACATGGCCGACGCCGCCGAGCTGGGGGTCACCTTCAGCGACCACCGCGGCGACGTGGCCACCGAGCTGTCGGTCGACCTGGCGCTGGTCAACGCCCGGGTCAAGCAGCTGGCGACCGACCAGTCCGCGGACATCGCGGCCCGGCTGGAGCGCGACGGCGTGCGGGTGGTGCGCGGACGGGGTCGCCTCGACGGCGCTCACCGGGTCGTGGTCGACCTGGCCGACGGCGGCCAGGAGACGCTGGAGGCCGACGGGGTGCTGCTGGCCACCGGCGCCGCGCCGCGGACGCTGCCCAGCGCGCAGCCCGACGGGGAGCGGATCCTCACCTGGGAGCAGGTCTACGACCTCACCGAGGTGCCGACCCATCTGGTCGTGGTCGGCTCCGGCGTGACCGGCGCGGAGTTCGCGTCGGCGTACCTCTCGCTGGGGATCGAGGTCACCCTGGTCTCCTCGCGCGACCGGGTGCTGCCGGGGGAGGACGCCGATGCCGCCCTGGTGCTGGAGGACGTGCTGACCCGCCGCGGCATGAACGTGCTCGGCCAGTCGCGGATGGAGTCGGTGACGCGGGACGGCGGCACCGTGACCGTCACCCTCACCGACGGCCGCACGGTCGAGGGGTCGCACTGCATCCTGGCGCTCGGCTCGGTGCCCAACACCAGTGACCTGGGCCTCGAGGAGGCCGGGGTCGCGGTCGACGACGGCGGCTTCGTCACCGTCGACCGGGTCTCGCGAACGTCGGCCCGCGGGGTCTACGCCGCCGGTGACTGCACCGGCGTCTTCATGCTGGCCAGCGTCGCCGCGATGCAGGGCCGGATCGCGATGTGGCACCTGCTCGGCGACGCCGTGACGCCGCTGGACCTCAAGAAGGTCTCGGCCAACGTCTTCACCGCCCCGGAGATCGCGACGGTCGGCTGGTCGCAGAACGCCGTGGACGCCGGGGAGATCCAGGCCGAGGCCGTGACGCTGCCGCTGTCCGGCAACGCCCGCGCCAAGATGCAGGGCGTCCACGACGGCTTCGTCAAGCTGTTCTGCCGGCCCGGCACCGGCATCGTGGTCGGCGGCGTCGTGGTGGCGCCACGGGCCTCGGAGCTGATCCATGCCGTCTCCGTCGCGGTCGCCGAGTCGCTGACCGCCGACCAGCTGGCGCAGGCGTTCACGGTCTACCCGTCGATGAGCGGGTCGGTCGCCGAGGCCGCCCGCCGGCTGCACCACGTCTGAGCGGGCGCTCAGAACCCGCCGAAGTCGCCCCCGAAGTCGCCGCCACCGAAGTCGCCGCCTCCGAAGTCCCCGCCACCGAAGTCGCCGCCACCGTCGCCGCCGCCGAGGTCGCCGCCGTCCCCGGCGTCGACGCCGTCGGCGAAGCCCGCGTCATACCCTCCGCCTCCGGACAGGAGCGAGCCCAGCAGCACGCCGGCGAACAGCCCGTTGGCCGACCAGCCGCCGTAGTAGCCGCCGGCGTACGGCGCATAGCCCGGCCCGCCGGCGTACCACGGCACCATCTGGTTGCCGCGGCGCACCTGACGGGTGTCGGGCTCGGCGCCCTGCGCCAGCCGGTCGGCGTCCGCGAGGCAGACCGGGATCTCGCGAGGTTCGCCGCCCGCCGGCGCCCACGACACGTCGGTCTGGGCGGGGCCGTGGGCGGGGTTGAAGAAGCACGGCGGCCGTCGCTGGGGGAGCGCCTCGCCGGCCACCCGGGCGCGGACGCAGGCCAGGGCGTAGCGCCCGTCCTCCAACGTGCGGGTCACCGGGGAGACGTCGTCGGGGTTGCGGACGTCGGCGAGCAGCGCCTTGGCGTGCTCGTAGGAGTCGAGGGCCCGCTGGTAGTCCTGGGTGCCGGCGGTGTCGAGCTCTGCGGTCATGGTGTCGACGTGGAGCCCGGTGAGCTCCTCGCCGAAGCGAGTGACGTCCTCCTCGGCGACGGCCGTCAGGCGCTGCAGCTGTTGCTCCTGCACCTGCCGCTGGTGCTCCGCGCGCTGCCGGTTGCGCGTCCAGAGCACGACCGCCACCAGGACCACGAGGAGCAGCAGCACCCACTTCATGCTCACGAGCCTAGCCAGGGCCTGGTCGGTGCCGCGGCCGGTGAATGACAACTGGGTAGTTCACCGGATCCGCTGCGGGTCCTCCCGGTGACGTGATGCCATCGAGGTCCCGACCCCGACCGGAAGCACCGCCATGTCCCGCCCCGACCCCCGACCCTCGGCCGCGCGACGGCGCAGCCGTGTCCCGACTGCGGGCCTCGTGGCCGGTGTCGGCGCCGCTCTGGTGCTGGTGCCCGCAGCCCCTGCCGCGGCCGCGGACTCGTGGTCGGTGCCGCGCTCGGCGACCGTGGTGATCAAGGGGCACGGCTACGGGCACGGGCACGGCCTGTCGCAGTACGGCGCCGAGGGCGCCGCGCGCAAGGGTCTGACCTACGACGAGATCGCGGAGTTCTACTACCCCGGCACGAGCTGGGGGCGGGTCGCGGGCAAGGTGAAGGTGCTGGTCACCGCGGACACCACCGACGACGTCGTGGTGCGCGCGCGGAGCGGCCTGAAGGTGAAGGACCTCGGCAGCGGCCAGCAGTCGCGGCTGCCGGCCAACGGCGCCACCAAGTGGCGGCTCAAGCCCGGGTCGGGCACCACCACCACCGTGGTGTCCTACCGGACCGACAAGTGGCGCCGCTGGACGGTGCTCGGGGGCGACGCGGAGTTCTACGCCGCCGGCAAGCCGGTGCGGCTGCAGCTGCCGGGCGGGGCGACGAAGGCCTACCGCGGCCGGCTGCGCTCGGCGTCGCCGAAGCCCGGCAAGGCCGCGCGCGACACCGTCAACGTGCTCACGCTGGAGAACTACCTGCGCGGCGTGGTGCCGCTGGAGATGCCGGCCCTGTGGTCGCCGGAGGCCGTCCGCGCCCAGTCGGTCGCGGCGCGCACCTATGCGGCGTACGAGCGGGCGCACCCGCGGGCCGGGCACTACCAGATCTGCGACACCACCTCCTGCCAGGTCTACGGCGGCGTGGCCGCGGAGCACCCGGCCTCCGACGACGCCGTCGCCGCCACCGCGAAGGACGTGCTCCTCGACGCCTCGGGCGAGCCGGCGTTCACGCAGTTCTCCGCGAGCTCGGGCGGCTGGACCGCGGCAGGGTCGATGCCCTACCTGGGGGCGCAGCCGGATCCGTACGACGGCTGGTCCGGCAACCCGGTCCACGACTGGACGGTCAAGCTCTCCGACACCGCGGTCGAGCAGAAGCTGCCCGCGATCGGCAACCTCAAGAAGATCACCGTCACCCAGCGCGACGGCAACGGCGAGTGGGGCGGCCGGGTGGCCTCGGTGACGTTCGTCGGCAGCAAGGGTCAGCGCACGCTCAGCGGCGACGCCGTCCGCTCCCTCTTCGGCCTCCGCTCCACCTGGTTCACCTTCCGCATCCGCTGACGTCGACCCGGCAGATCCTCGGGTTGACCCGGCAGATCCTCGGGTTGACCCGGCAGAACTTCGCGTGTGCCGGACGAACTTCTGCCGGGTCAACCTGAACTTCTGCCAGGTCAACCTGAACTTCTGCCGGGTCAACCGAGGACGGCGACGAGGTCGCCGCCCTCGACGGGGCGGGTGCCGGTGAAGGGGAGGCGGGTGACGGTGCCGTCGCGGGGGGCGGTGATCGAGGCCTCCATCTTCATCGCCTCGATGGTGGCGATCGTGTCGCCCGCGGCGACCTGCGCGCCCTCCTCGACGACCACCGTGACCGAGCCCTGGAACGGCGCGCCGACGTGGCCCGGGTCGGCCGGGTCGGCCTTCTCGGCGCTGGCCACCTCCGAGGCGACGCTGCGGTCGCGGACCGAGACCGGCTTCAGCTGCCCGTCCAGGGTGCACAGCACGGTGCGGTAGCCCCGCTCGTCGGGCTCGCTGACGGCCTGCAGGCCGACCAGGATGCTCTGCCCCTCGGCGAAGTCGACCCGGTGCTCCTCGCCCTGGACCAGCCCGTAGAGGTAGTCGACGGTCGGCAGCACCGACAGGTCGCCGTACTGCTCCTGCGCGGCGGCGTACTCGCGGGTGGGGCCGGGGAAGAGCAGCTCGTTGAGCGTGTGACGACGCTCCCCACCGGCCGGGTCGAGCCCGGCGGACTGCTCGTCGGTCAGCGCGGCCGCGGGCTGCTTCCAGGTGCGCCCGGCGAGCGCCTTGGAGCGGAACGGCTCGGGCCAGCCGCCCGGCGGCTCGCCCAGCTCGCCGGACAGGAACCCGATCACCGAGTCGGGGATGTCGAACCGGCCCGGGTCCTCGGCGAACTCCGCCGGGTCGGCGCCGACCGCGACCAGGTGCAGCGCCAGGTCGCCGACCACCTTGGACGACGGGGTCACCTTGACGATGTTGCCGAGGATGTCGTTGGCGGCGGCGTACATGTCCTCGATCTGCTCGAACTTCTCGCCGAGCCCGAGCGCGATCGCCTGCTGGCGCAGGTTGGACAGCTGGCCGCCGGGGATCTCGTGGCGGTAGACCCGGCCGGTGGGCGACGGCAGCGCGGACTCGAACGGCGCGTAGACCCGGCGGGTCGCCTCCCAGTAGGGCTCCAGCGCGCAGACCGCCTCGAGGTCGAGCCCGGTGTCGCGGTCGCTGTGGTCGGTGGCCGACACCAGCGCCGACAGCGCGGGCTGCGAGGTCGTGCCGGCCATCGAGGCGGTGGCCGCGTCGACCGCGTCGACCCCCGCGTCGATCGCGGCGAGCAGCGTGGCGAGCTGGCCGCCGGGGGTGTCGTGCGTGTGCAGGTGGACCGGCAGGTCGAACCGCTCGCGCAGCGCGGTCACCAGCGTCCGGGCCGCCGGCGCGCGGAGCAGCCCGGCCATGTCCTTGATCGCGATGATGTGCGCGCCCGCCTCGACGATCTGGTCGGCCAGCCGCAGGTAGTAGTCGAGCGTGTAGAGCCGCTCACCCGGGTCGGACAGGTCGCTGGTGTAGCACAGCGCGACCTCGGCCACCGCCGTGCCGGTGGCGCGCACGGCCTCGATGGCGGGCCGCATCTGCTCCACGTCGTTGAGCGCGTCGAAGATCCGGAACACGTCGAGCCCGGTGGCCACGGCCTCCTCGACGAACGCGTCGGTGACGGCCGTCGGGTACGGCGTGTAGCCGACGGTGTTGCGCCCGCGCAGCAGCATCTGCAGGCAGATGTTGGGTACGGCGTCGCGGAGCGCGGCGAGGCGCTCCCACGGGTCCTCGTGCAGGAAGCGCAGCGCGACGTCGTACGTCGCCCCGCCCCAGCACTCCAGCGACCACAGCTCGGGCGTGGTCCGCGCGACGTGCCCGGCGACCTGGAGCAGGTCGCGGGTGCGGACCCGGGTCGCGAGGAGGCTCTGGTGGGCGTCGCGGAACGTCGTGTCGGTGACGGCGACCCGGGTCTGCTCCCGGAGCGCCCGGGCGAAGCCGTCGGGTCCGAGCGCGAGCAGCTGCTGCCGGCTGCCGTCGGCGGTCGCCGCCGTGAGGTCGACCTCGGGCAGCTTCGTCCGCGCGTCGACGCTGACGGGGGCGGCGCCGTGCGGCTGGTTGACGGTGACGTCGGCGAGGTACTGGATCAGCCGGGCCCCCGGGTCGCGCAGCGCCCGCGCGCTGAGCAGGTGGGGGTGGGTGTCGATGAACGACGTGGTGACGCCGCCGGCGGCGAAGTCGGGGTCGTCGAGCACCGCCTGCAGGAACGGGATGTTCGTGGAGACGCCCTGGATCCGGAACTCGGCGAGCGCCCGCCGCGCCTTCTCCACCGCCTTGCCGAAGGTCCGCCCGCGGCAGGTGAGCTTGGCCAGCATCGAGTCGAAGTGGGCCGACACCTCGGCGCCGGTGTAGGTCGTGCCGCCGTCGAGGCGCACACCTGCGCCGCCGGGCGAGCGGTACGTCGTGATCTTGCCGGTGTCGGGCCGGAACCCGTTGGCGGGGTCCTCGGTGGTGATCCGGCACTGCATCGCCGCGCCGCGCAGCGTGACGGAGTCCTGCGACAGCCCCAGGTCGGCGAGCGTCTCGCCGGCCGCGATCCGCAGCTGCGACTGCACCAGGTCGACGTCGGTGACCTCCTCGGTCACCGTGTGCTCGACCTGGATCCGGGGGTTCATCTCGATGAAGACGTAGTTGCCAGCCGGGTCGAGCAGGAACTCCACCGTGCCCGCGTTGACGTAGCCGATCGCCTCGGCGAAGCGCACCGCGTCGGCGCAGATGCGGTCGCGCAGCTCCGGGTCGAGGTTGGGGGCCGGCGCGATCTCGATGACCTTCTGGTGCCGCCGCTGCAGCGAGCAGTCGCGCTCGAACAGGTGGATCACGTTGCCCTCGCCGTCGGCGAGGATCTGCACCTCGATGTGCCGCGGCTCGACGACGGCCTGCTCGATGAAGACCGTCGGGTCGCCGAAGGCGCCCTCGCCCTCGCGCATGCACGCCTCGACCGCCTCGCGCAGCCTGCCCGGCTCCTCGACGCGGCGCATGCCGCGTCCGCCGCCGCCCGCCACGGCCTTGACGAACAGCGGGAACGGGATCTGCTCCGCCGCGGCGACCAGCGCGTCGACATCGGTCGACGGCGGCACGCTCTGCAGCGTCGGGATCCCGGCCTCCTTGGCCGCGGCGATGGCGCGCGCCTTGTTGCCGGTCAGCGTGAGCACCTCGGCCGGCGGGCCCACGAAGGTGATGCCCGCGGCGGTGCAGGCCTCGGCGAGCGCGGGGTTCTCCGACAGGAAGCCGTAGCCCGGGTAGACCGCGTCGGCCCCCGCCCGGACCGCGGTCGCGACGATGCCGTCGGGGTCGAGGTAGGCCCGCACCGGGTGGCCGTGCTCGCCGATCTCGAACGCCTCGTCGGCCTTCATCCGGTGCTCGGACCAGCGGTCCTCCCACGGGAAGACCGCGACCGTCGCCGCCCCGACCTCATACGCCGCCCGGAACGCCCGGACCGCGATCTCGCCGCGGTTGGCCACCAGCACCTTGGAGAACATGCGCCGAGGTTAGTCGGGGCGGGGCGTGACCCGCGTCACGCCAGCGCTCCGCTGAGACGGCGGAGTGGGCGACGGTGTGGGGCCGCGGATGGCATCATGCGGGTGCATGGACGGCAGGGAACCCATCCGGGACGGTGGCGACGGCGCACCCGCGCGGCCACCGAGCCGGCTGCGCAGCATCGGACGCGCGCTCAAGAACGTCGTGGCCTGGGCGATCGACCGGATCGGGTTCCTCTCCGGCGGATAGGACTCGCTCAGTCCTTCAGCTCACACACCACGGCGCCGTTGGTGACGGTGGCGCCGACCTCGGCGTCGAGACCGGTGACCGTGCCGGCCTTGTGGGCCTTGAGCGGCTGCTCCATCTTCATCGCCTCGAGCACCACGATGACGTCGCCCTCGGCCACCACGTCGCCCTCGGCGACGGCGATCTTCACGATCGTGCCCTGCATCGGCGAGGTCACGGCATCACCGGAGGCCGCAGCGGCGGCCTTGCCGCCGGAACGACGGGAGGGCTTCTTGGGCCCGGAGGCCGCGGCGACCCCGCCGCCCAGCCCACCCGGCAGCACGACCTCCAGGCGGCGGCCGCCGACCTCCACCACGACCCGCTGCCGCTCGCCCTCGTCGTCGGGCTCGCCGTGCTCGCCGGCGTACGGCGCGACCTGGTTGTCGAACTCCGTCTCGATCCAGGACGTGAAGACCCCGAACCGCTCGCCGTCGCCGATGAAGGCCGGGTCGTCGACCACGGCGGCGTGGAAGGGGATGACGGTCGGCATGCCGTCGACCTCGAACTCCGCCAACGCCCGGCGCGAGCGCTCCAGCGCCTGGGTGCGGTCGCGGCCGGTGACGACCAGCTTGGCGATGAGGGAGTCGAAGGCGCCGGGGATGGTCTGCCCCGCCTCGTAGCCGCCGTCGACGCGCACGCCGGGGCCGCTCGGCGGCGCCCAGCGGGTCAGCGTGCCGGGGGCGGGCATGAAGCCGCGGCCGGCGTCCTCGGCGTTGATCCGGAACTCGATGGAGTGCCCCGAGATCGGCGGGTCGTCGTAGCCCAGCTCCTCGCCGGCGGCGATCCGGAACATCTCCCGGACCAGGTCGAGGCCGGTGACCTCCTCCGACACGGGGTGCTCGACCTGGAGCCGGGTGTTGACCTCGAGGAAGGAGATGGTGCCGTCCTTGCCGACCAGGAACTCGCAGGTGCCGGCGCCGACGTAGCCCGCCTCGCGCAGGATCGCCTTGGACGCGGCGTAGAGCTGCTCGACCTGCGCGTCGGAGAGGAACGGCGCGGGCGCCTCCTCCACGAGCTTCTGGTGTCGCCGCTGCAGGGAGCAGTCGCGAGTGGACACCACGACGACGTTGCCGTGCTGGTCGGCCAGGCACTGGGTCTCGACGTGCCGCGGGTGGTCGAGGTACTGCTCGACGAAGCACTCGCCACGGCCGAACGCCGTCACGGCCTCGCGGACGGCGGAGTCGTAGAGCTCGGCGACCTCGCCCAGCTCGCGGGCCACCTTGAGCCCGCGACCGCCACCGCCGAAGGCCGCCTTGATCGCGATCGGCAGGCCGTGCTCCTCCGCGAAGGCGACGACCTCCTCGGCGCTCTCGACGGGGTCGGGGGTGCCGACGACCTGCGGGGCGCCCACCGAGGCGGCGATGTGTCGGGCCTGCACCTTGTCGCCGAGCTTCTCGATGGCCGCGGGCGGCGGGCCGATCCAGATCAGCCCGGCGTCGATGACCGCCTGCGCGAAGCCGGCGTTCTCGGCGAGGAAGCCGTAGCCGGGGTGCACGGAGTCGGCCCCGGCGCGCTTCGCCACGTCGAGGATCTTGTCGATGTCGAGGTAGGTCTCGGCCGGGGTGGCGCCGCCCAGGGCGTAGGCCTCGTCGGCGATCCGCGCGAAGATGGCGTCGCGGTCGGGGTCGGCGTAGACCGCCACACTGCCGATGCCGGCGTCCTTGCACGCGCGGATCACCCGCACCGCGATCTCGCCGCGGTTGGCGACGAGGACCTTCTGCAGCCCTTGGCTCACGGGCACCCGACCTCCTGCTGGCTGGCGACGCCTGACACGACACTGCGGGTACGCCGCGGCGCACCCGAGCCGCAGCGTATCGCCAGGTGTCGTCCGCGCCACCCGGCGACGGCGTCGGCTCGGTCACACGACCGCCCCGCGCGGTGAACGGTCCGATCGGCGGCGGGCGTTCGGTCAGCGGGACGACCCGGGGCGGGGTAGCGTGCGAGGCCATGCCGTTGTTGCGCCGCCGCTCCGCCCCGCCCGACCCGCAGGCGGCCATCGCCGACTTCTGGGCGTGGTGGGGCCGGGAGGGAGCGGCCGCTGTCGACGCCGCCATCGAGGCCCGCGACCCGGTGCGGGAGTCCGACCGCATCTCGCGCGCCGTGGCGGCGGTGCACCCGGGGCTCGACTGGGAGCTCGGCCCCGGCACGCTGAGCCGGCACCAGATGGTCGTCTCCGCGGGGGGCGACCACGAGCTGCGGGCGGTCGCCCGGCAGTGGCTGCGCGCCGCCCCCGCGCCCGACGAGGTCTGGGAGTACGCCGACCTGCGCCAGCCCGCGGCCGACCTCGCCGGCCACGTCGTCTCCGTCGGCGGACGCGACCTGCCGTTCTCCGAGGTGGTGGTGACCGCCCGCCGCCGGGGCCCGCGGTTCGACGTCACCGTGTTCCACCCGCTGTTCGCCGACGTCGACGACCACGCCCGGCTCCAGCTGACCTTCCTGGCGCTCGACGCCGCGCTCGGCGAGGCCGACGTCGAGACCTGGGTCGGCGAGATCCTGCCCGCCGCCCACCCGCCCATGGACGCCTTCCCGCTGGAGCACCTGCGCGGCCTGGTCGTCGACCTCGCCGCCGAGCTCAGCGGCGACGACGGTGAGCCCTCGTGGTCGATGCTCCAGGGCGAGGGCCCGCGCGGTCCGGTGCTGGTGATGGCGCGCACGGTGCTCGCCCCGGTGCAGGCGCCCGACCTCGACCGCCACGTGGCCGTGAGCGTGCCGTTCGCCGACCGGACCGAGGCCGGCTTCCCCGCGGAGACCTCGCTGCAGGCGCTGCGCGACCTGGAGGACCACCTGGTCGACCGGCTCGGCAGCGGCGGCCGGCTGCTCGCCCACGCGACGCAGGCCGGCGTCCGCACCCTGCACTTCTACGTCGACGGCACCGGCCCCGGCGAGGACGTGCTGCGCACCGCCGCCGACGGCTGGCGCGACGGCGCCGTCTCGGTCACCGCGCAGCCCGACCCGGGCTGGCAGGCGGTGGCCCCCTTCCGGGGCTGACGTGTCCGACCTGGATTTCGCCCTCGTCCCCGACTGCGCGCGCTGCGAGGCGCTGTGCTGCTCGCTGCCGTTCACCCGCAGCCGCGAGTTCCCCGAGGACAAGCCGGACGACTCGCCGTGCCGTCACGTCACGGCCGACCACCGCTGCGGGATCCATCAGCGGCTGTGGTCGGACGGCTGGCTCGGCTGCGTGACGTTCGACTGCTTCGGCGCCGGCCAGCACGTCGTCCAGCGGACGTACGGCGGCGCGCGCGGCGCCGACCCGGCGGAGCGACGCGCGGTCTTCGCGGTCCTCCGGCAGCTCCACGAGATGCGCTTCCTGCTGGCCGATCCGGCGTGCGCGGCGACGTCGGCGGCGCCCGAGGCGGCGGCCCTCGCCGCGGAGCTCGCGACCCTCGGGGAGGGGCGGCCGGCGACCCTGGCACGGCTCGACGTCGCCCCCTGGCGAGCGCGCGCGGGGGCGGTCTTCACCCGGGTGGCCGACGAGCTCGGCGGGCCGTCGTACCGCGGGGCGCTGCTGCTGGCCGCCGACCTCCGCGGTCGCGACCTGCGCCACGCCGACCTGCTCGGGGCCGACCTGCGAGACGCCGACGTCCGGGGGTGCGACCTGTCGTCGGCGCTGTTCCTCACCCCGCCGCAGGTGACCGCCGCGCGCGGCGACGCGGCGACCCGGCTCCCCGCGTGGCTGACCCACCCGCGCCACTGGCCCGCGCGAGGTTAACAAACGCTAACCATGTCGGCTAGCATGGCCGGCATGAGCTGGGAGCTGTCGAAGGAGCACGAGGACTTCCGCCGCGTGGTGCGCGAGTTCGCCGAGGCGGAGATCGCGCCGCACGCCGCGCAGTGGGACCGCGACCACCACTTCCCGGTCGAGGTGGTGCAGCAGATGGGCGAGCTCGGGCTCTTCGGGCTCACCGCGCCCGAGGAGTTCGGCGGCGCCGGGCTGGAGGGCGACGACGGCGGCTTCACCTCGCTGTGCCTGGCGATCGAGGAGATCGGCCGGGTCGACCAGAGCATGGGCATCACGCTCGAGGCCGCGGTCGGGCTGGGCATCAACCCCATCCTCACCTTCGGGTCCGACGAGCAGCGGCAGACCTGGCTGCCCGACCTGGTCGCCGGCCGGGCGCTCGCGGGCTTCGGGCTGACCGAGGCGGGCGCCGGCTCCGACGCGGGGGCCACCCGCACCCGGGCCGACCTCGACGGCGGCGAGTGGATTCTCAACGGCGACAAGCAGTTCATCACCAACTCCGGCTCCTCGATCACCAGCCTGGTGACGGTGACGGCCCGCACCGGCACCCGCGTCACCGACGACGGGCGGGAGCGGCCGGAGATCTCGACGATCATCGTGCCGTCCGGCACGCACGGCTTCGTCGCGGAGCCGGCCTACGACAAGCTCGGCTGGCACGCCTCCGACACCCACCCGCTGACCTTCACCGACTGCCGGGTGCCCGAGGGCAACCTCCTCGGCGAGCGCGGGCGTGGCTACGCCCAGTTCCTCGCCACGCTCGACGACGGGCGGGTCGCCATCGCGGCCCTGGCCGTCGGCTGCCTGCAGGCGATGCTCGACCTGAGCGTCGAGTACGCCGGCGAGCGGCAGACCTTCGGCGTGCCGATCGGACGCAAGCAGGGGCTCGCCTTCCAGATCGCCGACCTCCAGGTGATGCTCGACGCGGCCCGGCTGCTGACCTACCAGGCCGCCGCGATGAAGGACGCGATGGCCGCCGGGCGCGGGCCCGGCCCCGAGAAGTTCAAGCAGGCGGCCGCCGTGGCCAAGCTCTACGCCACCGAGTCCGCCGTCACCGCCACCCGCATCGCCACCCAGGTCTTCGGCGGCTACGGCTTCATGGAGGAGTACGCCGTGGCGCGCTTCTACCGCGACGCGAAGGTGCTCGAGATCGGCGAGGGCACCTCGGAGGTGCAGCGCATGCTGATCGCCCGCGGGCTGGGTCTCCCGGTCGAGTAGGCCTCGCGCCGGGGTCGGCCCCGGCCTGCTGCCGCCAAGCCGGGGAGGCGACCTCTAGGGTTGCTCCCCATGGGAGTGCGCTGGCGACGCCTGGCGGCCGAGATCAGCAAGTTCCTGGCCGTCGGTGGGGTGGCGACCGCCGTGTCGCTGGTGCTGTTCAACTTTCTGGTGCACGGGTTCGGGGCGAGCTTCGAGCCGCTGATGGCCGACCACCCGATCCTGGCGTTCGTGGTGGCGAACCTCGTCGGCATGGCGGTGAGCTATCGCGGCAACCGCTCGTGGGCCTTCAAGCACCGGGAGACCGTGCACGCCGACGGCGGGCGCACGGCCTTCGTCGCGATCAACGTGCTGACCCTCGGGATCCCGGTCGCGTGCCTGTGGTTCACCCGCAACGTGCTCGGCCTCGACGACCCGGTCTCCGACAACTTCTCCGCCAACGTCATCGGGCTGGGGCTCGGCATGGCGGCCCGGTTCTACCTCTACCGCACGTGGGTCTTCCGGCACCCGCAGACGCCCGGCCTGCCCGCGACGCTGCTGGAGCGCACGTCGCACGCGTGGGTCGAGGAGGAGCCGGTCGAGGACTGAGCGTCAGCCGGCGGGCTCGAGCTGGCCCTGGCGCTCCTGCATCGCCAGGCCGACCTGCCGGGCGATGTCGACGAACTCCGCCGCCGCGGGCGACATGCTGCGCTGGGCCCGCCAGGCCAGGCCGATCGTGCGGGGCGGGAGCTGAGGGTCCATCCGCTGCAGGCGGACCGCCGGGTCGTCGGCGTCGACGGCGAGCGCGGGCATCAGGGCGTGGCCGACGCCGGCGCGCACCATCGCCTGGATCGCCCCGTTGTCGGTGCTGCGGAAGACGACGTTGAGGTCGCTCACCCCGGCGCGACGGAGGTCGGCGTCGAGCTGCCGCTGGCAGGGAGTGTCGAACTCACCGATCATGGTCAGCTCGGCCAGCTGGTCGAGCTGGACGCTGTCGCCCTCGGAGACCTCGCCGGGCGGGCTGACCAGCACGAACGGGTCGTCGAAGAGCTCGAGCACCTCGAGGCCGTCGAGGTCGTCGGTCACCACCACGAAGGACAGGTCGTGGCGACCCTCGCGGAGGCCGTCGACCAGCTCGTCGAGGTCGTCGGACTCCTGCAGCCGCAGGTCGATGCCGCTGTGCAGCGGCCGGAAGCGGCTGACGATCTGGGGGAGCAGCTGGACCGAGACGCTCTGGAAGGTGCCGACCGACAGGCTGCCGTGCTGGCCGCGGGCGAACGCGCGGAGCTCGGCGTCGGCCGCGGCGACCTGGCCGAGCAGGGTGTCGGCGTGACCGAGCACGAGGGTGCCCAGCGGGGTGAGCTCGACCGGCTTGGGTCCGCCGGGGCGGTCGAAGACGGGGCCGCCGAGCAGCCGCTCGAGCGAGGCGATCTGCTGGCTGACCGCCGACTGGGTGTAGCCCAACGCCTGCGCGGCCCGGCCGAAGGAACGCTCGCGGGCGACCTCGCGCAGGGCGATGAGCTGGCGGAAGTCGACGTCCTGAAGGCTGGCCATGTCCATCAGCATACCTGATGGATATGAGAAAGTTCCATCGTTGGACGTGATGGACTTTCCTTCCTACGCTTGTCTCATCAACCCGACCAGAGCCAGACGAGGCGCTGGTCATCACCACGAACGAGAGGGGGATCGCCATGTACGAGACCTTCCGGGAGCCCACCGTCGACGAGCTCGCGATGCAGATCGAGGAGAAGGGACTGCCCACGGCGGTCGCCCCGCTGCGCGCCGACACCCGGGCGCTGACCGCGCTCGCCGCGCGTGCCGGCACCGCCGTCCGCTCGGCGCTGACCGACGCCGGGCTGAGCGACGTCATGTGGCTGCGGGCCTACGTCGCCGCGCGCACCACCGCGCCGACCCAGCTGCCCGCCGCGGCCTGAGGCCTCACGACCTCTGGTCCTGCCCCGTCGAGGGTCAGGACCAGAGGTCGATCCATGCGTGGCCGAGCTCGCCCAGCAGGTCGCGCACCAGCGGGAGGCTGACGCCGACCACGTTGTGGTAGTCGCCCTCGAGGCCGGTCACGAACGCCCCGCCGAGCCCGTCGACGGTGAACGCCCCCGCGACGACGAGGGGCTCCCCGGTGGCGACGTACGCCTCGATCTCGGCGTCGGTGACGTCGGCGAAGTGCACGGTCGTCGACGCCGTGGCCGCGGCCACCCGCCTGGTCGTCACGTCGGTCAGGCAGTGGCCGGTGTGCAGCACGCCGGTGCGGCCGCGCATCGCCTGCCAGCGGCGGACGGCGTCCGCGGCGTCGTCGGGCTTGCCGAGCGCCCGACCGTCGAGCTCCAGCACCGAGTCGCAGCCGAGCACCAGGGCGGAGGCCGGGAGGTCGTCGCGGGCCGAGACCGCCGCCGCCTTCAGCTCCGCCAGCTGCAGCGCCAGCTCCGCGGGGGGCAGGCCGTCGAGCTGTGACTCGTCGACGCCGGAGACGACCACCACCGGCTCGACGCCGGCGCTGCGCAGCGTCGCCAGCCGGGCCGGCGACGCCGAGGCCAGCACCAGGGTGACGCCGGCCGCCGCGTCGTCACTCACGGGCGGGCCACTCTCAGGCGCGCCACTCACAGGCGACCCAGGGCGGCGCGCAGCGGGTCGAGCCCCAGCGACCCGAGGTCGAGCGCGGCGCGGTGGAACGCCTGGAGGTCGAACGCAGCACCCTGGCGGGCCTGCGCGTCGGCGCGGGCGTCGAGCCAGATCCGCTCGCCCACCTTGTAGGACGGCGCCTGCCCCGGCCAGCCGAGGTAGCGGTTGACCTCGAAGACGATGAAGGCGTCCTCCATCCGGCAGTGCTGCCGCATGAACTCCAGGCCCAGCGCCGGGGTCCAGCGCTCGCCCGGGTGGAAGCCGAACGGGTTGTCGCGGGGGATCTCCAGCTCCAGGTGCATGCCGATGTCGACGACGACGCGGGCGGCGCGGAACGCCTGCCCGTCGAGCATCCCCAGCCGGTCGGCCGGGTCGGCGAGATAGCCGAGCTCGTCCATCAGGCGCTCGGCGTAGAGCGCCCAGCCCTCGCCGTGGCCGCTCACCCAGCACAGCAGCCGCTGCCACCGGTTGAGGCTCTCGCTGCGGTAGGCCGTCTGGCCGACCTGGAGGTGATGGCCGGGCACGCCCTCGTGGTAGACGGTGGTGACCTCGCGCCACGGGGAGAACGTGGTGATGCCGTCGGGGACCGCCCACCACATCCGCCCCGGTCGGCTGAAGTCCTCCGACGGCCCGGTGTAGTAGATGCCCCCGTCGTTGGTCGGCGCCAGGCAGCACTCGATGCGGCGGACCGGCTCGGGGATGTCGAAGTGCACGTCGGCCATCTCGGCGACGGTGCGGTCGGCGAGCTCCTGCATCCAGCCGCGGAACGCGTCCTTGCCCTCGATGCGCCGCGCCGGGTCGGCGTCGAGGGCGGCGACCGCCTCCTCGAGCGCCGTGTCGGCGGCGGCTCCCGGCACGATGCGCTGCGCGGTGGCGGCCATGTCGTCCTCGAGCCGCTTCAGCTCCTGCCAGCCCCAGGCGTAGGTCTCCTCGAGGTCGACCTCGGCGCCGAGGAAGTAGCGCGAAGCGAGCGCGTAGTGGTCCCGCCCGACCGCCTCCTTCTCGCGCCCCCGCGGCGTCATCTCGTCGGCGAGGAACCGACCGAAGTCGGCGTAGGCGGCGGACGCCTCGGCGGCGTGCGTGCGCAGCTGGGCGGCGAGCGTCTCCGGCACCTCGGCGTCGGCGACGAGGGCGGCGAACAGGTCGCCCGAGTCGCCCTCCTGGCCGGTCCAGTTGCGCACCTGCCCGGCCACCTCGGCGTACTGCCGCGCGGCGGAGACGCGGCCCTTCGCCGCTTCCTCGAGCAGGGTGGTGCGGTAGCCCGCGAGGACCGCCGGGATGCCCGCGAGCCGCGCGTCGATGTTGCTCCACGCCTCCTCGCCCTCGGTGGGCATCAGGTCGAACGCCTCGCGCAGCGCGTGGAGGCCGCTGCTGATCACGCTGAGCTCGGAGCGCTGGAAGCCGCCCTCGGCGAGCTCCTGCTCCAGGCCGAGCCGCTCCAGGAACGCCTCCTGGGCGACCCGCTCCCGCTCGTCGGTCGGGGCGGCGGCCCGGGCGGCCGCGATCGCCGCCCGGGTCAGCTCCTCGCCGGCCTCCCAGCCCGCGGGGGAGAGGTCGGGCAGCTCGTGGTCGTGGCCGGCGATGCCGGCGTACGTCGCCGCCAGCGGGTCGTGGGCCGCGAGGTCGGCGACGTAGCGGTCGCAGATCTCGTCGACGGGACGGGCCGAGCCGGAGTCGGGCGGGGAGGAGTCGGTCACCCGACGACTCTAGGGCAGGGCGCTGGCCCGCCACCCGCCGGTTTCGGCCCGCACGGGCCCGCGCATCATCCGGGCCGGGTCGGCCCACCGGGAGCGGGGCCGGCGCGGGGGAGGCGCGCTCGGCTGGAGGGCCGCGAGGGCGACGACGAGCGCCGCGATCTCCTCCGGAGAGGTGTTCTTGGAGAGCACCGTCAGCTGGGGTGGCGTCGACCCGGCAGAAGTGCCGGCGGTGTCGCCTTCGGCTTCCGCCGCACTTCTGCCGGGTCGACG
>JAUILS010000051.1 GCA_030432975.1 Actinomycetes bacterium
CGGGACGCTGCTCGGGACGCTCTCGGTCGCCTCCGGGGTCGCGCTCACCGCGACCGCCGCCTGGCTGATCACCCGCGCCTCCGAGCACCCGCCGGTGCTGATGCTGATGGTCGCGATCGTCGGCGTGCGCACCTTCGGCCTGGCCCGGCCGGTGCTGCGCTACGCCGAGCGGCTGGTCTCCCACGACGCCGCCCTCCGGCTGCTCGCGGAGCGGCGCGCCGGCGTCTACGACGCCCTGGTGCCGCTGGTGCCGGGTCGGCTGGGCCGGCGGCGCGGCGATCTGCTCACCTCCGTCGTCGACGACGTCGACTCGCTGGTCGACGACCGGCTGCGGGTCCGGCAGCCGGTGTGGACGGCGGTCGGCGTCGGCCTGCTGGCCACCCTCGTCGCGGGCCTGCTCACGCCCATCGCCGGGCTGGTGGTCGCCGCGGTCGTGGCGGTCGGCGCGCTCGGCGGCGTCGAGGCCCGCCGCGGCGTGGCGGCCGCGGAGCGAGAGTTCGTCGCGGCCCGGGCGGCGCTGTCCGACCGCGTCGAGCAGACGCTGGGGAGCGCTCGCGACCTGGTGCTGTGGGGGGCAGCCGGGCCCGCCCTCGACGCCCTCGACGAGGCCGGCGACCGGCTCTCCCGCGCCGTGCGCCGCTCCGCCCGGTCCGTCGCCCTGGGCCGCGCGCTGCCGCTGCTGGCCGGCGGCGCGGGCTTCCTGGTGATGGCCGCGGTGGTGCCCGCGGACGCGGTCTCCCCCGCGATGCGGGCGCTGCTGGTGATGCTGCCCATCGCCCTGGTCGACCCGTTGGCCCCGCTCCCCGACGCGGGCGCGCTCGCGGTGCGGACCGCGGCGGCCCGTCGCCGGCTCGACGAGCTCGCCGCGATGCAGCCGGCGGTCGCCGACCCCGAGCGCCCCGCCTCGGCGGACCTGACGCACCCCGAGGCCGCCAGCGAGCGGCTCACGGCCGGGTGGGGCGACCGCGACGTGCTGGTCGACCTCGACCTGACCCTGCCCCCCGGCGGCCGGGTCGGCCTCGTGGGCGCGTCGGGCACCGGCAAGTCGACGTACGCCGCCGTCCTGCTGCGCTTCCTCGACCCGACCGGCGGCCGGCAGACGCTGGCCGGCGAGGACCTGCGCGCGCTCGCGCTCGACGACGTACGCCGCGCCACCGGCCTCGTCGACGACGACCCCCACCTCTTTGCCTCCACCCTGGTCGAGAACGTCCGCCTGGCCCGCCCCGACGCCACCGACCATCAGGTGCGCGCGGCGCTCGACGCCGCCCACCTCGGGCCCTGGGTCGACGACCTCCCCGACGGGCTGCACACCGCGCTCGGCGAGGGCAGCGCCCACGTGTCCGGCGGCGAGCGGGCCCGGATCGCCGTCGCCCGGGCGCTGCTGGCCGACGCCCCGGTGCTGGTGCTCGACGAGCCCACCGCCCACCTCGACGCCGAGACCGCCCAGCGGGTCGCCGACGAGGTGCTGGCGCCGGGCCGCGGCCGCAGCATCGTGTGGATCACCCACGGCACCGTCGGCCTGGACCGGATGGACGAGGTCGTCCGGCTCGGCGAGACCCGGGCACCGGTCCCCGGCTGACCGACCGATCCGTGCGCTGAGCCCCGGCACTCAGGTGTCGCGGCCCTCGGCGCGGCACGCTGGACACATGACCGCCGCCACCCGCCTCGGAGCGCTGCTGGCGGTCGCGGTCACCCTCGCCAGCGCGACCCTCGTGGTCTCCGCGCTTAGCACCGGCGCGGTCTACGCCGACTCGCGACTGCTCCCCGTCGGCTGGGTGCTGGTCCCGGCCGTCGGGGCGGCGGCGTACCTCCGCCTGCGCTGGGGACTCCTCGCCGCCGCCGGCTCCCTGACCGCGCCCGTCGTCGCGGCGGCCGCCGGTGCCGGGTCCTCGCTGCTGCCCACCCTCACCGCGGCGGGAGCGGTGGCCCTCGCGGTGCTGGTCGGCCACCTGGCGCGGCTCGCCGAGCGGCGTGAGCACGCCTGACTCGTGCCGCGTGGCATGCTGCCGCCGTGTCCCTGCTCTGGGCGGCCTGGCTGGCGACCGCGGCGTGCGCCCTCGTCGACTGGTACGCCGTCGCGCGCGGCCACCGCGCCACCGAGGCCTGGGCGAAGCCCGCGACCCTGGTCGCGCTGCTCGCCACGGCCACCCTCGGTGGCGCCCTCGACACGACGGCCGGCCGATGGCTGCTCGTCGCGCTGGCCTTCGGGCTCGTCGGGGACGTCTTCCTGCTGGGGCGCAGCACCGCCCGCTTCCAGGCCGGGTTGGGTGCGTTCCTGGTCGGCCATCTGGCCTACCTCGCCTGCTTCGTGGCGGTCGGCCTCGGTGAGCCGCTGGGTGCCGCCGCCGGCGGCGTCGTGGCGCTCGGGGCGCTGGTGGCCTCCCGCGAGGTGCTGCCGACGGTCCACCGCAGCGACGGGCTCGCGCTGTCCGCGCCGGTCGCGGTCTACATGCTGGTGATCACCGCGATGGTGGTGCTCGCGTGGGCGACCGGCGACTGGCTGGTCTCGCTCGGCGCGTCGGTGTTCGTGGCGAGCGACACCACGTTGGCGGTCAACCGCTTCGTGCGACCACTCCCCGGCGCCGCCGTCGTGGTGATGGTGACCTACCACGTAGGTCAGGCGTTGATCGTCCTCGGCGTCCTGACGGGCTGAGCGGGCTCCGGCGCGTTTCGCTCCGGGCTCAGGCCTCGATGACCACCGGGATGATCATCGGACGCCGCCGGTGGGTGCCGCTGACCCAGCGGCCGACGACGCGGCGGATCACCTGCTGCAGCTGGTAGGTGTCGTCGACGCCCTCCTTGCTGGCCGCGGCGACGGCGTCGATGATCGGCTGCTTGATGTCCTCGAACGTGGTGTCGTCCTCGGCGAAGCCGCGCGCGTGGATCTCCGGCCCGCCGGCCACCTTGCCGGTCACGGAGTCGACCACCACGATGACGGAGATGAAGCCCTCCTCGCCGAGGATCCGGCGGTCCTTGAGCGAGGTCTCGGTGATGTCGCCCACCGACGAGCCGTCGACGAAGACGTAGCCGCAGTCGACCTTGCCGACGACGCTGGCGCGGCCGTCGACGAGGTCGACGACGACGCCGTCCTCGGCCATGACCACCCGGTCGGCCGGCACACCGGTGGCGCGGGCCAGGGCGGCGTTGGCGCGCATGTGGCGGATCTCGCCGTGGACGGGCAGCACGTTGCGCGGCCGCACGACGTTGTAGCAGTAGAGCAGCTCGCCCGCGCTCGCGTGGCCGCTGACGTGGACCAGCGCGTTGCCCTTGTGGACGACCGTCGCCCCCCAGCGGGCCAGGCCGTTGATCACGCGGTAGACGGCGTTCTCGTTGCCCGGGATGAGCGAGGAGGCGAGCACGACGGTGTCGCCCTCCTCGATGTGGACGAAGTTGTGGTTGCGCTGCGCGATCCGCGACAGCGCGGAGAGCGGCTCACCCTGCGACCCGGTGGAGATCAGCACCTGCCGCTCGGGAGGCAGGTCGGCGAGCTCCTTGGCGTCGACGACGACGCCGGGCGGCACGGTGAGATAGCCCAGGTCCTGGGCGATCAGCATGTTGCGCACCATGGACCGGCCGACGTAGGCGACCTTGCGGTCGTGGGCCACGGCGGCGTCGAGCACCTGCTGGACGCGGTGCACGTGGGAGGCGAAGCACGCCACGATGATCCGCTGGTCGCTGGCGTGGAACACCCGGTCGAGCACCGGGGTGATGTCCTTCTCCGGCGTGGTGAAGCCGGGCACCTCGGCGTTGGTCGAGTCGGTGAGGAAGAGGTCGACGCCCTCCTCGCCGAGCCGCGCGAACGACCGCAGGTCGGTGATCCGGCGGTCGAGCGGCAGCTGGTCCATCTTGAAGTCGCCGGTGTGCAGCGCCAGCCCGGCGCCGGTGCGGATCGCGACCGCGAGCGCGTCGGGGATGGAGTGGTTGACCGCGACGAACTCCAGGTCGAAGGGGCCGAACGTGATCCGGTCGCCCTCCGCCACGGTGTGGTGGACGGTGTGCCGCAGCCGGTGCTCCTTGAGCTTGGAGTCGAGCAGCGCGAGGGTCAGCTGCGAGCCCACCAGCGGGATGTCCTGCCGCTCGCGGAGGAGGTAGGGCACCGCCCCGATGTGGTCCTCGTGGCCGTGGGTGAGCACGAGCGCCTCGATGGCGTCGAGACGGTCACGGATCGGCTCGAAGTCGGGGAGGATCAGGTCGACGCCCGGGTGGTGCTCCTCCGGGAAGAGCACCCCGCAGTCGACGACGAGCAGCCGGCCGTCGTACTCGAAGACGGTCATGTTGCGGCCGATCTCGCCGAGACCGCCCAAGGGGATGACCCGGAGCCCTCCCTCCGGCAGTGGCGGCGGCGCGGAGAGCTCGGGATGGGGGTGGCTCAAGAAGTGCTCCTGGAAGTTCGGTCAGAGGACGCCGGACGCCTCGAGGCCGGCCCGCAGCGCGGCCACCTCGTCGTCGTCGAGCGGGACCAGCGGACTGCGGACGTTGCGGTTGTCGAGGACGCCGAGCAGCTGCAGCGCCGCCTTGGCGGTCGTCGCGCCGTAGTTGGGGACGCCCATGATGGCGTCGACGGCGGGCAGCATGAGGCGGTACGCCGCGAGCGCGGCGTCGTGGTCGCCGGCGAAGAACGCGTCGGCCATCCGGCGCAGCAGGTCGCCGCAGGCGTGGCCGGCGACGGAGACGAAGCCGCTGCCGCCGTGGGCCAGCCAGCCGAGGTTGTTGGCGTCGTCGCCGGAGTAGAGCGCCAGCCCGGTGTCGCGCATCAGCCGGACGCCGCGGGCGAAGTCGCCGACGGCGTCCTTGACCGCGACGACGGAGTCCCACTCGGCGGCCCGGCGGTAGGTGTCGGGGGCGATGGTGGTGCCGGTGCGTCCCGGGACGTCGTAGAGCATCACCGGCAGAGCGGCGGACTCGACGACCTGGCGGAAGTGCTCGAGCACCCCGGCCTGGCTCGGCTTGTTGTAGTAGGGCGTGACCAGCAGCATCCCGTCGGCACCGAGCTTCTCGGCCTGCCGGGCGAGCTCGACGGAGTGGGCGGTCGCGTTGGTGCCGACGCCCGCGACCACCGAGGCCCGGTCGCCGACAGCGTCGATCACGGCGCGCAGCAGGTCGCCGTCCTCGGGCACGGTGGTGGTCGGCGACTCCCCCGTCGTGCCGGAGACCACGACGCCGTCGTGGCCGTGCTCGACCAGGTGCGCGGCCACCCGGGCCGTGCCGTCGAGGTCGACCGAGCCGTCGTCGTGGAACGCCGTGGCCATCGCCGTGAGCACACGGCCGAACGGCGCCTGCGGTGCGGTGGTCATGACACCCAGGCTATCTGTTTGCCTGCGGCGGGCACGCCCGGGCGGTTACGGTCGCAGCGGGCCGCGACCCGGCGGTCCGCTCGAGCGCGGCCACCGGGGCCGGAGGGCGGTGAACCATGCAGACGATGTTGACGGTCCAGGGCCTCGGCATGGTCGTCGGCCTGATGGCGTTGATGTGGTGGCGTCACGGTGCGCGGTGGCGGCGCTTCGCGGCGGCGTACCCCGCCCGCGACGTGGGCGTGGTCACCGAGACCCGGCGGATGCAGACGGTCATCATCCGGTCGCAGTCGGGGATCTTCAACTCCTACAAGGGCACCATCACCGCGACGGTCGGCGCTCAGGGCGTCTCGCTGCGGCCGATGGCTCCGTGGTCGGTGTTCCACCCCGAGATCTTCCTGCCCGCCGCCGAGGTGCGCGTGGAGCAGACGGGGTGGTACCTCAACGCGACGTCGTACGCCGTCACGCTGCCGCGGGTGCCCGGGCTGGACATCCTGGTCACCGGCGACGACCTGGACTGGTTCTCCTCCGTCACCCAGCACCGGCCGGTCTGACGCAACCGTCCGCCGGCCTCGGGCGTCCTCTCCCCGTGAGGGTCCCGCTCGGGGCGGGTCCGCGAGAGACGGGTGGGCGCAGTGCGGTTGGCTGGACCCATGAGGGGCCTGTGGCTGTGGCTGGCGGCACTCGCCTGCCTGCCGCTGGTGGCCCTGGCGCCCGCGACGCCCCGACCCGACGCGGCGGCCGACTCGGTGGCCGACGGGCCGGCGATCACCCTGGCCGGCTCGGAGCCCGAGGACGAGCAGTCCGCCGAGGAGCCGTCGGGCGTGGACGCCGCCCCGACCGGACCGCGATCGCGCACGGTGACGATCGCGCTCACCGGTGACGTGCTCGTGCACGACAACGTGTGGGCGTCGGCGCGCCGCAGCGCCGGAGGGCGAGGCTTCGACTTCCGGCCGATGCTGGCCCCGCTGCGCCCGCGAATCGCCGCCGCCGACCTGGCGCTGTGCCACCTGGAGACGCCGCTGGCGCCGGCGGCCGGTCCCTACGCCAGCTATCCCCTCTTCTCGGCGCCGCCCCAGGTCGCTGCGGCCCTGCGCCGGACCGGCTACGACGGCTGCTCGACGGCGTCCAACCACAGCGTCGACCAGGGCCTCGCGGGGGTGCAGCGGACCCTCAACGCTCTCGACGCGACCGGGCTGCGACACACCGGCACCGCTCGCTCTCCCTCCGAGAACCGCCGGCTGGTGCTGCTGCGCCGGCACGGGATGACGGTGGCCTGGCTCGCGGCGACGTACGGCACCAACGGGATGCCGGTCGAGCGCGCCTGGTCGGTGGACCTGATCGACGTGAGGGCGCTGCTGCGGGACGCCCGGCGAGCGCGCGCCGCCGGCGCCGACGCGGTCGTGGTGTCGCTGCACTGGGGGACGGAGTACTCCCACGTCCCGAGCGCGTTCCAGCGCGACGTGGCGGAGCGGCTCACCCGCAGCGGGCTGGTGACGCTGGTCTACGGCCACCACGCCCACGTCGTGCAACCGATCCGGCGGATGCACGGCACCTGGGTGGTCTACGGCCTGGGCAACCTGCTGGCCGGACAGCGGACCGTCGCGCCGGGGGTCAACGACGGCATGGTCGTCGAGGTGACGCTGCGCCAGCGCCGCTCGGGCGACGGCGCGTGGGGGCCGGTGACCGTGGGGCGGCCGCGGGCGTTCCCCACGCACATCGACGAGCACGGCCCCGACGGGGAGTTCCGGGTCTGGGACGTCACCCGTGCCCTCCGCGGCCCCCTCGACCCCGCCACCCGCGCCGAGCTCCGCGCCTCCGCCGCCGCCACCCGGGCGGTGGTGGGGGGCTGATGCTTCACCATGCTGAGTGGTCGGTGGTTCATCAGGTGATGCAGGTGAGTTGTCACTTCCCACGGTGAACTCACCACGAGAAGTGATGGTTCGCCTGCTTCACCTGATGAACCTCCACCGCCCCTCAGTAGCCCGCGGAGAGGGCGCGGCGGAGGAGGGCGACCGCCTCGTCGTCGGACAGCCCCAGCGCGCGGGCGCGATCGGCGTACGCCGCGGCGGCCATGCGTGCCTCTCGCGAGACGTCGTCACCCGCGACGAAGGTGCCGGAACGGCCCCGGGTGTCGACCACACCGGCCGCCTCGAGCTCGCGATAGGCCCGGGCGACGGTGTTGGGCGCCAGCCCGAGGTCCTCGGCCAGCGCCCGCACCGTGGGCAGCTTCTCCCCCGGTCGCAACCTCCCGTCGGCGACCCGGTCGGCGACCTGCTGCTTGAGCTGCTCAAAGGGCGGCGTCGCGCCGTGCGGGTCGACCGTAATCACGTGACCCTCCGAAGGTCGGTCTGCCTGCGCTGCAACGCGGTGAACATCACGCCGGCCCCGAGCAGCAGGCTCAGCGCCGCCATCGCTCGGCAGACGACCGGCATCAGATGGACCCACGAAGGCTTCGGTCCGGACATCTCCGCGACACCGACGAGGTTCGACCAGGTGACGAGGAACCACGCGATGCCTGCGGCGCCGCCCACGATCATGCCGGCCGTGCCCGCGGCGTGGACACGCTCCTGGTCGAGCACGGCCTGCCGCGTCGGGTGCGGGCGTTCGGCGATCCGCGCGGTCTCCTCGAGGTACCACATGATCGCCACCGGGACCAGCGGCAGCACCAGGACGCCCTCCCACCAGAACTTCGGCGCCTGGTAGTAGGGCGTCAGGGCCATCACGACGATGATGATGCTGCCGAGCGGCGCGAGCAGGCTCATCCCCCAGAGGAGACCCCGGGGCCCGACCCCGAGGTAGTCCTCCAGGACCGTGGTGCGCGGCACGCCGCTGGAGGCTACGTCGGGGCGCCACACCGGGGCCAGGACGGCGAGCGCGGCGACGGGAGCACCGACGTAGAGCAGCACGGCGACCGAGGACGCCCACGACGACTCCGACAGCGGGGGCAACAGATGTACCAACAGCTGCCCACTCATCACGACGATGTAGCCGCCGACGACAAGCGCGACGAACGTTCTGAACGCGGGGTTCACGAGCGCTCCCACCAGACGATGCCCCAGCCGTCACGGTCGTCCCGCGCGGTCTCGACCCACTCCGCGCGGTCCCACGGCGGATAGCGGGTGTCGCCGTCGGGCTCCTGGTGGACCTCGGTGAGCACCTGGTGCGTGGCGTGTGGCATCGCCAGCGCATAGATCTGCGCCCCGCCGACGACCATCACGTCACCGGGCAGCCCCGCGGCGACCCTGAGCGCCTCCTCGAGCGAGTGGGCCACGCGCACCTGGTCGGCGTACTCCCCCGCCGTCCAGGCCGGGTCGCGGGTGACCACGACCGTGGTGCGGCCGGGCAGCGGCCGCCCGATGGAGTCGTACGTCGCCCGGCCCATCACCAGGGTGTGGCCGAGCGTGGTGGCCTTGAAGTGGGCGAAGTCCTCGGGGATCCGCCACGGGATGTCGCCGTCGGCCCCGATCACGCCGTTGTCGGCCACCGCGGCGACCAGCACGACGCGCTGGTCGGGCCGGACGAGCTCAGACGGCAATGGGAGCCTTGATGCCCGGGTGCGGGTCGTAGCCCTCGACGGCGATGTCGTCGAGGTCGAACCCGTCGATGTCGCGGATCTCCGGGTTGAGACGCAGCGTCGGCAGCGGCCGCGGGTCGCGGGTCAGCTGCAGCCGCGCCTGGTCGAGGTGGTTGCGGTAGAGGTGGGCGTCGCCGAGCGTGTGCACGAAGTCGCCGACCCGCAGCCCGGTGACCTGGGCGACCATGTGGGTGAGCAGGGCGTAGGACGCGATGTTGAACGGCACGCCCAGGAAGACGTCGGCGGAGCGTTGGTAGAGCTGGCACGACAGCCGGCCGTCGGCGACGTAGAACTGGAAGAACGCGTGGCACGGCGCCAGCGCCATCTGCGGGATGTCGGCGACGTTCCACGCCGAGACGATGTGGCGCCGCGAGTCGGGGTCGGCACGGAGCTGCTCGACGAGCTGCGCGACCTGGTCGATGTGCCGCCCGTCGGGCGCGGGCCACGAGCGCCATTGGTAGCCGTAGACCGGGCCCAGGTCGCCGTCGGCGTCGGCCCACTCGTCCCAGATCGTGATGCCGCGGTCCTGCAGCCACTTGACGTTGGTGTCGCCGCGCAGGAACCACAGCAGCTCGCCGAACACCGAGCGGGTGTGGATCTTCTTCGTCGTGAGCAGGGGGAAGCCCTCGGTGAGGTCGAAGCGCATCTGGTGTCCGAAGACGCTCAGCGTGCCGGTGCCGGTGCGGTCACCCTTCTCGACGCCCTCGTCGAGGACCCTGCGGAGGAGGTCGAGGTACTGCTGCATGGGGAGACCCTACGCCGCCGCGCCGACCCTCGTCGCGAGGCGCACGGGGCGTCGACCGGGCTCACACCCGCACCGTCCCGGCGACCACGGTCACCGCGTCGCCGCCGACCCAGACCGTGTCCCGCTCGCGCGACACGTGCACCCGCCCGGCGCGGCCGAGCCGCGTCCCCTGCGCGGAGACGTACGCCGGCGGGAGGGCGAGGCCGGCGGGGGCGTCGGGGCCGGTCAGCCACTGGGCGAACGACGCGTTGAGGCTCCCCGTGACGGGGTCCTCGACCACGCCGAGCCCGGGGCAGAACGCCCGCACCTCGACCAGCGGCTCGCCGGCCGTCGGGTCGTCGTACCTCCCGACGATGCCGACCTCCAGCCCCGCGAACGCCGACCAGTCGGGCTCGACGGCCAGCACGGCGGCGGCGTCCGGGAGCACGGCCCCGATCCAGCCGGGCCCGTTGTCGACCCAGGCGAGGGCGAGCACGTCGCTGTCGGCGACGCCCAGCGCCCGCACCACGGCATCGCGCTCCTCGGCGCTGGCCGGCCCCGACCGCACCAGCGGTGGAGCGGCGAAGGCCAGCCGGTCGCCCCGCCGCAGCCGCACCAGCCCGGCTCCGCACTCCTGCACCAGCTCACCCGGCGTCCGCGGCACGCCGCCGGCCTCCAGCCACGCGTGGGCGCTGCCCAGGGTCGGGTGCCCTGCGAAGGGCAGCTCCTCGGCCGGGGTGAAGATCCGCAGCCGGTAGTCCGCCTCGGGGTCGGTCGGAGGCAGCAGGAAGGTGGTCTCCGACAGGTTCGTCCAGTGCGCGAAGCGCTGCATCTGCTCCGTCGTCAGGCCCTCGGCGTCGTGGACGACCGCGACCGGGTTGCCGCGCAGCGGCTCGGCGGTGAAGACGTCGACCTGGCGGAACGGCAGCGGCGACCCTGGCATGGGCCCGAGGCTACGGCGTCTAGGGTGGCCGCGTGACCGCCTGGCTGACGACGTCTCTCACCGTGGTGGCCCTCCTCGTCGCGGCCGTCGCGGTCGTCTACGTCGTGCTCGACCGCTCGATCGACCGCTGGCTGCTGGGCCTGATGGGACTGCTCGCCGTGGGCACCCTGGTGCAGCTGGTCACCGGCCTGGTCGCGGTGGTCCGCACGGACGACGACGTCTCCGTCCCCACCGTCGTCGGTTATCTCGTGGGCCTGGTGCTGGTGCCGCCGGCGGCGACGGTCTGGGCGCTCGGCGAGCGGTCCCGCGCCGGCACCGCCGTGCTCATCGTGGCGGGCCTGCTGGTGCCGTTCCTGCTGCTGCGGCTCGACCAGGTGTGGGCGGCTGCGGGTGTCTGAGGCGCGCAGCCACGGGCTCGGCCGCGTCCTGATCGCCGTGTACGCCGTCTTCGCGCTGGCCGCGACCGGCCGGTCGGGCGTCCAGCTGGCCACCAAGGCCGACGAGGCGCCGGTGCCCTACGTCCTCTCGGCGCTGGCCGCCGTCGTCTACATCGCGGCGACGCTCGGCCTGGCCCGCTCCGGCGAGGGCTGGCGCCGGGTGGCCTGGCTGGCTTGCGGGGTGGAGCTCGCCGGGGTCCTCGTCGTCGGCGCGCTCAGCCTGGTCGAGCCCGACTGGTTCCCCGACGACACGGTGTGGTCCGGCTTCGGCGCCGGCTACGGCTACCTCCCCCTGGTCCTGCCGTTCGCCGGGCTCGCCTGGCTGTGGCACACCCGCGACGCCCCGGACGCCGGGTAGGTACCAGCCGTGCGACACACGATCCGGGTCACCGGGCCGGCCACGGCCGAGACCCAGTGGCACGCCTACGCCCACACCGCGCGGTGGCCGGCGTGGGCGCCGCACCTGCGCCGGGTCGACCCGGAGGCGGCGCTCGCCGTCGGGCTGAGCGGCCGGGTGGTCGGCCTCGCCGGCGTCACGGCGCGCTTCGCGGTCACCGCCGTCGACGCCGAGGCCGGCACCTGGCGGTGGACGGTCACGGCCGGCCCGGTGCGCCTCGAGCTCGACCACGCCGTCGGCGACGGCTGGACCAGCCTGACGATCACCGGGCCGGCGCCGGTCGTGCTGGGCTACCTGCCGGTGGCCAGGCTCGCGCTGACGCGCCTGGTGCGGCTGGGCCCTCCCGGGTGACTGACGGGGGGTGACCGACGGGGCGGTGGCTCAGGGGTGCAGCGACATCGGGCCGTAGACCCGGCGCTCCATCTCGAAGAGCGTGACGGCGTCGACGCCGGCGCCGGCGAGGTCGGCGAAGACCTCACCGACCCACGACTCCGCCTCCGACTGGGTCGGGAAGCGCAGGCCGGCGTACTCGTCGGGCACCTCGACCTCCTGCCCGGCGGCGTCCTCGAGCCGCCACCACCACGGCCGGTCGGCGGCCGAGGGCTGGCGGAAGGTGGCCGGCTGGTCGGGGAGGATCACGACTCGCGCACCGAGGTGTCGACGAACGGCGGCTTCACCGACCGGAAGATCTCGCGCCGGCCGCGCACGTCGACGCCCAGCTCGGCGTCGGGGTCGACGAAGGTCGGCACCAGGGCCAGCCCGATGCCCTTGCGCAGCGTCGGCGAGAACGTGCCGGAGGTGATGTCGCACAGCGGCACGTCGGCGACCAGCGTCACCCCCATGCCGGGGCGAGGGATGCCGCGGCCGACCGCCAGCAGGCCGCGCAGCCGGCGCTTCGGCCCGGCCTCCCTCTCGGCGACCAGCGCGTCCTTGCCCCAGAAGGCGTCCTTCTTCCAGCCGACCGCCCAGCCCAGGCCGCCCTGGTTGGGGGTCACGTCGAGCGTGATGTCCTGGCCGTGCAGCGGATAGCCCATCTCGGTGCGCAGCGTGTCGCGCGCGCCGAGACCGCAGGGCAGGATCCCGAACTCCTCGCCGGCCTCCAGCAGCGCGTCCCACAGCGGGGCGGCGATGTCGTTCTTGGCGATCAGCTCGTAGCCGCGCTCGCCGGTGTAGCCGGTGCGGCAGACCACCACGCCGCCGACGTCGCGGAATCGCGCCTCGACGAACGACATGTAGTCGTGGCCGACCGGCAGCCCGATCTTGGTGAGCACCTCGTCGGACTTGGTGCCCTGCACCGCCAGCACGACGTACTCCGTGTGGTGGTCGCGCACGGACACGTCGTCCGGCGCCTGCGCCTGCAGCCGGCGGACCACCTCGGCGCTGTTGGCGGCGTTGGGCACCAGCAGCACGTGGGAGTCGTTGTGGAAGTAGGCGATCAGGTCGTCGACGATGCCGCCGGTCTCCTCGTCGCAGCACAGGGTGTACTGCGCCTTGCCGTGCCCGACCCGGCCGAGGTCGTTGGAGAGCGTCGCATTGACGTACGCCGCCGCGCCGGGGCCCGACACGAGCACCTTGCCGAGGTGGCTGACGTCGAAGACGCCCACCGCCTCGCGCACCGCGGTGTGCTCCTTGACGACGCCGGAGGGGTACTCCAACGGCATCGACCAGCCACCGAACTCGGCGAACTTCGCGCCCAGCGCTTCGTGCCGGTCGTGCAGGGGTGAGAGGAGCAGGTCCGTCATGGGCCGAACGTACCCCAACCGGGCCGCCGGACCGACCCGGTGGTGGCGGTGAGGACGACGGCTATCCTGCCCCGGTGACGAGCTACCTGCTGCGCAGCGCCAGCCCCGCCAAGACCCGCGCCGACGCGGTCGTCGTCGGCGTCGTCCAGTCGGGCAAGGGCGTCGCGCTCGCCCCCGGCGCCGACGACGTCGCCGACGCCTTCGGCCGCCAGCTCCGGCCGCTGCTGGCCGGCCTCGGCGTCAAGGGAGGCGTCGGCGAGGTGACCCGGCTGCCCGGTGGCCGCACCCTGCCCGCGGGGCTGGTGGTCCTGGTCGGCCTCGGCCGCGACCCGGGCCCCGACGTCGTACGACGGGCCGCGGGCGTCGCGTCGCGCGCGGTGACCAACGCCGCGTCGGTGGCGCTCGCGCTGCCGGCCGACTCCCCCGCCCTGGTCCGGGCCGTCACCGAGGGCTGGATCCTGGGGGGCTACACCTTCGACCGGTTCAAGCACGACACGGCCAGCGAGGCCGACCCGCCGGGCTCGGTCAGCGTCCTCTCGCCGATCGCCCGCCAGGCCGAGGCGGTGACCGCCTTCGAGGAGGCGCAGACCGTCGCCGAGGCCGTGCTCGGCGCCCGCGACTGGGTCAACATCCCACCCGGCGACCTCCGCCCACCGGCGTTCGCCGACGCCGTGGAGGAGCTCCACCGCGCCACCACCAAGGGCCGCGGTGGCCCGAAGGTCACCATCACCGTCCACGACGAGGACGCGCTCGCCGAGATGGGCTGCGGCGGCATCCTCGGCGTCGGCGGCGCGTCGGCGGCTCCGCCGCGGCTGGTCGAGATCGCCTACCGGCCGAAGGACGCGACCACCCATCTGGCGCTGGTGGGGAAGGGCATCACGTTCGACTCCGGCGGCCTCACCATCAAGCCCGCCTCTGGCATGCAGACGATGAAGTCCGACATGGCGGGCGCGGCCGCGGTCGTGCAGGCGACCTACGCCATCGCCCGGCTCGGGCTCCCGGTCCGCGTGTCGGCCTTCGTGCCGATGGCGGAGAACATGCTGGGCGAGCGGGCGATGCGCCCCGGCGACGTGCTCACCATGTACGGCGGCCGCACCGTCGAGGTCACCAACACCGACGCCGAGGGCCGACTGATCCTCGCCGACGCCCTCGGGCGCGCGGTCGAGGCGAAGCCCGACGTGCTGGTCGACGTGGCGACGCTGACCGGCCACATGGTCGTCGCCCTGGGTGACCGGGTCGCCGGCGTCATGGGCGGCGACGACGTCGTCGCCGCCGTGCTCGAGGCGGGCCGCACCGCCGGTGAGCAGCTCTGGGCGATGCCGATCCCGGAGGACATGGTCGAGCGGGTGCGCGCCAGCAAGATGGCCGACCTGCTCCAGCACGACTGGGTGCGCTGGGGCGGCGGGCTGTTTGCCGCCGCCTTCCTCCAGGAGTTCACCGGCGACGTGCCCTGGGCGCACGTCGACATCGCCGGGCCGGCGTTCAACAGCGGCGGCGCCTACGGCCACCAGACCCCGGGCGGCACCGGCTTCGCGGTGGCCACGCTGGTCGACTACGCCCGCTCGCTCGCCTGAGCCCGGCCGCCTGCAGGCGACAGGACTAGGCCCCGCCGGCCTTCTTGCGCCGGTTGTAGTCCCGCATCCGCTGCGGCACGCCGACCACTGCGGCGTCGTACGACGGCACCTGGTGCTGGTTGCAGAACTCGTGGGCCCACGGGACCGACGGCACCCGGCGACGGGTCCACTCGCCGTCGTGGGCGACCAGCAGCAGCGTCACGTCGCTGACCGCCGTGCGCGGCTCGACGAACCCCTCGACA
Organism: Actinomycetes bacterium; assembly: GCA_030432975.1. GTDB lineage: Bacteria > Actinomycetota > Actinomycetes > Propionibacteriales > Nocardioidaceae > Nocardioides. The sequence goes on from JAUILS010000051.1 coordinate 14,928, forward strand.
CCCCGTCGGCTGCCCACGAAATCGTGCAGGTGCTCCTCGTCGGCGCGCGAGGCCGCACGGACGGTCGTGGAGCCGGTGCGCGTGGCGTCGCCGCCGGGGCGGCGCATGCGCGGTCCCGACTGGCGGCGGAAGCGGTCGAACAGGCCCATGGCACCAGTGTGCCCGGTCGCTCCACGAGCCGTGACCGAGATGCCCCCGACACCAGTGCGAGGATCAGTGCAAAGATGGCTCCCGGACGGGTACCCACCCACCAGCGCCCCACCGCAAGCCCTCGCGCTCGCGGCAGACGACGGAAGGACCAGCGTGGCCGACTTCGACGTTCTCGTGCTCGGCGCGGGGTCGGGGGGATATGCCTGTGCGCTGCGGGCGGCGCAGCTCGGGCTGTCCGTGGGACTGGTCGAGCGCGACCGCGTCGGCGGCACCTGCCTGCACGTCGGCTGCATCCCCACCAAGGCCCTGCTGCACGCCGCAGAGGTGGCCGACAGCGCCCGCGAGGCCGCCAAGGTCGGCGTCCGCGCCAGCCTGGAGGGCGTCGACATGGAGGCCGTCAACGCCTACAAGGACGGAGTGGTCGGCCGGCTCTTCAAGGGGCTCACCGGCCTGGTCAAGTCCCGCGGCATCACCGTCATCGAGGGCGAGGGCCGGATGACGGGGCCGCACGAGGTCACCGTCGGCGACCGGGCCTGGACCGGCGAGCACCTCGTGCTGGCCTCGGGATCGTTCTCCCGGACGCTCCCCGGCCTCGACATCGACGGCGAGCGGGTGCTCACCTCCGACCACGCCCTCGCCCTGGACCGGGTGCCCGCCTCGGTGATCGTGCTGGGCGGCGGTGTGATCGGCTGCGAGTTCGCCAGCGTCTGGCGCTCCTTCGGCGCCGAGGTCACCATCGTCGAGGCCCTCCCCCGGCTCGTGCCCGGCGAGGACGAGGCCTGCTCCAAGGTCCTGGAGCGCACCTTCCGCAAGCGCGGGATCGCCTTCCACACCGGCACCCGCTTCGCGTCGGTCGAGGCCACCGAGTCGGGGGTGGCCGTCACCGTCGAGGGCGGTGCCGTCCACGAGGCCGAGCTGCTGCTGGTGGCGGTCGGCCGCGGGCCGCGCAGCGAGGGTCTGGGCTACGACGAGCAGGGCGTCGCCATGGACCGCGGCTTCGTGCTCACCGACGACCGCCTCCGGACCAACCTCCCCGGCGTCTTCGCCGTCGGCGACCTGGTGCCAGGGCTCCAGCTCGCCCACCGCGGCTTCCAGCACGGCATCTTCGTCGCCGAGGAGATCGCCGGCCGGCAGCCCCGCCCGGTCGACGAGACGACGATCCCGCGGGTGACCTACTCCCACCCCGAGGTGGCCTCGGTGGGGCTGACCGAGGCCCAGGCCCGGGAGGTGCACGGCGAGGCGGTCACCACCGTCACCTACGACCTCGGCGGCAACGGCAAGAGCCAGATCCTCGGCACCCAGGGCTTCGTCAAGCTGGTCGCGCTCACCGACGGCCCCGTCCTCGGCGTCCACCTCGTGGGTGACCGGGTCGGCGAGCTGATCGGCGAGGCCCAGCTGATCTACGGCTGGGAGGCGCACGCCGACGACGTCGCCCCGCTGGTCCACGCCCACCCGACCCAGCACGAGGCGCTCGGCGAGGCACACTTGGCCCTGGCCGGCAAACCGCTGCACGCTCACTCCTGACCGCCCCCTCCTCCGCACGCACCCGACGACCGACACGACCCCCACGACGACGAAGGATCATCTCCATGGCCACCGAAGTCCCCCTCCCCGCGCTCGGCGAGTCCGTCACCGAGGGCACCGTCACCCGCTGGCTCAAGCAGGTCGGCGACCAGGTCGCGGTCGACGAGCCGCTGCTCGAGGTCTCCACCGACAAGGTCGACACCGAGATCCCCTCCCCGGTCGCCGGCACCCTGCTGGAGATCAAGGCCGAGGAGGACGACACCGTCGAGGTCGGTGCGGTGCTGGCCGTGATCGGCGACGAGGGCGAGAGCGCCGGCAGCGGTGAGGCCGCCGAGCAGCCCGCCGCGGACGAGGCCCCGGCCGAGGCCCCGGCCGAGGAGTCCGCCGACGAGGCACCCGCCGAGGACGCGCCGGCCGAGGAGCCGGCGGAGGAGAGCCCGGCCCCCGCGGCCGAGGAGTCCGGCGGCCAGTCCGGCGACCAGTCGGGCGGGCAGTCGTCCGGCTCCGGAGGGGGCACGCCGGTCACCCTGCCCGCGCTCGGCGAGTCCGTCACCGAGGGCACCGTCACCCGCTGGCTCAAGCAGGTCGGCGACGAGGTCGCGGTCGACGAGCCGCTGCTGGAGGTCTCGACCGACAAGGTCGACACCGAGATCCCCTCCCCGGTCGCCGGCACCCTGCTGGAGATCAAGGCCAACGAGGACGAGACCGTGGAGGTGGGAGCCGAGCTGGCGATCATCGGCAGCGGCGACGCCGCACCCGCCGGCGGTGAGGCCGAGGCCGCCCAGCCCGAGCCGGAGCCCGAGCCGGAGCCCGAGCCCGAGCCGGAGTCGGAGAAGGCCGCCGAGCCCGAGCCCGAGCCCGAGCCGGAGAAGCCGGCCGAGACCGAGAAGCCGGCGGCCGCCGAGGTGCCCTCCCAGGCCGACGGCCCCCAGGAGGCCAGCGGCTCGGGCGACGCCCGGAGCTATGTCACGCCGCTGGTGCGCAAGCTGGCCGAGCAGCACGGCGTCGACCTGGCGACCGTGACCGGCAGC
>JAUILS010000296.1 GCA_030432975.1 Actinomycetes bacterium
GGCACCGCCGCTCGGGCGACCGGGTCACCTGGCTGACCGCGACCGGCGGCGGGTTCGAGCTCGGCTGGTGCGGCCTCGCGGGCTGGCCGGCCCAGCTCACGGCGCTCGCCGCGGGCGGCTCGGACGACCCGGGCGCCGACGGGCCTCGGCCGGGGCTCGCCCTGCCGCTCCCGCTGCTGCTCGCGACCGGCGAGGCCGTCGGCGCCGGCCGCGAGGACCTGCTCGCCGCGCTGCTGGCTCACCCCGACCTCGCCGGCCGGGCCGAGGAGGTGCGGCTCGTCCACCGCGGCGTGCGGGCCCGGCTGCAGGCGACCGTGGCCGGTCACGGCCCGACCGGCGACCGGCGGCTCGGCGTCGTCAGCTGGGTGCGCTTCGCCGACGGCTGGCGGTCACTGACGCCCGTGGTCCGCGCAGGCGGCCCGTGGGTGCGGCTCGACCCGGTGCCGCCGTCGCGGCTCGCGGCCGACGTGGCCCGCCTGGTGCAGGGCGTCCGCCCGTGATCCCCGGGGAGACGGGCGGCCCGCTGCCGGTGCCGCCGAGCGACGTGCGCGGCGGCACGGCGGGCCTGGCCGCGCAGTACGCCGAGATGCGCGACCTCGCGGCGACGTACGACACGGCCGGCGACCGGCTCCGCGACGACCTGGCCCGGAGCGGCGGGGTGCTCACCGACGCCGACCTGCTCGCGTCGGCGCTGCTCTCGCCGGTGACCTTCGCCGAGGCCGAGGGCGCGGTGCTCGCCGCGACCGCCGGCCCCGACGGGCTGCTGGTGGCATCGCTGGCCTGGGAGGCCGACGCGCTGCTGGTGCGGGTGACCATCGAGGCGTTCGAGAGCACCGACGAGCTGGTCCGGCTGACGTTCGAGGTGGTCGACTACACCGCCGGCCGGGTCGTCGGCTTCACGCTGGCGGGCACGCTCGTCGGCGCCGTGGCGACCGCGCCGGTGTGGCTGCCACCGGTGGTCGCGGGCGTGGCCGGCGCCGCCCTGCTGTACGCCGCGCTGCCGCCGGCCCTGCAGGACCGGCTCCGCGAGTCGGGCGGCGAGGTGGGCGACGCGCTCGCCGCCGACCTGCAGGCCTGGGTGATCGACCATCCCGCGCTGGTGCAGGACCTCGTCAACGGCGGCGGCGGGCTGGTCGACGGCTTCTGGGACGGCCTGACCCCCGGCGTCCCGCTCGGCCCCTGGGGCGTCGCGCTGTTCACCCCGACCACGCAGGAGGCGGCCGGAGTGCTGGCGGGGCTCTATCCCTCCGACGGGCAGCCCCAGGTCGACGTCCGCGACGACCTGGCCACCGCGAGCGGCGAGCAGCCGGTGCCGGGCGGCCTGGCCGACGTGATGAGCCACCTCGACCAGGTCAACGCCTGGTCGCCGGCCGAGCAGCCCGGCAACGACGGCACCATCGAGATCCAGTCGTGGGTCGGCTCCGACGGCGTGCCGCACCACATCGTCTACCTCCCCGGCACCGACGACATGGGCACGCTGCCGTGGACGATGGACGGCGACGTGCGCGACATGCCGACCAACTTCCTGGCGGTCAGCGGCCAGAGCACGGCCTATGCCCAGGGCATCCTCGCGGCGATGCACCAGGCCGGCATCGCGCCGACCGACCCGGTGCTGCTGGCCGGCCACTCGCAGGGCGGCATCGAGGCCGCGTGGATCGCCGGCCACACCGACGACTTCACCATCGCCCAGGTGGTCACCGCGGGGTCGCCCGTCGCCGGCATGGTGGTGCCGCCCGGCACCCAGATGCTCTCGCTGGAGCACCACGGCGACGTGATGCCACTCCTCGATGGCGAGGACAACCGCGACACCGTCGACCACGTCACGGTGACCTTCGACGACCACACCCCCGACGTCGGCGACAACCACGCGCTCGCGCACTACACCGGCGGCGCGGCCGGGGTCGACGCCTCCTCCCACCCGTCGCTGGTCGGGGCGGTCGACGGGATGCACGCCGACGGGTTCCTCACCGGAGAGGTGGCACAGGTGACCTACCAGGCCTTCCAGATCACCCGGCAGCCCTGAGCCGGGCCGACGGTCCGGCGGCGCCCGCCGCGCCCCGGCCGGCGGCGCCCCGCTGGTTACCCTGACGCACACGGCCCGGCAGGCGGCCGCGGCGAGCAGGACGGAGGCGGCGGGGTGTATGGCGACCCGGAGGTGATGCGGCACCGCGCCGGTGAGCTGCGCGAGCAGGCCGTCGAGCTCCGGCTGCTCGCCGACCGGCTGGTCGGCCAGGCCGAGTCCGTCGCCTGGTCCGGCCGGGCCGCCACCGCGATGCGCGAGCGGATCCGCGACCGCGCCGCCCGGCTCCGCGAGCTCGCCGTCGGCCACGACGACGCCGCCGCCACGCTGGACCGGCACCGCGGCGAGGTGGAGCGGCTCACCGAGCTGATCGCGGCCACCGAGCGACGGGTCGTCGAGGGCGGCGGGGCCGCCGAGCCGCTGCCACCGCCCGGACACCGCGACTGGCTGGCCCACGCCCCGCCGGACACCGGCCCCGAGCACCCCGACGACGGGGACGGCCGATGACCGTCGTCGACCTGACCACCACGCCGGCGCCCGCCCCGGCCGGGCTGCTCGACGGGCTGCCGCGCCGGGTCGGGCTGACCCTGCCCGAGCTGCGCCACGCCGCCGCGCTCGCCGGAGGTGCGCCGCTGCCGTTCGACGAGGCGGCGCCGGCGGGACCGGAGAGCGACCGGCTGGGGACTCGGCTGGGGACTCGGCTGGGCGGTGGGCTGGGCGGTGGGCCCGGCCGGCCGTCGGCCTCGCCGGAGCCGGCGTACGACGCGGTGCTGGCGGGGCTGCCCGACCCGGCCACATCCCTGACACGCCGCGGTCTCCTCGCCGACGGCCTGGACGCCGGGCTGGCCGGCGCGCTCGGCCTGCTGGCGACCCCTCGGCTGGCCGTCGACCTCGACCTGGCCGTCGACGGGATCGCCGTGCGGTCGTGGCACCGGCAGCGGGGGGAGGCGGTGGCGCTGCTCTCCACCGCCGACGGGCTGCTGTTCGAGCTGGTCCGGTGCCACACCAGCCAGTGGGCCGACGAGCTCACGCGAGTGGCGACCGTCCCCGACGCCGACCCGGCGGGCCCGGGTGTGAGGACGGCCCGCAGCGGAGTCCTGCTGCCGTTCGAGCTGGCGGACGCCGCGGCCGAGGCGGTGGCCGCGGGGCGCGCCGA
>JAUILS010000052.1 GCA_030432975.1 Actinomycetes bacterium
GAGCACCATGGTGGGCATGTCGACGAGGAGCGCCGCCACCCCGAACGCGACGCCGACCGCCACCCCGACCAGCGAGACCAGCCAGCTCCAGTCGAGCCCGAGGGCGACCATCACCCAGCTGCCGACCGCGAAGCCGACCGAGCCCATGGCCAGCATCACCGCCACGGAGTAGAACAAGTAGGCCAGCAGCCCGAAGACGACGGCGAGGACGAGCCCGAGCGCCCAGCCGAGCACCGAGCCCAGGAAGTGCTCCTCGGCGAAGCCGGCCACCAGGCCCGCGCCGACGGCGAAGCCGGCGAACGCGCCCCACAACGGGATGACGAGACGCATCAGGAAGCTGCCCCCGAAGCAGAACAACAGGCCGACCACGAAGGCGATCAGGCCGAGCAGGATGTCCGTCATGTCCTGAACGTACCGCCCTCGCAGGCGACGGCGAGAGCACCCCTGCCGCCGCGGCCGTCTCGGCCCGGGCGGCCCTGCTGCGGGCGACGCCCGGCCTCTGCATAATGGGGCGCGGCGGGGTCCCAAGGTACGCCGGTCCTGAGCGCAGGACCCGGACGAAGGAGCCATCGATGCACGGAGTGCTACGCCTGGTGGGGGCACCGCCCGAGCGGTCGTCGAGGACGACCCCGGCCGAAGAGCACGCCTCATGACCGCGGGCCCCGAGGACGTCGACGCCCTGCGCACCCGGCTGCGAGAGCTGGAGGACCAGCTCGCGGAGTCGGAGTCGGCCCGAGCCGACGAGCAGCCTGCCCGCCGGAGTCGTGGATGGCTGCGCACCGCCGGTGCCGTCGCCTGTCTCGTCCTCGTCTTCGTCCTTGCGCCGCTGTCGGTCGTCGCGCAGTGGGCGCACGACGAGGTCGGGGACACCGACCGCTACGTCGAGACGGTGGCCCCTCTCGCGCAGGATCCCGCGGTCCAGGCGGCGCTGGCCGACCGGATCACCGAGGAGATCGTCGTCGCGATCAACGTCGACGAGGTCACCTCCGAGGCGCTCACCGCCCTGGCCTCGCAGAGCTTCATCCCCGACCGCGCCGCCGGGCTGCTGCCGGGCCTGTCGGTCCCCCTCAGCACGGCGATCGAGGACTACGTCCACCGGATCGTCACAAGGGTCGTGGAGTCGCCGACCTTCGAGCAGGCCTGGGCCGAGGCCAACCGGACGGCCCACGAGCAGATGGTCGCCCTGCTCACCGGCGAGACCGGCGGCAGCGTCCAGGTCGACGACGACGGCGTGAAGATCAACATCGCGGCCTTCGTGGAGGCGGCCAAGCAGCTGATGCTCGACGAGGGGTTCCGGATCGCGCAGCGGATCCCCGAGGTCGACGCCACCTTCACCGTCTTCCAGTCCGCCGAGGTCGGCAAGGCGCAGCGGGCGTTCGCGCTGCTGGACTCCCTGGCCCGCGTCCTCCCGGTGCTGGTCCTGCTGCTGGTCTTCCTGGCGGTCTGGCTCTCGACCGACCGGCGCAGGACCTGGGTCGCGGCCGGCCTCACCGTGGCGGCCTCGATGCTGCTGCTGGGACTCGGGCTGAACCTCGCCCGGCCGCTGTACCTCGACGCGGTGCCCGCGGAGATCCTGCCCGGGGCCGCGGCCGCCGCGATCTACGACGCGCTCACCCACTTCCTGCGCCTCGCGCTGCGTGCCGTCCTCGCGGTCAGCCTCGTCGTCGCCGTGGCCGCCCTGCTGATGGCCCCGACCGGCGCCGGTGCAGCGATCCGGACCGGCATCTCCTCGGGGCTCGGCCGGCTGCGCAGGTCGGCCCGCGGCGCCGGGGCCGACACCGGCGCCGTCGGCAGCTTCCTCGGCACCTACCAGGTCTTCGCCAGAGTCACCATCGTCGCGGTCGGCGCGCTGGTCTATCTGTCGGTCGACCACCCGACGGCGGTGACGGCGTTCACCATCGTCGGAGCGATCGTCCTGCTGCTGGTGTTGCTCGAGCTCATCGCCGTCCCGCCGTCCGAGCAGCAGCAGGCCGACGACCCGGAGGGTGCTTCGGTCGAGGAGGTCACGTCGGGTCAGCAGCCGCCGCAGGGTTGACGTCGCGGGGTCGGGCCCCGACCATGGCGCCGTGAGCACGCTGGACGTCGTCCTCATCGGGGGCGTGCTCCTCGGGTTCGCGTTCGTCTCGAGGCTGCTCGCGGGGACGGCGCTGACGGCGGCGATCGTGTTCGTCGTCGGCGGCGTGGCCATCGGGCCGGAGGGCCTCGACCTGCTCGACGTCAGCGTCGGCTCGTCGGAGCTTCGGCTGCTGGCCGAGATCACCCTCGCGCTGCTGCTGTTCTCCGACGCGGCGGGGCTGGACACCGATCGGCTCCGCCGGCAGGCGGCGTTCCCCGCACGCCTCCTGGCGCTGGGCCTGCCGCTCACGATCGTGGCCGGCTCGGTGACCGCCGTCCTCGTCTTCCCCGAGCTCGTGCCGTTCGAGGCCGTGGCGCTGGCCGTGCTGCTCGCCCCCACCGACGCGGCCCTCGGCCAGCCGGTGGTCACCGACCGACGCCTCCCCTCGATGGTGCGGCAGGGGCTCAACGTCGAGAGTGGTCTCAACGACGGGATCTGCGTGCCCCTGCTGCTGGCGGCGATCGCGTTCGCCGAGGTCGAGGAGACGCCGTCGGTCAACGGCGTGCTGGCCGACTTCGTCGCCGAGATCGTCATCGCCGTCGCCGTGGGCGTGGTCGCCGGACTGGTGGTCGCGCTGCTGCGCAGGGGCAGCGCCCGCCGCGGCTGGATCGACGACAGCTGGGTCGAGGTGGTGCCTCTGGTGACCGCGCTGGCCGCCTACGCGGTGACCGACGACCTCGGTGGCAGTGGCTTCATCGGTGCCTTCGTCGCGGGTCTGGTCTACGGGCGGGTGGTCAGGGGCGAGGCCCATCACGACAAGGAGCTGACGCAGGACCTGGGCGAGCTGCTCAGCGGCGTCACGTTCGTGTTCTTCGGGGCGACGATGGTCGGGACGGCCGTGTCCGGGCTGGACCTCGCGACCGTCGGCTACGCCGTGCTCAGCCTGACCGTGCTGCGCATGCTCCCCGTGGCGATCGCCCTGGTCGGGACCGGAGCGAGGCTCCCGACCGTCGCGATGGCCGGCTGGTTCGGACCGCGTGGGCTGGCCACGGTCGTGTTCGCGCTCACGCTGGTCGAGGACTCGGGCATGGGGGGCACGCAGCGGATCGTGCAGGTGGCCACGGTGACCGTGCTGCTGAGCGTCTTCGCGCACGGCCCCACCGCCCCCTGGCTGGTCGCGCGCTACGCCCGGTGGTTCGACGACCACCGGGCGGAGCTGACCTTCGAGACCGCGCACGTCGACGTGCGGCCGATGAGGAGCCGGCGCGGGCGGATGCCCGCGGAGGACGAGGGCTGACGGCTCCCGTCAGGCGGGCTGGGCCTCGAGGAACCGGCGTACGGCGTCGCGCGCGCGGGCCGCGATCGCCCGCGTGCCGGGCGGTTCCTCGCCGAGCAGCACGCGGATCTGAGTGTCCCGGACCACCAGGCCGTAGAGCAGCGAGAACGCACGCTCGCCGTCGGGGTGGGGGCTGAGGCCGGCGGCGTGCAGGTCGGTGAGGTACGCCGCCACGACGGGGCCGACCCGGTGCCGTCCGCCGGCCAGCAGCTCGGCGGCCAGGGTGGGGGAACCCATCGCCGCGCGGTTGAGCGCGACCGACACCTCGCCGGTGAGCAGGGTGAGCAACCCGCGGGCGTAGCCCTCCAGCGTCCGGCGCGCGTCGTCGGCGGTCGCGGCCGGGCGGCTCAGTGCCGCCGTCACCGCCGCGGCCGAGGTGTCGGCGTTGGCCCGGATCAGCCGGCCCACCAGCGCCTCCCGGTCGCCGAACCAGGAGTAGAGCGTCTCCTTGGAGGCGTGCGCCTCGTCGGCGATCGCCTGCATCGTCGCGGCGGCGTAGCCGTCGCGGACGATCACCCGCACCGCCACGTCGAGGACCTCCTGCTCGCGGCGCGCACGCTCGTGGGCGGGCAGCCGGCCGCGCCGGGCGGGGGCGGTCGAGGAGCTCATGGTTGACAAGCGTACCTCATCGTTCGGATACTGAAGCGCATGAAACCGAACGTTGACGTTCCAATTGAGGCCGACGCGGCCACCCCGACCACGACGCCCCACCGCGAGCGTCTGCTGACCCCCGCGGTCGCCACCGCCTGGGTCGGCGTCCTCTTCGCCGGCGCGATCTTCGGCTTCTTCTACGCGTGGGTGTGCTCGACCATGTGGGGCCTCGACGAGGCCGACCCGCGGGTCGCGATCGCCGCGATGCAGGCGATGAACGGCTCGGTCCGCAACGCGACCTTCTTCCCGGCGTTCTTCCTGACGCCGGTGGTGCTCGCGGTCGCCGCCGCTCTGTGCGCCCGCGAGCGGCGTCGGCTCTCGGCAGGGCTGCTGGCCGCCGCGGCCGTCGTCTACCTCCTCGGCGGGCTGGTCCTGACCATGGCGCTCAACGTGCCGATGAACGAGGAGCTCGCGCAGGTCGTCGTGCCCTCCGACCTGGGGGCGGCACGGGTCATCTGGGAGGACTACTCCGGCACCTGGCAGGTCTACAACCAGCTCCGCACGGTGCTCAGCGGCGTGGCGCTCGGGCTGGCGGCCGCGGCCCTCGTCGCGCTCCACCGCGTGTCGGGGCGGGTGTCGTCGTGAGCATCGAGTTCCTGGTGGTGACCCTGGTGGTCGCCGCGACGCCGGGGGCGGGCGTGGTCTACACGCTCTCCCACGCGGTGGCCGGCGGTCTCGGGCCCGGGCTCCGGGCGGCGGCCGCCGGGGCCGTGAGCGTGCTCCCGCATCTGCTGCTGGCCACCGTCGGCCTGACCGCCCTGCTCCAGGTGGGGACGCTGGCCTTCCGCGGCGTGACGCTGGCGGGGGCGGCGTACCTCCTCCTGCTGGCCTGGCGACAGCTCCGGTCGCGCGGCGTCTCGCTCGACCGCGAGGCGCTGCCCGCCGCGTCATCCGGGGCGCGCATCGTGCGCTCCGCGGTGGTGATGAACCTGCTCAACCCGAAGATCTCCCTCTTCTTCGTGGCCTTCCTGCCGCAGTTCGTCGACCCGGGGCGGCCGGCAGCCCGGCAGATCGTGGTGCTCGGCGCGGCCTTCGTGGCAGTGACGTTCGTGGTGTTCGCGGGGTACGCCGTCGCGGCCGCCGGGCTGCGCCACCTCGTGACGCCGCGGCGGTCGGCGGGCCTGCGCTGGCTCTTCGCCGGGTCGTACGTCGCCCTGGCCGGACGCGCCGTCGGCGCGGCTGTCTGACCGCCGGCGTCCGCGCGCCTCGGCTCGGGCGGGACCCCGGAGGGGATGTCTACTGGTGCGTACGGAGCAGGAGGCGCGTCGTACGCACCAGTAGACGAGGCCACGGCGCGGCGGCCGAAACCTACTGGTGCGCACGGAGCAGGAGACGCGTCGTACGCACCAGTAGACGTCGCCACCCCCGCCGGCGCCCCGCTCAGGCGGCCGGCACGACCAGCTGCTCGGCGGCGGTGAAGAACCGCGAGCGCACCAGCACGGCGGCGGTCATGGCCGTGAGCCCGCCGGCGGCGAGGATCATCGCGATCACCACGAACTGATAGATCGCGGCCTGCACGGGGTCGGCGCCGGCCAGCACCATGCCCGACATCAGGCCGGGGATGAACACGATGCCGAGCGCGGTCATCGTGTTGACCTGCGGGATCATCGAGGCCCGCACGGCGTTCTCGACGTACGGCGCCACGCACGACGCCGGCGCACCACCCAGCGCGAGCTTGGCCTCGATGTCGCCGCGGTGGGCGTCGATGTCGGAGCGGAGCCGCTCGACCATCTGGGTGGCCGCGTTCATCGCGTTCGAGAGCAGCATCGAGCCGACCGGCACCAGCGTCGCGATCTCCCAGCGCATCACCCCGAGCGCGGTCATCACCACGATCACGCTGCCCGCGCCGATCAGCAGCGCGGTGAGGATCAGCCGGTAGGCGCCGGGGATCCCCTTCGCGCGGCGCCGGGCGATCGAGGCCGCGGCGGCGAACATGCCGAGCAGCACGATCCCGGCCGTCCACACCGGCCCGCGCAGCAGCACCGCCAGCACCGACCCGACGGCCACGACCTGTACGAAGCCGCGGGTCATCGCCCAGGTCGCCTCGCCGAACATGGAGACGCCGTAGCGCTGCGCCACCAGCAGCACGGCCAGCACCAGCAGGACCGCCGCGACGGCCTGGCTGAGCGCGACCACCCAGGTGTTGTCCGACAGCGCCGTGATCACGAGCCGAGCACCTCCTCGACCGCGCCCTCCTCGACGACGCGGCCGTCTCGCATCCGCAGCGCCCGGTCGGCCAGCCGCCGGGCCTGGGCCTCGTCGTGGGTCACCACGAGGCAGGTGACCTCGCCGGCGGACAGCAGGTCGCGCAGCGTCGCCTCGACCTCGCCCTTGGTGTCCTCGTCGAGGGCCGAGGTCGGCTCGTCGAGGAGCAGCACCTGCGGCTCGTTGGCCAGCACCCGCGCCAAGGACACCCGCTGGGCCTCGCCGCCGGACAGCGACGACGCGTCGCGGTCGGCGTACCCGGGCAGCTGCACCCGCTCGAGCAGCGAGCGTACGGCGTCGTCCCCCAGCGTCTCGCCCCGCTCGGCGAACGCCCAGCGCAGGTTGTCGGCGACCGTGCCGGGGAACATCCGCGGCGTCTGCGGCACCAGGCCCACCCGGCGACGCAGGTCGGCCGGCCGCACCGACGCCTGGTCGACGCCCTCGACCGCGACCCGTCCCGCGGTGGGCTCGTCGAGCCGGTTGAGCAGCCGCAGCAGCGACGACTTGCCCGCCCCGCTGCCGCCCACCACCGCGACGACCTCACCCCGGCCGACGCCGAACGTCACGTCGTCGACGACCGTCGTCCCGTCGTCGAGCCGGCGGGTCAGTCCCTCCGCACGCAGCACCTCGTCCACAGCGCGAGCGTAGAGGGCGGTGGGAGTTGGCCGGTTCCGGGGACAGCGCCGCTCTCCGCCGTCATGCTGGGCATCCCCCTCGGAACGGATCCCTCTGGTGCGCCTGTTGTTCGCCGCGTGCGTCCTCGCCCTGATCGGTACGGCGGCCTCGGCCGGCCCCGCCCCGGTCGCCGACGCCCGCGTCATGGACACCCGCTTCATCGACGCACCCCTCAGCGGCGCGTCCATCGGCGACACCCGGTTCGCCACCACCGCTCGGTCCGTGCGCAGCAACACTCCTCCGCCGCAGCGCGCTGAAGTGCGGCCGACGACGTCCGCCCGCTGGACCCCGACGCTGCGGCTGCAGCTCCAGTGGCGAGAGTCTGTCGGGGGCCGCCGCCTCCTCAAGGCCAACGTGCGTTCGTCGTACACCGGCCGCGCGCACCTCGACCTCCGGGTGCGGAGCGGTGGTCGCTGGGTCATGGTGAGCACGACCTCGCTACGCGACGGACGCCGCAGCTTCCAGGTGCGCCCGGACCTCGCCTGGTTCGCCCCGGGCAAGCGGATGCAGGTCAGGCTCCGCGGCGACGCCGCCCGTCGGACGGCCCGTGCCGAGGCCCGGATCCCGGACGTGGCCCCCTTGGAGCTCGTCCTGAACGTGGACCCCGAACTCCAAGCCAACGCCTGGCTCACCCGCTGGGCGGACCTGCATCTTCGGGTGGTGGCGGGTGATGTGGTCAACCTCTGGTCGGAGCCCTCGGCGCCGGGCGGCGTCACCGACCCGGGCGGACGTGCGGTGGAGCTGCGCCCCGTCGCCGAGCACGTCTGGCAGTTCACCGCCCGCCGCAGCGGAACCCACACGATCGCCGCCGGGGCTGAGCCGTTCAGCTGGTTCTTCGCCAGCACTCCCAAGGTCGTCGATGTGCCTTTCGACCAGATGGTCGATGTGGCTCCCGATGTCCCGGGGCAGGACCTGGCAGCGCGGTTCAGCGCCGACGCGGGCGACGCCGTCGCCCTCACTCAGGTCGACGAGACCGCGTCACTCCTGGACCCGCGCGGGGACGTGGTGCCCGTCTGGCTCCAGCACTGGATGACAGGCGATCTCTATCGGCTCACCGAGTCAGGCAGCTACTCGCTGCACTACGGCGCAGGATCTCGGCTGGCGGTGTGGTCGGTTCCCGTCCTCGACGCGACGGTGGACGGGCCGGCGGTGACGGTCGAGCGTCGATCCTCGTCCGAGGACGCCGTAGTCGTCGCTGTCGACAACCCGCAGCAGCTCCCGTGGTCGCTGCTCGGTGACTGCACGCAGAACCCCGGTGCACCGGTGGTGTTTGCCCCCGGCGGGTCGACCTCGTTCGACTGGCGGGTGCCGCAGCCCGAGGGCGGCACCTACTACCTCGTCTACTCAGGCGGGTCGGGGGGGTCTGGTGGGGCCGAGAGCGAGTCGCTGCAGATCACCTCCGGGACCGAGGTAGACCTGCCCGTCGGGGGTGACCGGGTGACGCTGACTGCCGACGCCCCCGGCTGCACCTGGCTGCGGGGCGGCTTCCATGCCGACGAGGGTGATGTGGTGTGGCTCGATGTCGACACCTACCCGAGCGACTTCGAGCTGCTCGGTCCCGGCGGCGTCGTCCCCGGCCCTCACTCGCTGTTCTGGATCATCCCCGAGACCGGCCACTACAGCTGGGACACCGCCGAGCCCGCGGGTTGGGAGGCTCAGTGGTCACTCGGCCGCGGGCAGGTCTCCGAGGTGGTCGCGGGCGCGGGAGCCACGTCGATCTCCTTCGACGAGTCGCCGTACCCCGACGTCATCCACGTCCGGGCGCCCACGAGCAGCGCCGTTCGCCTGGACGTCGACGCCGCGGCGGGAGGCGCCTGGCAGATGACCGTGCTCGACCGCTACGGCGTCGCCGTGGCGACGCCTCTCGACGCCGCCCACGCGTCCGTGGAGGTGTCCTCGGTCCCAGAAGGCGGGCTCTACCTGGTCTCGTGGAGCAACATCAGCCCGGCGCCCGCCACAGTCACCGCCACGCCGCTGCCCTGAACAGAGGTCGTCCCGGGGCAGGCGGTCAGCAGCCCTTGTCGTAGACCTTCTTGGCCATCCGCGGAGCCTTGATCGACTTCGCGTTCTTGCGCTCCAGCGTGTAGTGACGCACCCAGTCCATCTGCAGCCAGGACTTGCGCATCGTCTGGCCCTTCTTGCCCTTGATGACGAACTCGGGGCGCAGCTTGTAGCCCTGGAGGGCGGCCGGCCGGCGCTCGGTGTGCACGACCTTGGTGTCGACGAACCACGAGATGTGGTCGGGGGTCACCTCGACCGCGAAGGCGTGCCACGCGCGCGAGCGGAGGTCGAGGCCCTTGCCGAAGGCGAAGGAGTGGTTGGGTCGGGTGCGGACCGCGCCGCGGGCGCGCTTGTCGCCGGGGCGGTAGGACGCCAGCGTGATCACCTTGCTGTTGCAGCGGGTGCCGTTGACGGGCGCGAGGCGCCAGATGAAGCGGAAGTGCTTGCCGGTCTTGGAGAGCTCGACGGCGCGCATCCGGGTCTCCCAGCGGCCGTACTTCGCGGCGCGCACGGCGCCCCAGGTGCGGACCCGCCGGTTGCCGGCGTTGGCCTTGATCGTCAGCATGCCGTGCTGCTGGCCGATCTGCTTGGGGTGCGTGGACTTCCAGATCTTGCGGGGGAAGGCGCCGGTCTCGAACTCGTAGCGCCACTTCTCGCGACCCCAGCGGAACACCTTGCCGGCGTTGCGCGGGTAGGCGCAGGCGCCGATGCAGCCCGCGAGCTCGACGTCGTCGTCGGTCGTCGTGGGGGCGGTCACGGCGGCCACGGACAGCGTCGTGGCGACCAGCAGCAGACCGAGGACGGAGGCGAGGTGGCGGCGCAGGGGGGCGAACATGGGGATCGAGGCTAGGGGAAAGGTCACGAAAAGGTAAATTCGGCGCGGCCCGACGCCCGGCAGGCTGGGCCTACCAACGAGAGAGATCACATGACCGAGCCCGGGGTCACCGCCCGGGGTCACCTGAGCCTCCACCCCAGGGGGACGTCATACGAATCGAGCGTCGGAGCGACCGCATCGCATGACGTCGTTCCCGGCCGAAACTGGCGGGGACGTCTACTGGTGCGTACGACGCACCAGACGCGTCGTACGCACCAGTAGACCGGCGACAGCCCCGCGCCGGGACGGCCCCGCGCCCGCGCCGGGCCCGCCCCGCGCTGGGACGGCCCGCCCCCCAGGGTCGCCCCGTCAGACCTCCGTCAGCGGCACGCTCTCGTCGGCCAGCCGGTCGACGTCGACGGTGGTGCCGACCAGCCGGCGGAGCTCGTCGGTGGCGTCCCAGTCGTTGGCGTGCATGCCGGCCACCACCAGGTCGCCGCGCAGCCAGAGCGCGGTGAAGCGCAGCGACGCCGAGGCGTCGGTGTCGCCGCGCACCACAACCCGGTCGAAGCCGTCGGGGCCAGGGTTGCCGACGTACTCCATGCCGAGGTCGTACTGGTCGGTGAAGAAGAACGGCTGCGCGTCCCACGACGCGTCCTCGCCCGCAATGACGGCGGCGGCGACGGCGGCGTGCTTCTTGGCGACGTCCCAATGCTCGACCCGCAGCGGGTAGCCGAGCGCGGCGTGGTCGGCGTGGGCGACGTCGCCGATCGCGAGGACGTGCGGGTCGCTCGCCCGCAGGTGCGCGTCGACCCGGATGCCGTTGTCGACGGTCAGCCCGGCGCCGCCCGCGACGTCGACCTCGGGCGCCACCCCCACGCCGACCACCAACAGGTCGAAGGCGACCGGGTCGCCGGCGGCCAGCTCGACCACGCCGCCGGACGCGGTCTTCGTGATCCCGGTGATCTCGGCGCCGAGCCGCAGGTCGACGCCGTGGTGGCGGTGTAGGTCGGCGAAGACCGCGCCCACCTCGGGCCCGAGCACCCCGAGCAGCGGCTGCTCGGCGGCCTCGAGCACGGTGACCTCGGCGCCGTTCTCCCGCGCGGCCGCGGCGACCTCGAGGCCGATCCAGCCGGCACCGACCACCGCGATCCGGCGCCCCTCGGTCAGCTGCTCCTTCAGCGCGACCGCCTCGTCGAGGGTGCGCAGGTAGGCCACCGGCGCGCCGCTCTCGTCGGCCATCGGGAACGGCCGCGGCTGGGCGCCGACGGCCAGCACGAGCGTGTCGTACGCCGTCTGCTCGCCGCCCGCCGTGACCGTCCGGCCCGCCAGGTCGATGGAGGAGACGCGCGTCGCGAGGTGGAGCGTCACGTCGTGGTCGGCGTACCACTGCTCGTCGTGGACCACCGGGTCCGCGGGCTCGGCCTTGCCCAGCAGCAGCTCCTTCGAGAGCGGCGGCCGCTCGTAGGGCGCGTGCTGCTCCTCGGTGAAGACCGTCACCGGGCCGGTGAAGCCACGCTCGCGCAGCTCCTCCACGAAGGTCGCGGCGGCCAGGCCGCCTCCCACCACCACGATCGGCTGTGCCGAGGCGTTCATCGTCTGCTCCTCCTGCTCGTCCGGCTTGTTGCTCCTGGGGTACCCACCCGGCGCCGCCGCACGCCGGTCACCGGGGCACGGGCACCGTGACGGTGCCGCCGCCGTAGCCGTTGACCAGGTCGCGGCCCTCGACCGTGACCTCGTCGATGTCGGCGGGGATCGCCACCCCGCTCTGGGCCCGGGTGAAGGGCTGCTCGCTGGCGTGGTCGTGGAGCAGCTGGTGCTCGCCGAGCACCGTGCCGTCGGGGGCGAGGACCCGCCAGCCGTCGGCGTACTGCTCGGGGGTGTCGTAGGGCGAGGAGACCGTGACCGAGACGTCGAAGGTGCCGTCGCCGGCGGGCGTCAGCTCGACGGCCTCGATGTCGGGAAGGCGCTCCTCGGGCGCCGTCGCCGTGCCGTCCGTCGCCGCTCCGTCCGCAGCGCCCGACGAGGCGGCCATCGGCGGCGCCTCCTCGGTCGAGTCGTCCGCGCAACCCACCAGCGCGACCGCCGTGAGCGCGCCCGCCGCCCAGACGACCGGTCGCCGGGCGACCGGCCTCGCGGGAGTGGCTCTCCGGCGCGGCATCCCTCGATGCTAGCCAGCGGTCCCAGCTGCCCCGGGGTGTCCGATGTCTACTGGTGCGTACGACGCACCCGGCGCCTCGTACGCACCAGTAGACGTCTCCCCACCCCGCGTCAGTCCCCCAGCGGGTTGAGCACCGCCGGGTCGTCGTCGTAGGCCACCAGCAGCAGGTCCATCATCGTGAACCGGTTCTTCGCCCCGCCCAGGGTCGGCCGCCAGCCGGGCCGCCGCACGATCGAGCTGCCGGCCGCCTCCATCGCCCGGTGGAAGGTCTCCGCGACGATCCGGGCGCCGACGCCGGACAGCCGGCCGCCGGCGAGCTCGGCCTCGCGCAGCGTGTAGAACCACAGCGGGGTGTTGGCCACGAAGGCGTCGGCCTGCGCGGCGGTCAGCTTGTCGAGCCGGGTGCCGCCGCCGGCACCGTGGAGGATCTCGTCGCGGGTCAGTGGCGTGACCGGCACCCCGGCCGCCGCCAGCACCGCCGCCATCTGCTGCCCCGAGGCCAGCCGGACCATCGACGACCGGGTGAGGTTGCGGAACGCCAGGTGCTGCTTGAGCGTCCCGAAGTCGGCGTCGGTGCCGTCGAAGGACCCCGGTGGCAGCTCGTTGAGGGCCCGCGACACCTTGGTGTCGATCACCTGCGCGCGGTTGGCCTCCCCCCGCGGTGGCTTCAGGTCGGGGCGCTTGATCCGGCTGAAGGGATAGAGCCGCCGCCAGTCCACGATCCAGTTGCTCGGCAGCGCCAGGTCGTCGCCGCCGAGGAAGCCCGACGTGCCCGAGAAGCCGAACAGCAGGTCGAGTGTGCCGCCGCCGTCGCTGAACTCCGCGTTCCAGTCGTACGCCGGCCGCACCATCGAGTGCCCGAGCCGGAACGCCCCCACCGAGAACTCCACCGGCATCGCCGGCATGCTCGTCGGTGTCGCGCCGACGTCGAAGATCCGCCGGCCGTGGGTGAACACGTCGTCGACGACGCTCTTGTCGCAGATCCGCGGGAGGTAGTCGGTCTTGAGCATCCACTGGTAGTGCAGCACCACCTGCGTCTTCGCCTTGGCGAACCGCTGGCCGGCCGGCACCGACGGGTCGAGCAGGTCGACCACCCGGTTGTGGAAGCGGATGAGGGCGACCTGGGTCTGGGCGACGGCGAGGTTCTCGTCGTTGCGCGGGTCGGGGATCACGGTCCGGCGGGGCCGCTTCTTCGACCCGTCGCCGGAGCGCGGCAGGTCGTAGCCGGTGCGCCCGCGCAGCCGCCTGCTGCCGCCGGCGCGCACCGTCTTGCCGATGGCGAGGTGCCGGTCGTCGCGATAGAACTCCGCGGACACCGGGTCGCCCGGCCCGGCGCCGTACAGGCAGTCGAGGTCGAGCTTGGGCGAGCGCCCCGACAGCATGTCGGCCGGCGACACGGTGTCGCCGAACATCACGGCGGTCTTGTCGAAGGTGAGGTCGTGGTCGACCAGCTGCCCGAGGTAGGTGTAGCCCGCGGGGATCGGCCCGTCCTGCAGCGCCGTGCCGGCGCTCATCGCCGCGGCCACCTTGACGTTGATGCCGCGCGCGAGCCGCCTGCCCTGCGGCCCGATCCGGGTGAAGCGGAACATCCGCGGGTCGCCCGGCGCCGCCGCCGCGCGGGGGTCGACCCGGGCCGCTCTCCCGCCGGAGCCACCGACCAGCCCTTCACCCTCGATGAGGAACAGGTCTCGACCGTGACGGCCCGACGCGGGTGCGCCGGCTCCGGTGGATGCGGGCATGGGAGGTCCCCTCTCGATGCGGTTGTCTCCGGTCCAAGAGCCTCCGCGACCGGGGTGGATACCCCTCAGACGCCGTTGCTGGCCGGTGGGTTGCCGCGGCGTCTCCGGGCAGCATCCCGCACCTGCCTGCCCCGTGGCGAGAGCCGGTAGCCGACCGGCAGGCTCTCGGTGAGACCCAGCTCCTTGAGCCGTCGCACCTGGGACTTCCACGGCAGGGTCTCGCGGCCCAGCATCGCGGCCAGCTCGGGCGCCCGCCGGCCGGGCCAACGGCCGATCAGGTCGAGGCTGGCGAACACCCACGGCTCGCCGGCCCGCGCCTCCATCGCCTCGAGCCGGGCCAGCATCTCGGCGATCCCGCGGCGGTCGAGCCGCGTCTCCCGGAGGTCGGCCCGGGGGTCGGCGCCGGCGTAGCCCACCCGCACCCGATAGACCCGGCTGGTCTCGTCGGGCCGGGCCACGCGCGCCCGCGCACCCGGCTGCCGCCGTGGCTCGAGGGCCGCCCGCACCGCGTCGGCGTCGGCGTGACCCGCCCGGCGCGCCTCCTCGTCGGTGATCGCCGCCGGGTCGACCACGTCGACCTCGTGGATGGCGAGCTCGCCCACGGTCGTCCGGAGCCGGCCGCCGGCCTTCACGGTCGGGCGCCTCCACAGCCGGAAGACCAGGTCGACCTCGCCGGCGACGATCCGGTCCAGCACCGGACGGGTGAGCAGCACGTGCCCATGGTGCCCGACCGGCGGCGCGTTCACCGATCGTTCGGCGCCGCGTCCCCCACCGGGGGGTGCGCTCCGGCGCGAGACCTCCTAGCGTGAGGGCAACCCCACCTCGGGAGGTGTCCGATGCGCCGCATCCTCGCCCTGTCCGCCGTCGCCGCCCTCACGCTGGCCGCCGTACCCTCCGCCGCCGGGTCGAGCCCACCCGCTCCCGGGGTGTCCCGAGGAGGCGGTCACGGCCACGGGCACCACGCCGACCCGGTGCGGTTCGCGACCTTCAACGCCTCCCTCAACCGCAGCAACGAGGGCGAGCTGGTGAGCGACCTCAGCACCCCCGACAACGCCCAGGCCAGGACGGTCGCCGAGATCATCCAGCGCACCGACCCCGACGTGCTGCTCGTCAACGAGTTCGACTACGTCGCGGGAGGCGAGGCGGCGCGGCTGTTCCGCGACCACTACCTGGCGGTGGGCCAGGGCGGCGCCGACCCGGTCGACTACCCCTACTTCTACGTCGCGCCGGTCAACACGGGCGTCCCCAGCGGGCTCGACCTCGACAACAACGGAGACGTCGGCGGTCCGAACGACGCCTTCGGTTTCGGCTTCTTCCCGGGCCAGTACGGCATGGTCGTCTACTCGAAGTACCCCATCAAGGCCAAGCAGGTCCGCACCTTCCAGCACTTCCTCTGGAAGGACATGCCCGGCGCCCGGCTGCCCGACGACCCCGCGACCGCCGCCCCCGCCGACTGGTACTCCCCCGAGGAGCTCGACGCGTTCCGGCTGTCGTCGAAGTCCCACTGGGACGTGCCGATCCGCACCCCGCGCGGCACGGTCCACTTCCTCGTCTCGCACCCGACGCCGCCGGTGTTCGACGGTCCCGAGGACCGCAACGGCACCCGCAACGCGGACGAGATCCGGTTCTGGGCCGACTACGTCGCCGGCGCGCGCTACGTGTACGACGACCGCGGTCACCGTGGCGGGCTGGCCCGCGGCGCGCGCTTCGTCATCGCCGGCGACCAGAACTCCGACCCGCTCGACGGCGACTCGATCCCCGGAGCGATCCAGCAGCTGCTCGACTCGCCGCGGGTCAACGCCTCGCGCCCGCCCACGAGTGCCGGGGCCGCCGAGGCGTCGCTGCTGCAGGGCGGGGTCAACCTCGACCACGGGTCGCCCGCCGACCAGGACACCGCCGACTTCGCCGAGCCGCCGGGCAACCTGCGCGCCGACTACGTGCTGCCCAGCAGGAAGCTGCGGATCGCGGACTCCGGTGTCTTCTGGCCGGAGCGGGCCGACCCGCTGTCGGCCTTGACCGGTGTCTTCCCCTTCCCGTCCAGCGACCACCGGCTGGTCTGGGTCGACGTCGACCGCAAGCGGGGTCGCCGCTAGCGGCGAGCACCGACTCGCGCCACCGAAACGACGTGGAGCGTGACGCGCGGCGCGCCCTACGATGACGCCCATGCCGGACCTGCCCGTGACCGCCCACCAGATGCTGGCGTTCGGGCTGGCGGCGTTCATCGTGATCGCGATCCCGGGGCCGAGCGTGCTGTTCGTGCTCGGGCGCGCGCTGGCCTACGGGCAGCGGGTCGCGCTGTCGAGCGTGCTCGGCAACACCACCGGGCTGTTCGTCGTGATGACGCTGGTCTCGGTCGGGCTCGGCGCGATCGTGGCGGAGTCGATCGTGGTGTTCACCGTGCTCAAGGTCGCGGGCGCGGCCTACCTCGTCTGGCTCGGCGCGCAGGCGATCCGGCACCGCCGGGCGATCCACGTCGACGCCGAGGGCCTGCGGGCGCCGCTGGACCGGCGTACCGCCATCCGGCAGGGCTTCGTCGTCGGGGTCAGCAACCCCAAGGGCTTCATGATCTTCGCGGCGCTGCTGCCGCAGTTCGTCGAGCGTGAGCGCGGCGCCATCCCGGCGCAGATGTTCGCGCTCGGGCTCACCGCCGTGCTGCTCGGCCTGGTCTGCGACTCCGTGTGGGCGGTCGCGGCCGCCCGGATGCGCGACTGGTTCAACGCCTCCGAGGCGCGCGGGCGCGGCCTCGGCATGGCCGGCGGGATGTCGATGATCGGGCTCGGCGTCGGCATCGCGCTCACCGGCCGCCCGGAGTAGCCCGGCCGCTCGGGGGTCGCCCGCCCGGCGGCCCCGGCGACTCCCCACTCCGATCATCGGGGAGGCCTTCCGTCACCGGGTGACCGGAACCCTCCCCGCTCCCGAAGCGATCCTACTTCTCCACAGGCCACGCGCGACGCGGCGTCACGGGTCCCCGGCCCGCGCCACGATGGGCGGATGCTGCCCGAGCCCGTCCGTGCCCTCGCCGCCGGGCAGGCGGGCGTCGTCGCCGTGCGGCAGCTGCTCGCGCTCGGTGCAGGCGACCACGACGTACGCCGCTGGGTGCGCCGCCGCGAGCTGGCGCGCGTCCACCGTGGGGTCTACGTCGTCCACACCGGCGAGCCCACCTGGCTGCAGCGGGCCTGGGCGGCCGTGGTGCTCCTCGAGCCGGCGGCTCTGTGCCACGAGTCGGCGCTCCGGCTGGTCGAGGGCGGCGAGCCGGACCGCGGCCGGGCGGCGCCGATCCACGTCGCGGTGGCGCACGGTCGCCGCGTGGAGACCACCGCGCCCGCGATCGTCGTCCACCGCAAGCGCGACCTGGACACCCAGGTGCTGTGGCACCTCGCGCCTCCCCGCCAGCGCTACGAGTACGCCGCCCTCGACGTGGCCGCCGCCGCTCCCGACGAGCTGGCCGCCATCGCCGTCCTCGCGGCTGGCGTGCAGCGCGGCCGGACCACGGCCGTCCGGCTGCTCACCGCGAGCCGGTCGCGACCCCGGATCGCGGGACGCGGGTGGCTGGAGGCGGTCCTGCGCGACATCGCCGACGGCACCTGCTCGGCGC
>JAUILS010000297.1 GCA_030432975.1 Actinomycetes bacterium
CCTTGTCGGTCGGGATGCCGCGGCCGTCGTCGTAGACCTCCGCCGAGCCGTCGGCGTGCAGCGTCACCTCGACCCGGTGGGCCGCCCCGGCCAGCGCCTCGTCGACGCCGTTGTCGATGACCTCCCACAGGCAGTGCATGAGGCCGCGGGTGTCGGTGGACCCGATGTACATCCCCGGGCGCTTGCGGACGGCCTCGAGGCCCTCCAGCACCAGGAGATGGGCGGCGGTGTAGGTGTTGTCGGCGATGGTGGTGCTCCTGCTGGTCCAGACGTGGGCGGTACGCCGTCGAATCTACCTGCGACACGCCGTACGCTCGGGAAGGCTCGCCTGCCGCTCGGACGGCGCCGCGACGTCTACGGTGAACGGCATCCGCCTCCCCGGATCCGGTGTCCACCCGTGGAAATCCGGCCCCAGGGTGGGGGTGCCCGTGGTTGGATGGACGTGTTCTGCCCCACGTGGACGGCCGGGAATCTTGGGACCGGTGGCTACGTTGAGCCAGACACCGGACGAGAGAGAGGCCACCGTGACAACTGCTGTTGCCCCGAGCACCGCGTCGCTGAGCGCGGAGGACCGCTGTGACCGCTGCGGCGCCCAGGCCTACCTGCGTGTCGAGCTGGTGAGCGGCGGCGAGCTGCTGTTCTGCGCCCACCACGCCCGCGAGCACGGCGACAAGCTGCGTGAGGTGGCGTCGGCGGTGCACGACGAGACCCACAAGCTCCAGGACACGCCGGCCACCGCGCCCGACGGCGAGCGCTGAGGCCCGGCCAGACCAAGACCGAGCCGGCCCCGGACCATGACGGTCCGGGGCCGTCGGCATTTCGGGGTCCTCGGCATCGCGGGGCCCTCGGCGTGGGAGGGTGACCCTCGTGACGCTCGTCGATGTCGCCTGCGGGCTGGCGATCCTGGTCGGCCTGGCCGGCATCGTCATCCCGATCCTCCCCGGCACCCTGCTGATGGCCGTGGCGATGGTCGCCTGGGCGGCGGAGCACGACGGGCAGGCGGCCTGGGGCTTCGTCGGCGCCGCCCTCGTCGTGCTGGCCATCGGCCAGGTGGTGAAGTACCTCCTGCCGGGGCGGCAGCTGAAGGCGACGGTCCCGAACTCCACCCTGCTCCTCGGTGGTGTGGGCGCGATCGTCGGCTTCTTCGTGATCCCCATCGTGGGTGCCCTGGCGGGCTTCCCGATAGGGGTCTACGTCGCCGAGCGGATGCGCGTCGGCGGGGAGGCGGCCTGGCCGTCGACCAAGGCCGCCCTCCGCGCCGTCGGGCTCAGCATCTTCATCGAGTTCGTCGCCGGTCTGCTCTCCGTGACGATCTGGCTGAGCGGCGTCGCCGCACTCTGATGCCAGGGCGGCGCCGAGCCGCCCTCTGACCCGTCAGCCCCGGTCCAGCCAGCGGGTCCAGCTGCGGACGCCCTTGAACCAGTCACTGACCGGGTGCGAGCCGTCCCACAGGTCGACCATCTTCACGCCCACGCGCAGCTCGTCGGGCTTGCCGAGGCACCCGGTGTTGATGCGGAAGCGCACCTTGTCCTGGTCGGGGACGAGCTTGACCTTGTGCCCGCAGGTCAGCGGCTCTCCGACGGCCCGCCACTTCTTCATCCGCGTCAGCTGCCAGTCGGTGCCGGTCTGCAGCCCGGTGCCGAGGCGGAGCTCCGGTCCGACCTTCGAGCGGTCGGTGTCGACGAACAGCGACATGGAGGCCGGGCCGCCGTCGCTCTCGGTGACCAGGTCGGTGACCTTCACGTCGACGACCAGCTTGGCGTCCTTGTAGTTGGCGCTGACCCTGCGGAGGTCGTAGAGCGACGCGGTGGCGTCCGCCGGGTCCTTCGCGCTCATGCTCTCGGCGTACGCCGGCGCGCCGAGCAGCGCGATCCCGGCCAGCAGCGACGCCGCGGCGAGCCTGGTGGTGGTCCGAAACGTCCTCGTGGCCATGGTTCTCCCCCTCATCTCGGTGTCTCCCCTTCTCGGAGGCGCCTGGACCGGTTCAGATGCATCCGAGCGCCGAGGAGTTGTCGCCGAGTCCGGATCGTGACCCTCCCGAGGCGGGCGATCGTTGAATCCGGCAGCGAGAACAGGGAGGCTGTGGGTGCACATCACCCACGCGAGGAGCTCCGATGCTGACCCTGCGCACCGCCGCCGCGGTCGCCGTGCTGGCCGTCGCCGGCCTGGCGGCGTGCGGCGACGACACCACCCCGTCGAGCGCGGTCGACAGCGCCACGCCGTCGGAGTCGGCGTCCGAGTCCTCCTCCGCGTCGCCCAGCGACACCCCCGCCGAGCCCGCGGCCGGCTCGCTCGCGGACCCTGCGGGCGACGTGAAGCTCGACGGCAAGAGCCCCGACCCGCGGCCCGAGGCGGTCGCCAACACCGACCTCACGGGGCTCTCGGCGACCTACGACGGCCAGCAGCTGGTCGTGACGATGACCTACGTCGAGCCGCTCGACGCCGCCGCTGTGGACGACTACTACTCCGGGTTCGTCATCGACACCGGGGAGGGCAGGGTCGAGGCGGTCCGGCTCGCCGACGGGGGCAAGCTCGACCTCAGCGGCAGCGAGGACTCCATCGGCGCCTGCGGGTCGTCGGCCCAGGACAGCGGCAACGTCAGCACGCTGACCGTCCCCGCCTCGTGCTTCGGCTCCCCCGAGTCCGTCAGCGTCGGCGACGCCTATGCCACCAGCTCGATGGAGTTCGACGGCGAGTGGTTCATCGACTACGCCGGCACCGAGGACGCCACCGGCGGCCCGATGGTCGAGGCCGCCCCGCTCTGACCCGTCCCGTGCGCGCATGACCGCCCGCCGGAGACGACGTACGGCGCTCGCGCTGGTGGCCGCCGCGGCGCTGGGTGCCTGCTCGGCCCCGGCCGAGCCCGGCGCGCGCCCCGAGGCCGGATCGTCGACGGCACCGCCGCCGACACCGACCGCCGCTGCCCCGTCCGCGCGGGATGCGGCTCCGCCCGCTCCGGACACCACCGAGCCGAGGGTGCTGGCGGTCCATCCCTCCCGCGCCCCGCTCGACGTGCCGCTGCGGCTGGCGCGGAGGGTGGCCGCCGGCGAGGTCACCAGCTGGCGGCCGTTGACCGGCGAGCGCGGGCGGCTGCGCCTCGTGCGCGGGTCTCGC
>JAUILS010000053.1 GCA_030432975.1 Actinomycetes bacterium
GGTCGTCGACTTCGCGATCTGCCCGCACCTCGCGCCCGACGGGACGCCCGGCAACTCGATGGCCGAGGCCGAGGCGTGGGCCGCCGGCATCGGCGTGCCGGCGTACGCCGTCGACGACCAGACCGCCCTCGTGGTCGTCGACGGCGTCGTCGAGGTGGTGTCGGAGGGGCAGTGGCGGCACTTCCCCCTCACCAGGTGAAGCCGACCGCCTTCGGGTGCCGGAACTCCACGTGCGACCCGACGCTGACCTTGCCCACCGACGACGTCTTCAGCGGCTTGCCGCCGTCGACCGACGTGGTCGTCCCGGGCTTCGCGCCGGCGTACACCTTCACGAGGTAGACGCCGCTCGGCAGCCCGGTGAGCAGGGTGGTGTGGTCGCTGACGTGGTCGAAGATGTGCGGCGGCATGATCGTGCCGGTCTGCTGGATGACGTGGATCTGCGTCGGCCAGCTCTTGCCGGCGAAGTCGGTCGAGACCCACATCGAGCAGCCGGCGCCGAAGGTGTCCTGCCAGACCGGCGTGTCGCCATCGCGGAGCACCTTGACGGCCGGCCAGCAGGGGTCGAGCTGGATCGGCACGGTGACGCCCGTCGGGCCCGCCGCCTCGATGTCGAGCGCCGGCACGACGAGGAGGTCGACCACCGGCCAGTAGTTGTCGATGACGACGGCGCCGTTGCCGGCGAAGCTGTAGATCGCCACTCCCTCGGGACAGGTCTTGGCGCCGTCGTCGGGCGCGGTGAGCGTGATCGTGTGGCCGTTCTCGACGGTGGAGATCTCGGCGTCGATGCCGAGCAGCGGCTGGCACTTCTCGAAGCCGAGGTCGCCCAGGCCGGCGTGGGCGGTGGTCGGCAGCGCGGCGAGCAGCGCGCCCAGGAGGGCGGCGGGGGCGAGGGTGCGGGCGAGGCGGTGGATGGCGTGCATGAGCGTTCCTCTCGTCGGGTCGGTCATCGGTGAGAGGAGCGGGGGCGCCGGATCTCACAGGTTTCCGCGGACGTCCTCGCCGGGGCGTTGTCCTACGCTGGGCCGGTGGACGAGTGGGGACTCAGGCTGGAACGCGTCGGCGGCTGGTTGATGGCGCTGTGCGTCGCGGCGTTCCTGTATGCCGTGTTCGGCCCCGGACTGGGCAGCTGGGTCGGCTGGCTCGCCGCCATCGGTCTGCTCGTGGCCACGCTGCTCTATGGCGCCGGCGCGTGGCTGCAGACGCGCGCCGTGCACGAGGCCGAGCGGACATGACAACGGCAGGAGTCCGATGACCCCTGCCACCTCCAAGGTATAGCCGCCCCGGGGGCTTGCGGCAAGGCCCCCGTCGTGGCGCAGACTGCTCGCCCGGACGCAGGAGCGAGGGGTCGGCATGCGCGAGGTGATCGTGGTCGGGGCGGGGCCCACCGGGCTGATGCTGGCGGGGGAGCTGGCGCTGGCGGGGGTGGACGTGGAGGTGCTGGAGCGGCGGTCGACCGCCGAGCTGGTCGGCACCCGGGCTCGCGGGTTCCACGCGCGGACCATCGAGATCCTCGACCAGCGCGGCATCGCTGACCGCTTCCTGGCCGAGGGCCAGACGGTGCCGCGGCTGGCGTTCGGCGCGACGCCGCTCGAGATCGGGGAGCTGCCGACGCGGCACCCCTACACCCTCGGGCTGGGTCAGGCGGGTATCGAGGAGATCCTGCTCGGCTGGGTCGAGGAGCTGGGCGTCTCGCTGCGGCGGGGCGTCGAGGTGACCGGCTTCGGCCAGGACGACCAAGGCGTCGACGTCCACCTTGCCGGGGGTACGACGGCGCGCACGGCGTGGCTCGTCGGCGCCGACGGCGGCCGGAGCGTGGTCCGCAAGGCGGCCGGGATCGAGATGGTCGGGGCCGAGCCGACGCGCAGCCTCCTGATCGGCGAGGTCGCGGTGACCCAGGAGCTCCCCGAGGGGATCCGGCTCGACGAGGTGGGCATCCATGCGCTGTCGGCGATGCCGGACGGGACGGCCGGGTTCGTCGTCACCGAGCCGGCGCTCAGCCTGGCCGCGGAGCCGACGCTGGAGGAGCTCCGCGCGGCGCTGGTCGCGGCCTTCGGCACCGACCTCGGGGCGCACGAGCCGCGGTGGATGTCGCGGTTCACCGACGCGACCCGGCAGGTCGTGGACTACCGGCGCGGTCGGGTGCTGGTCGCGGGCGACGCCGCCCACGTGCACCCGCCCACCGGTGGGCAGGGGGTGGGCCTCGGCGTGCAGGACGCCGTCAACCTCGGCTGGAAGCTCGGGCAGGTGGTGCGCGGCGACTCACCCGAGGGCCTCCTCGACACCTACCGTGCGGAGCGGCACCCGGCCACCGCGCGGGTGCTGGCCAACGTGACGACGCAGGCGATGATGCAGCGCGGCGACGCCCGGACCTCGGCGCTGCGGGAGACCGTGGCCGACCTGCTCGCCGACCCGGGGACCCGAGCCCGGATGGCCGCGCTGCTGACCGGCCTCGACGTCGCGCTCGACCTCGGCGAGGGCCATCCCCTCCTCGGCCGGCGGATGCCCGACCTCGACCTGGTGACGGCCGCGGGCCCGACCCGGGTGTGCGCGCTGCTGCACGACGCCCGGGCGGTGCTGCTGGACCTCGCGGGAGGGCTCGAGCCCGGGCGGTGGGGCGGCCGGGTTCGCCACGTCGCGGCCAGCGCTCACGGCCCCTGGGAGCTGCCCGGCGTCGGCCCCGTGCCCGCACCGGCCGGCGTACTCATCCGGCCCGACGGTCACGTCGCCTGGGTCGGTGACGGGACCGATGCCGGGCTGCGGGAGGCCCTGACCAGCTGGTGCGGCCCCGCCTGATCCGTGTGCACGCGCTGGCTACCGTGGCGACATGACTCTCCGCGTCGGTGTGCAGCTCCACCCGCAGGCGACCACGGTCGACGACATGCGCCGGGCCTGGCGCGCGGCCGACGACCTGGGCGCCGACTCCATCTGGACGTGGGACCACTTCTACCCGCTGTACGGCGACCCCGACGCGGCGCACTTCGAGGGCTGGACCCTGCTCTCGGTGATGGCCGCCGACACCAGCCGGGCCCGGCTCGGGATGCTGGTGACCTGCAACAGCTATCGCAACCCGGAGCTCCTCGCCGACATGGCGCGAACCCTCGACCACGTCTCCGGCGGGCGGATGTATCTCGGTGTGGGCGCGGGCTGGTTCGAGCGCGACTACGAGGAGTACGGCTACGAGTTCGGCACCGCGCCCGACCGGCTGCGCCAGCTGCGCAAGGACCTGCCCCGGATGAGGGCGCGGCTCGAGAAGCTCACCCCCGGTCCGGTCGGCGACCTGCCGATCCTGATCGGCGGCTCTGGCGAGAAGGTCACCCTGCGGCTGGTGGCCGAGCACGCGCAGGCGTGGAACACGTTCGGCCCGCCCGAGCACTTCGCGCAGAAGTCGGCCGTGCTCGACGAGTGGTGCGCCAAGCTGGACCGTGACCCCTCCACCATCGAGCGCACCGTGGGCGTCGGCGCCGACGACGTGCACGACATCGAGAGGTACGTCGACGCCGGCGCCGACCACGTGATCGTGATGACGGGCGCGCCGTTCGACCTCGCGCCCCTGGAGTCACTGATCGAGCAGCGCGACCGGATCAACGGCTGAGGGTCGGCCCCATCCCTGGCCCGCATCAGCCGGCGACCGGACCAGCTGACGTCCTTCGCCCGGCACCTGCTCGCACACGACGTGGTGCAGCAAGAATCGACGTCCGTGCATGACGCGGTGGCGTGCATGGTCCTGACCCGCATCTGCGGGTCGACCCGCCACGCCCGACGCCCCGGGCACGACGTGCGGACCAATGGGTTCCTGCAGCAAGCTGCTGCGCGGAGGGATTCGGTGCGCTGCCGGATTGGTCCGCACTTCGGGTACGTCCAACACCCTGTTTGACCGCCGCCACACCCGCGAGCCGATCGTGATGCGGCAACAAACCCCGTGCGCGTAGCGCCGGCGGCTGATCAATACACTCTGTATCAGTTCTCAGGTATTCTGCAACCATGGCTTCCTTGCTCCAGATCCGAGATGTCCCCGACGAGTCGCGTCGCGAGCTCAAGTCACGCGCCGCCGCACGGGGGCAGTCGCTGAACACCTTCCTGCTGGAGCTGATCGACCGGGAAGTCAGTCGCCCGACCGTTGCCGAGGTCCTCGACCGAGCAGCTCGTCGCAGCGAGCGCGCGACCGCGTCGGCACAGGAAGTGATCGCCACGGCTCGAGCTGATCGTGACGGTGACATCGGAGGTTGGTCTGCGTGATCGTCGTCGATTCCGCCGCCGTGGTCGATGCGCTCACCATGGTCGACGGCAGCGACCCCCTGCGGGAGGAGCTGGGTGCGGGTGACCTGCATGCGCCGTCGCTGCTCGATTTCGAGGTCGTCTCAGCCCTTCGCGGACTCACCCTCGCAGGCCATCTCAGCGATGCCCGAGCCACCGACGCCTTGGCCGACTTCGATGCCCTGCCCGTGGAGCGGTGGCCGAGTGCGCCCGCTCTGCGGCTGCGGTCGTTCAGCCTCCGCGCGAATCTGAGCGCCTACGACGCCGCCTACATCGCGCTGGCCGAGGCCCTCGAGTGCCCGCTCCTCACCAGGGACGCTCGGTTGGCCCGCAGTAGCGGACACGCGGTCGAGGTCCGTGTCCTGTAGCCGATCGGCTTGTGGCGCGCTCCGCGTCGTTGCGGGCCGTGGAGACGCGATGACGATGCCGAGGTGCCGCCCTCATGCGCGTCTCACCGCGATCGACCTGGACCCCGTCCTCTCGTGCCTGGCGCAGGATCAACGGCTGACGCCTCGCCGCGGCGCCGCCCGCGCTCAGCCGGACAGCGACCGCACGAAGTCCGCGACCGCCCGGCCCAGCTCGGCCGGCCGGTCCTCCTGGAGGAAGTGGCCGGCGCCCTCGATCGTGGTGTGCGGCTGGTCGGCCGCCCCGGGGATCTTCTTGCGCATCCAGCCGTCGCCGCCGCGGGTGATGGGGTCGCCGTCGCTGAAGGCGCACAGGAACGGCACGGTGGTCGTCGAGAGCCGCTCCCACGCAGCGCGGTTGGCGGGCGCGGCGGGGTCGTCCGGCGTGTTCGGCACCAGGCCGGGGAAGGCGCGCGCGCCGGCGCAGAAGGACTCGTCGGGGAACGGCGCGGCGTACGCCGCCAGCTCGGCGTCGCCGAGCCGACGCTGACAGCCCGCCTGCACCATCCGTCCGATGTCGAGCCGGGGTGCCTGCTCGGCCATCGCCCGGAACCGCTGCCACGCCTCGGGCATCGGCAGGTCGCCGGTGGGCAGACCCGTGTTGGCCATCACGACGCCGGCGAACCGCTCCGGATGCTCGGCGAGCAGCCGCATCCCGACCAGCCCGCCCCAGTCCTGCCCGAGGTAGTGGATGGCGGTCAGGTCGAGCCGGTCGAAGAGGGCCTCCCGCAGCCAGTCGACGTGGCGGGCGTAGGTGTAGTCGCCACGCTCGGTCGGCTTGTCGGAGCGGCCGAAGCCGATCAGGTCGGGGACGACGACGCGCAGCCCCGCGTCGAGCAGGGGCGTCATCACGTGGCGGTAGAGGTAGCCCCACGTCGGCTCGCCGTGCACCAGCACGACGGTCGGCGCGTCGGCCGGGCCGGCCTCGACCACCGCCATCCGCAGCCCGTCCGCGAGCTCGACCCGCCGCGTCGGCGCCGGGTAGTCGGTCACGTCGGCGAAGCGGCTGTCGGGTGTCGTCACGAAGTCCATGCCGTCAGTATCGACGTGTCGGGGAACAACGGCGACGCACCGCGGTTGTGACTGCGTGGCCGCCGACGCGCCGTACCTCCTCCGCAGCTCGATGCGCGGACGGCTCACGCTGGTCGCGCTGACGCTCGGGTCCGCGGTCGCCATCCTCGA
Organism: Actinomycetes bacterium; assembly: GCA_030432975.1. GTDB lineage: Bacteria > Actinomycetota > Actinomycetes > Propionibacteriales > Nocardioidaceae > Nocardioides. The sequence continues at coordinate 5,841 of JAUILS010000053.1, forward strand.
CAGCACGGTCGTCAACGTCGCCCTGCGGGCGCTCGGCGAGGACCTCGGCGCGACCCTCGGGCAGCTGCAGTGGGTCGTCAACGGCTACCTGCTCGCCCTCGCCTCGCTGGTGCTCCTCGGCGGTGCCCTGGGCGACCGGCTGGGGCGGCGCCGGGTCTACGTCGTCGGCATGGTGGTCTTCCTGCTTGCCTCGATGGCGTGTGCGTTCGCGCCGACGGTCGAGGTGCTGATCGCGACGCGGGTGGTGCAGGGGGTCGGTGCGGCGCTGCTCACCCCCGGGGCGCTGGCGATCATCGAGTCGTCGTACGCACCCGCCGACCGGGGTGCGGCGATCGGCACCTGGGCCGGGTACGCCGGCGTCGGCGCCGCCCTCGGCCCGTTCGTCGGGGGCTGGCTGGTCGACAACGGCGGCTGGCGCTGGGTCTTCGGGATCAACGTGCCGCTGTGCCTGGCGGTGCTGGCCCTGACGTTCTATGCCGTGCCCGAGAGTCGCGACGACGAGGCCACCGGGCGCTTCGACCTGGGTGGGGCGGCGCTCACGGTCCTCGCCCTGGGCGCCCTCACCTGGTCGCTCATCTCGGCTCGGGAGACCGCGCCTTGGGCGGTGCTGGGCGCCGCGGGCCTCGCCGTCGTGGCCGGGGTGGGGTTCGTCCGTCGCGAGCGGAGGCTCCCCGCGCCGATGGTGCCGATGGGCCTGTTCGCGTCGCGGGTGTTCTCGGCGGCCAATGCGATGACGATGCTGGTCTACGGCGCGCTCGGCTCGGTGCTGTTCCTGCTGGTGCTGCAGCTGCAGGTGTCGGCCGGCTGGTCGGCGCTCGCGGCCGGGCTCATCGCGCTGCCGCTGACGATTTCGATGATGCTGCTGTCCTCGCGAGCCGCGGCGCTGTCGCAGCGGATCGGGCCGCGGAAGCCGATGAGCATCGGTCCGCTGGTGTGCGCGGCCGGGGTCGTCGGCCTGCTCGGCGTGGGCGAGGGGTCGCGCTGGTGGGACGTGCTGCCCGGCATGGTGGTCTTCGCGCTCGGCCTGTCGCTGCTGGTCGCGCCCCTGACCGCGACGGTGCTGGCCGCCGCCCCGGACCGGTACGCCGGCGTCGCGAGCGGCGTCAACAACGCGGTCGCGCGGGCCGGGACCCTGCTGGCGGTCGCCGCGCTGCCGGCGGTCGCCGGCCTGAGCGGGACGGCGTACCAGGACCCGGTGGCGCTCACCCACGGCTACCGCATCGCGATGGCGATCTGCGCCGCGCTGCTGGTGACCGGCGGCGTGGTCAGCTGGCTGGGCCTGCGTCAGGCCCCGGAGCTGGTGCCGGCCGACTGAGACGGCTCGACGACCTCGCAGCGGCCGTCGGCCCAGACCACCAGGCCGCTGCCGGAGCGGGTGCGCAGCCAGTCGGCCGCGCCGGCGCCGAGGGCATAGGCCGTGGTGGCGTCGATGTCGGCCCAGGTGAGCGACGGGCCGATCACGGTGACGGAGCCGACGCCGGTCGGCGGCACGCCGGTGCGGGCGTCGACGACGTGGCTGCCCCGGTGGGCCGCGCCCGAGGTGGCCACCGCTCCCTCCGTGACGGGCACCCGGGCGACCAGCCGGGTCGGGTCGTGGGGGTCCTCGATGCCGATCTGCCACGGCGGGCTGTCGGCCCTCGCCACCGAGCAGACCATGTCGCCGCCGGCGGAGAGGCAGAAGTCGGTGTCGTCGAGCTCGCGCAGGAAGCGGGCCGCCCGCTCGACCCCCCAGCCCTTGACGACGCCGGTGGGGTCGAAGGCGAGGCTGCCGTCGGTCGTGGGCAGGAACGCCGAGAACGCGCCGGCGGAGTCGCGCTCGGCCTGCTCGGCGATCTCGATCACCTCGGTCATCTCGGCGGGCGCCTCGGCGAGCGTGAGCTCGCGGCGCCGCAGCCGGGAGGCCGCGGAGTCGGCCCGCCACAGCGAGAACACCCGGTCCACCCAGCGCAGGTCGGTGACCACCTCGGCCCACGCCGCCTCGGCGGCGCGGGTGCGGGCGTGACGGCCGCGCAGCGCCAGGCTGACCGGCATCCCCATCAGCTGCTCCACCCGGCGGACGATGCGTGCCGGGTCGGCCGTCCGGGTCCGGGGAGCGGTGGCCACCGTGCTCACAGACCGGCCTCGTCGAGCGCCGCCTGCAGCGACTGGACGTAGCCCACGCTGGTCACCGTCGCGCCGCTGATCATGTCGATGTCGGCGCTCTGCTGGTCGAGCGTCTCCTGGACCAGGATCGGCAGGGCATAGCTGTTGATCTCGACGTCGCGCGGGTTGTCGGCGGGGTAGACCGGCACGCCGACGTCGGTGATCGCCCCGCCGTCGACGCTGATCTCGACCTGGATGGGGCCCCACCGGGTCTGCACCGTCGGACCGGTGACCGTGCCTGACGCCGTGCTCGCGCCTCCGGACCCGGCGCTGCCCGAGCCGCTGCCGCTGCCGCCGCCGGAGGATCCGTTGTCGCTGCCCGCCGTGCCGGTGTCGGCCCCGGCCTGCGGCGCCTCGACGACCGAGGTGGCCGACAGGAGCGCTCCCGCGGTCGAGGTGTGGTAGCCGAACAGCAGCACCACCACGGTGATCGTGGACAGCAGCCAGGTCACCAGGCGGGTTCCGGGAGTCATGGGTTCACCTTCGATCTCACCAGCCGAAGCTCTCGACGTGGAAGCGGTCGGGGGGCAGGCCCAGCGCCAGCGCGCTGCGGCGTACGTCGTCGGCCCAGGCGTCCGGCCCGCAGACGTAGACGTCGCGCTCGGCCAGGTCGGGCACCCAGTGGCCGAGCGCGGTCGCGTCGTCGACCGTGCCGGCGTTGGCGCCCAGCCAGGAGGTGGCCGAGCGACGGCGGCCGGGCAGCCAGAGCACCTGCAGCCCGCGTTCGCGAGCGAGCACGTGGAACTCCCGCTCGAACAGCGGGCGGTCGCGGAAGCGGTAGAGCAGGACCGCGTCGCCGGGGGCGTAGTCGAGCCCCTCGGCCAGGGCGCGGAGCGGGGTGACGCCGACGCCGGCGCCGATCAGGGCGACCTTGCGGCGGGCGCGGGCGCGCGCGCTCAGCCGGCCGTAGGGGCCCTCGACGAGCACGCGGGTGCCGGGGCGCACCGCCGCGAGCTCGGCGCTGCCGTCGCCCAACGCCTTGACGCTGATCCGGAGCGAGCGGCCGTCGGGAGCGGCGGAGAGGGAGTAGGGGTGGGCGCGGGTCCAGCCCGGGCCGGTGAGGAAGCGCCACTGGAAGAACTGGCCCGCCTCCGCACCGAGCAGGTCGAGCCGGCGCCCGGTGAGATAGACCGAGACCACCCCGTCGCCCTCGTCGTGGACCGAGGTCACCCGGAGCCGGTGGCGGACGCTGCGCCAGAGCGGGAGGGCGACCCGCCAGACGAGGATCGCGCCGGCGGCCGCGGCCCAGGCGGTCCACCAGAAGATCGTGGCGCCGCGCGAGGTCAGGAACTCCTGACCGGTCCAGAGCTGGTGGGGGAGCGCCAGCCCGACGCCGAGGTAGGCGTAGAGGTGCAGCAGGTGCCAGGACTCGTAGCGCAGCCGGCCGCGCGCGGCGCGGATGCTGGTCACCGCGACGAGCGCCAGGCAGAGGGTGCCGGCGACGGCGAGCAGCATGCCGGGGTAGTCGACCGTGAGCGACCACAACGTCGCGGGCGTGGCGGCCAGCGACCCGGCGGCGTACCCCCAGGTGATCAGGCCGACGTGGGCCAGCATCAGGTTGAACGACGTGAAGCCGACCAGCCGGTGCTGGTGGGCGAGGCGGTCCTGCCCGAAGGCCTTCTCGAGCAGCGGCAGCCGCGCCATCAGCAGCACCTGGGCGAGCAGCAGCACCGAGGCGACGAGGCCGGTGATCCGGCCGGTCGAGGTGAGCGCGCCCGTCCAGGTGGTGAGGTCCTGCACACCGCCCGCGGCGACCCACCAGTAGGTCACCAGCAGCAGGCTCAGCCAGAGCAGGCCGAGGGCGCCGAGGCGGACCGCCGCATCGCGCCGGTCGTGGATGGCGACCGGGGGACGCGGGGTCGCCACCCGGGCGGTGGGCAGGACGGCGGTCACGTGGTGGTGCCGGAGGAGTCGGACTGGCCCTGGTCGGACTGGTCCTGGTCGGACTGGTCGTCGCCGGGCAGGCCGTAGCCGTCGCCCTGGCCCGGGAAGCCCTCCCGGTCACCCTCGCCGAACCCGTGACGATCACCGCGACCGTGTCGGTCGCCGCGGAAGCCGCCGTCGCCGTCGCGGTCGACCCGGAAGGAGGTGGGGCTGAACCGGTCGCCGTCGCCGGACGCGTGGCCGAGGGCGTAGCCGCCCACGCCGCCGACGGCGACCAGGGCGGCGGCCGCTCCGGCGAGACCGATCCGGCGTGCCCAGGGGGAGGGCCCGGCGCCGTCGCCCCGGAGACCGAGGCGGCCGGCCCAGGAGCCTGATCCCGCCGCGGCGGCGGTGGCGGCGGCGGCGCCGGCTGCGGCCTCCCCGACAGCGGGGTCGGCGGGGGCCGGGTCTCCAGCGGTGGGGTCGCCGGTGGGGTCGGCGCTCATCGGCACCGGCTCGGGCGCGGCCTGCGGAGCCTCGGCGGCGTCCACATCGGCCGCGGCGGCGTCCACGTCGGCCTCGGCGCCGGCGTCCTCCCAGCGGGAGCCGCTGGCGGCTGCCTGGGGCACGGTGTCGTCGGGGCCCGCGCCGGCGTACTCCCCGGCGGTGGGGTCACCCTGGGTCGGGTCGCCCTGGGTCGGGTCGGTCGGCTGGGACTTGTCGCTCACGGGATGCTCCTGGTCGAGGCTGCGGGCGGCCGCCTCGCTGCGGCGCTGCCCTCGGACCACCATCGTGAGCGTCGGACCTGGGACCCGCCTCGGCTCGACCTGTGCGTTTCCTGTCAGCCGCCGCGCCTTCCACGATCGAAGGCGGGCTCCTGCTCAGGCCGGGCGGGCGGCGACGAACGCCTCCACACACCGGCGTACGTCGGCCTCGGAGTGGGCGGCCGACAGCTGGACGCGGATCCGGGCCCGGCCACGCGGGACGACCGGGAACGAGAAAGCGATGACGTAGACCCCGTCGGCGAGCATCCGGTCGGCCACCTCGGCCGCGACCCGGGCGCCGTCCTCGCCGGGGAACATCACCGGCGTGATCGGGTGCTCGCCCGGGAGCAGGTCGAAGCCGGCCTCGGTCATCAGCTCCCGGAAGAGCGCGGTGTTGCGCCGCAGCGTCGCGCGGGCCTCGGCGGACGTGCGGGCGATCTCGAGCGCCTTCAGCGACCCGGCGGCCACGGTGGGCGCGACGGCGTTGGAGAAGAGGTAGGGCCGGGCCCGCTGGCGGAGCAGCTCGACGATCTCGGCGCGGCCGCTGACGTAGCCCCCGGACGCACCGCCCAGCGCCTTGCCCAGGGTGCCGGTGAGGATGTCGACCCGGTCGGCCACTCCGAAGTGCTCGGGCGTGCCACGGCCCCCGTCGCCCACGAAGCCCACGGCGTGGGAGTCGTCGACCAGCACCAGGGCGTCGTAGCGGTCGGCGAGGTCGCAGATCCGGTCGAGCGGCGCGAGGTAGCCGTCCATGGAGAACACGCCGTCGGTGACGATGCAGCGGCTGCGCGCGCCGGCCGCCGCCTGCAGCTGCGCCTCCAGGTCGGCCATGTCGGCGTTGCGGTAGCGGAAGCGCTGGGCCTTGGACAGCCGGATCCCGTCGATCAGCGAGGCGTGGTTGAGCTCGTCGGAGATGACCGCGTCCTCCGCGCCGAAGAGGGTCTCGAAGACGCCGCCGTTGGCGTCGAAGCAGGAGGAGAACAGGATCGTGTCGTCGGTGCCGAGGAAGTCGCTCAGCGCGTCCTCGAGCTGCTTGTGGAGCTCCTGGGTGCCGCAGATGAAGCGCACGCTGGCCATGCCGAAGCCCCACTCGTCGAGGGCCGCGCGAGCCGCCGCGACGACGTCGGGGTGGTCGGCCAGGCCGAGGTAGTTGTTGGCGCAGAAGTTGAGCGCCTCGCCCTCCCCGCCGGTCGAGCCCGTCGACACCGAGATGTGCGACGACTGCGGCGAGGTGAGTCGCCGCTCGTGCTTGGTCAGCCCGGCGGCCTCGATCTCGTCGAGCGTCGCCTGCAGTCGTGCCCTCGTGTCGCCGTACATCCGGTCCTCCTCAGCTCCAGTCGAGGATCACCTTGCCGCAGCGACCCGAGCGGATCGTCGCGAAGGCGTCCTCGAAACGCTCGGCCGGGAAGCGGTGGGTGATCACCGACCGCAGCGCCTCGCGCATGGGGGCGGACGTCTGCAGCATCGAGCTCATGGCGTACCAGGTGTCGAACATCTCCCGGCCGTAGATGCCCTTGATCGTCAGCATGTGGGTGATCACCCGGCCCCAGTCGATGACGTAGTCGTCGTGGGGGAGCCCCAGCATCGCGACCCTGCCGCCGTGGTTCATCGTGGCGAGCATCTCCGAGACCGCCGCGGGCGCGCCCGACATCTCCAGGCCGATGTCGAAGCCCTCCTTCATGCCGAGGGTCGCCATCGCCTCGCGCAGCGAGGTCTGGGAGGTGTTGATCGCGAGGTCGGCGCCGGCCGCCCGGGCGAGGTCGAGGCGGACGTCGCTGACGTCGGTCACCACGATGAAACGGGCGCCGACGTGACGGGTGATCGCGGTGGCCATCACCCCGATCGGGCCGGCGCCGGTGATGACGACGTCCTCGCCGGCGATCGGGAACGACAGCGCGGTGTGGGTGGCGTTGCCGAACGGGTCGAACAGCGCGCCCAGCTCGGGGTCGAGGTCGGGCGGCTGCACCCAGACGTTGCTGCCCGGGATGACGACGTGGTCGGCGAAGGCGCCGTCGCGGTTGACGCCGATGCCGACGGTGTTGATGCACAGGTGACGCCGGCCGGCGCGGCAGTTGCGGCAGTGGCCGCACACGATGTGCCCCTCGCCGGACACCAGCTGGCCGACCTCGACGTGGTCGACGTCGGCGCCGACCGCGACCACGGTGCCGCAGAACTCGTGGCCGACGACGAGCGGCGTGCGCACCGTCTCGGCGGCCCACTCGTCCCACTCGTAGAGGTGGAGGTCGGTGCCGCAGAGGCCGGCGCGCAGCACGCGGATCTTGACGTCGTGGGGGCCCGGCTCGGGCTCGGGGACCTCGGTCAGCTCCAGCCCGGGACCGGGTCGGCTCTTCACCAAGGCCCGCATCCGCGCTCCCTCCACCTCCCGCGACGTCGCTGTCACGGCCACCGTATCGCCGCCGCGACCGCGGGGGTACGCCGGCCGCGACCGGCCGTCGTACCGGCGCACGGGGGTGGTCCGGAGACGCCTCGGGCCCGGCCTGCCGGAGCAGACCGGGCCCGTGAGGGGGTCGGTGAGGTGGGTCAGCCGCGGCCGAGCAGGCGACCGAAGAAGCCGCCGGACGACGGCTCGTCGCCGTGGCCCTCACAGCGGTTGTTGGTGGGCACGTTGGCCATGACCTGCTGGACGTGCATGCCGCAGCCGGACCAGGTCGTCTTGCCGCACTGACGGCACGGGACGGGGTGGCACATGGGTGTCTCCTGAAGGGTGTCGAGGGTGCTGGTTGGTGGTGGTGACGAGAGTGTCTGAGGTGGTCGTCTCAGGCGGCCCGGGAGGGCATGCCCTGGTCGAGCGGACGCCCCGAGCGTACCCAGGCGGCGGTGCCGCCGGCGACGTTCCAGGCGTCGAAGCCGCGCGAGCGCAGCAGGTCGGTCATCGCGCCGCTGCGGTTGCCGGTCGCGCAGATCACGAAGGTCCGGCGCGAGCGGTCGAGCTCCCCGAGGCGGGAGGCCAGCTGGCTCATCGGGAGGGGCACGGCACCGGGCACGTGACCGCGCGCGAACTCCATCGGCTCACGGACGTCGAGGACGACCGCGTCGCTCGGGGCCGCGGCGAGGGTGTCGATGTCGATGTTCCACATCGGCGTGGGCTCTCCTTCTCGAGGTGGGGACTTGGGCCAGGAATACCCTGGGGGGTATCTTGTGTTCGCAACCGTAACACCCCCTGGGGTATCCTCCAAACCGACGTACGACGAAAGGCAGGCCATGGCCACCACCACCCTCGGACAGGACAACTTCGAGGCGACCATCAAGGACAACGAGATCGTGCTCGTGGACTTCTGGGCCTCGTGGTGCGGTCCCTGCCGCATGTTCGCCCCGATCTACGAGAAGGCCTCGGAGGTCAACTCCGACATCGTCTTCGGCTCGGTCGACACCGAGGCCGAGCGGTCGCTCGCCGCGGCCGCCGGCATCAGCTCGATCCCGACGCTGATGGCCTTCAAGGACGGCTCGCTCGTCTTCGCGCAGCCCGGCGCGCTGCCGGCCCCCGCGCTCGACGAGCTGATCGCCGCCGTCCGCGCGCTCGACATCGAGGCCGCGCGCAAGGAAGCTGCGGCCGCGCAGCAGTGACGACCCAGCAGTGACCACTCACGCCGACGCCGGCCCCGGCGCCCAGCCCGACCAGCAGCCAGGAGGAGCCATGGAGCTCGACCCCGAGGAGATGAGCCACGTCATCAACCGCATCAAGCGGGCCCAGGGCCAGCTCGGCGGGGTGATCCGGATGCTCGAGGAGGGGCGCGACTGCGAGGCGGTCGTGACCCAGCTCGCGGCGGTCTCGAAGGCGCTCGACCGGGCCGGCTTCGCCGTCGTCGCCTCCGGCATGCAGCAGTGCCTCGCGAACCCGACCGACGACGGCGGGGTCGACGTCAAGCGCATGGAGAAGCTCTTCCTCACCCTCGCCTGACGCTAAGGCGTCGCGGATGTCGCGCCGACGCTTCGCGAATGTCGCGCCGACGCGTCGACGTTGCTCAGGTCAGCTGGCGCAGCAGACGCCGTCCTCGGCCGACCCCTCGCCCGCGAAGGTCGCGGAGTCCTGGAGCACGGCGTAGACCTCCCACTCCAGCCGGTCGGGGGTGTCGACGACGTGGAACTTCTCCTGCTTGGCGAAGCAGCAGGTCGTCTCACCCTGGTCGGTGGTGGGCAGGTCGGTGCCGACGCGCGTGGACCAGGCGGTGACCTCGTCGACGTCGTCGACCTCCACGCCCAGGTGGTTGATCGAGCCGCCCTGGCCGGGGTTCTCGAAGAGCACCAGCTTGAGCGGCGGCTCGGCGATCGCGAAGTTGGCGTAGCCCGGGCGGCGCTTGGCCGGCTCGGAGGCGAACAGGCGGGAGTAGAACGTCACGGCCTCCTCGAGGTCGTCGACGTTGAGGGCGAGCTGCAGGCGGGACATGGCGGTCTCCTAGATATCGATGAATGTCTATGTCTTGACCCCAGCGTGACACGACGCATCGACGTCTGTCAATATTGATGTATGTCGAAGTCTTTGCCCCTCCTCACCTCGGTGGCCGAGTGCTGCTCGTCGCTGACGGCCGAGCCGCTGACCGGTGACCAGTCCGAGCGGCTCGCCCCGGTCTTCAAGGCCCTCGGTGACCCTGTCCGGCTGCGCCTGGTGTCGCTGATCGCCAGCCACGAGGGCGGCGAGGCCTGCGTCTGCGACCTCAACGACGCCTTCGAGCTGTCGCAGCCGACGATCAGCCACCACCTCAAGATCCTGCACGAGGCCGGCCTCCTCGATCGGTCCAAGCGGGGCGTCTGGGTGCACTACCGCGTGCGCCCCGAGATGCTGGCCGACCTCGCCGGGCTGCTGGCGGCCGCCCGATGAGCGCCACCGACGTCGCGCCGGTCGCGCAGCGCCTGGGCCGGCTCGACCGCTACCTTCCGCTGTGGATCGGCCTCGCCATGGTGCTGGGGCTGTTGATCGGTCGGCTCGTCCCGGGCTTCGACGACGCCCTGAGCGCCGTCGAGGTCGGCGGCATCTCGCTGCCGATCGCGATCGGGCTGCTGGTGATGATGTATCCCGTCCTCGCCAAGGTCCGCTACGACCGGCTCGACGCCGTCACCGCCGACCGGCGCATGCTCGTGGCGTCCCTGGTCCTCAACTGGGTCATCGGGCCTGCGCTGATGTTCGCGCTGGCGTGGCTGCTGCTGCCCGACCTGCCGGAGTACCGCACCGGCCTGATCATCGTCGGCCTCGCTCGCTGCATCGCGATGGTCATCATCTGGAACGACCTGGCCTGCGGCGACCGCGAGGCGGCGGCGGTGCTGGTGGCCCTCAACTCCGTCTTCCAGGTGGTGGCGTTCGGCGCGCTGGGCTGGTTCTACCTCGAGGTGCTGCCCGGGTGGCTGGGGCTGGACACCGCGCAGCTCGACGTCTCGGCCTGGGAGATCGCCGGGTCGGTGCTGGTCTTCCTCGGGATCCCGCTCCTGCTCGGCTACCTCTCCCGGAGGTACGGCGAGCGCTGGCGGGGCCGGGAGTGGTACGAGGAGACGTTCCTCCACCGGGTCGGGCCCTGGGCGCTGATCGGCCTGCTGTTCACGATCGTCGTGCTCTTCGCACTGCAGGGCGACCAGATCACCAACCAGCCGTGGGACGTGGCGCGGATCGCGCTGCCCCTGCTGGCCTACTTCGCACTGATGTGGGGCGGGGGCTACCTGCTGGGCCGGGCGCTCGGGATGACCTACGAGCGCACCACCACGCTGGCCTTCACCGCCGCCGGCAACAACTTCGAGCTGGCCATCGCCGTCGCGATCGCGACGTTCGGGGTGGCGTCCGGGCAGGCGCTGGCAGGTGTGGTCGGGCCGCTGATCGAGGTGCCGGTGCTGGTCGGCCTGGTCTACGTCTCCCTCGCCCTGCGCGACCGGTTCCCCCATGCCGCACCCCTGACCCAGGAGGTCCGATGACCGACACCCCCACCGTCCTGTTCGTCTGCGTCCACAACGCCGGCCGCTCGCAGATGGCCGCCGGCTGGCTGCGTCACCTCGGCGGCGACCGGGTGCGCGTGCTGTCGGCGGGCTCCGCCCCCGGCGACGCGCTGAACCCGATGGCGGTGGCGGCGATGGCCGAGGAGGGCATCGACATCACCGCCGCCGTGCCGACGCTGCTCAGCGACGAGGCGGTCGTCGAGTCCGACGTCGTGATCACGATGGGTTGCGGCGACGCCTGCCCGTTCTACCCGGGCAAGCGCTATGAGGACT
>JAUILS010000298.1 GCA_030432975.1 Actinomycetes bacterium
GCACCGCGCCCTCCAGGCTGCCGAGACCGCCGAGCACCACGATCGCGAGCAGTCGCGCGATCCAGGCGTAGTGGGAGCCCGGCACGAACGGGTAGAGCACCCCGGTGATGGCCCCGGCCGCCCCGGCTGCGGCGATGCCGATGCCGAAGACCAGCGCCGCCACCGCGGCCACCTTGATGCCCACGAGCTCCGCGGACGCCGGGTTGCTGGCGGCGGCCCGGATCGCGCGACCCAGCCACGACCGGGTCAGCACGAGCCAGAGCACCACCAGCACGACCACCGCGACCAGGCCGCCGTACACCTGGGCCTTCGGCAGGAAGACCCCGCCGACGGTGAAGGACTCGTCGACGTACGACGGCCTGATCGCGGTCGAGTTGTTGCCCCAGATCTCTCCCATCGCCCCTTCGAGCACGAGCGCGAGCCCGAAGGTGAGCAGCACGGTCGACGCCATCGGCGCGGTGCGGATCGGGGAGACGACCACCTGGTAGGTGAGCCATCCGAGCCCGAACACGACCGGCGTGGTGACGAGGACCGCGAGCAGCGGGTCGATGCCCCACGCGTCCCACAGCCAGTAGGTGAGGAAGGCGGCCAGCACCACGAACGCACCGTGCGCGATGTTGATCACCTTCATGACCCCGAAGATCAGGGTCAGCCCACTGGCCGCGAGAGCGTAGACGCCTCCGAGCAGCAGCCCGAGGGAGATGGTCTGGAGCAGCTGGGTCATCAGCCGGCGCCTCCCGGCATCCAGTTGAGCTCGACCTCGGCCGTGGCCGCTTCCTCCGGCAGCACGATCTCTGGCGAGCCGTCCTGCCACTGGCCGATCAGGAACTCACCGGTGGGGGCACCGGTCTCGTCCCACGACAGCGGGCCGAGGATCGTCTCGACCTCGTTGGCGTGCAGCCAGTCGGCGAGCGCCGTCTGGTCGTCGATGCTGCCGACGGCCTCGACCGCGGCCTGGAGCACCTCGGCGGCCGCGAACGCGTCGGCGGCGTCCTCGGGGACCTCGCCCTCGCCGTACATCTCGCGGTACTTCGCGACGAACTCGGCGTTGCCCGGGGTCTCGGCGTCGACCGAGTGGCTCACGGCGTAGAAGATGCCCTCGGTGTTGTCGGCGCCGATGCCCTCGGTGAACTGGCTGCCGAACGACGGCGCGTTGGTCTGGAAGAACACGTCGGGGGTGAACTCCGCCTTGAGCATCGCGCGGGTCATGCCGATGCCGTCCTCGAACTGCGCGCCGTGGACCACCATGTCGGGGTCGGCGTTCTTCATCGCGCTCACGATCGTGTCGAAGTTCTTGGTGTCGATGGCGTAGGTCTCCTCGTAGACCGTCTCGACCCCCGCCGCCTCGAGGATGCCACGGATGCCGGCCACGTTGGGCGCGGCGAACGGGTCGTCGAGGGTCGGGTACGCCGCCGTCTTCGGCTTCTCGCCATCGGGCAGCCCGGCGATCCACTCCGCGAACACCTTGCCCTGCTTGTCGGCCGTGGCCTGCTGGGCGAAGAAGAGGTAGGTGTAGCCGCGGTTGAACATGTCGGGCGACCCGCCGGCCGGCTCGACGAACACCATCTTGTTCTTCTCCGCGACCGCCGAGGCCGGGATGTTGAGCAGCGAGGAGAAGGTCCCGAGGAGGAGGTCCACCTTGTCCTGTGAGATCAGCGCGTTGTAGTCGGAGACGATGGTGTTCTGGTTGGACGCGTCGTCCTTGACGATCAGCTCCACCTGGCGGCCCAGCAGGCCGTCCTCCGCGTTGATCATCTCCTGCCAGACCTTGTAGCCCTGCTCGGCCGCCTGGCCGGGCTGGGAGAACTCGCCCGTGAGCGGGAGCGAGGTGCCGATCACGATCGGTTCGCTGCTGCCTTCGTCGCTGCCGCCGGAGCTGCCACCCCCGTCGTCCCCGCCACACGCGGCGAGACCGACCGTCAGCACACCGGTCAGAGCCGCGGCCATCAGGCCCCGGCGTCGGGAAAACTGCGCCATGCTTCCTCCTCCATGAATCCGCAATCGATTGCGGCCCGGCCAGTCTTGTGTCGTGCGACACACGGTGTCAAGGGTTGCGGGCATTTCGTGACCGTGTTGTCGGTTTTGCCCGGCTTTTCGCCGCGTACGGCGACCGGTCGGGGGCTGAGTGGTCCGCCTCGGGGCTCCCAGCGCGGGAGGTCGTGGCGCTTGCAAACGGTTGTGGCGAAGTGCCACGCTGGCCGCCCCAGCCGTGCTCGCGCACCTCGCAGGAGGGCCCATGTCCGCACCGTCCGCACCGCTCCCCGCCAGCGCCGAGGTGGTCGTCGTGGGGGCCGGTCACAACTCGCTCGTGGCGGCGGCGTACCTCGCCCGCGCGGGGCTGCAGGTGCTGGTCCTCGAGGCCGCGCCGACGATCGGCGGCAACACCCGCACCGAGGAGCTGACGCTGCCCGGCTTCGCCCACGACTCGTGCAGCAGCGCGCACGTGCTGGTGCAGAACAACCCCCTGATCCGCGACGACGAGCTGGGCCTGATGGCCGACGAGGGGCTGCACTATCTCACCACCGACCCGGCCGTCGTGATGCCGCAGGCCGACGGCGACTTGCTGGTGATGCGGCCCGACCTGGAGGCGACGGTCGCCGAGCTCGCACACTGGTCGGCCCGCGACGCCGAGGCGTTCGCCGCGATGATCGGCGCCTGGCGCGGTGGGCTGGACGCGGCCCACGGCCGCTGGAGCTCGCACCTGCCGCAGCCCGACGACGAGGTCACCCGGCGCTATCTCGCGCTGCGCGAGCGGAGCGCGTGGGACGTCGTGCACGAGTCGTTCGAGCACCCGGTGGTGCGGTCGTTCGTGCTGTGGCTGGCGATGGCGACGATCCAGGACCCGCGTCGGGCCGGCACCGGCTTCCTGCCGTCGTCACTCGCCGCGGGCCGGCTCGACTTCGGCTGGACGACGCCGGTCGGCGGCAGCCAGGCGCTGCCCGAGGCGCTGGCCCGGGTGGTCGAGCGGTGTGGTGGGTCGGTCGTGTGCTCGGCTGCCGTCACCGGGCTGGTCACGGACGGGGACCGGGTGACGGCGGTGGAGGTGGC
>JAUILS010000054.1 GCA_030432975.1 Actinomycetes bacterium
GGCCGTCGGCGTCAAGGTCGGCAAGACCCCCTCCGAGACCGCCCAGCTGATGCGCGACGTGCTCGCCTCGATGTGACGGTCGCGGGTCCTCCACAGGAGGGCCGCCACCTGTGGAATCTGGGGATGTCGCGGCAGGTCTCTCCACAGATTTCGACAGGTGGCGCGTGGCCCCTCGGCATGCTCCCGACGCTGGACTACTGTGGCGTCGCGCCCACCCGTGAGAAGGAGTCCGATGAGCGAGCCCGCTGCCGAGTCGGCCGACCACCGGCTTGCTCGCGAGCGCGCCTCGGGCGAGGTCTCCGACGTGCTGCTGACGATCGAGTTCGCCCTCGAGCGGGCCAAGAAGGCGAAGAAGGCCGTCGACAAGGATGGCGTCGACATCAACGCCTCGTTGGCGCTCGGTGAGACCGCCCGAGACCTCGAGCGGCTCCGCAAGCGGCTGATGCAGGACACCTACTTCGCCGTGGACACCAGGCTGATCTGAGCGCGCCTTGGCGAGTGGCGAGGAGATTCTCGGGGCTCTGACGACCTTCGTCGGCACCTGGCAGGACTACTCCGGGTCGGAGAAGTCCGAGGCGCAGACGTTCCTCAACGAGCTGTTCGCCTGCTACGGCACGGACCGTCGCGAGGTGGGCGCGGAGTTCGAGTTCTACACCGCCGGGGCGGGCTTCATGGACCTGCACTGGCCGGAGGTCTGCCTGATCGAGATGAAGGCGCCGTCCGTCCCGGTGGAGACCGCTCAGATCCAGGCGGAGCGCTACTGGCGAGCCTCCGCCGACGCCGAGTCCGGCCGCAGCGCCGTGCGATGGATCATCATCTGCAACTTCCGCGAGATCCAGATCTGGGACTTCCACCGCTTCCCCAACCAGCCGGTGGCCACCTTCCCGCTCTCGGAGCTGCCCGACCGCTACGACGCCCTCGCGTTCCTGGCCGGCCCGACGATCGAGCCCTCCTTCACCGAGCACTACCGAGAGCTCACCCAGGAGGCCACCAAGGCCGTCGCCTCGGTGTTCCACTCGCTGCGCGACCGGGCCGCCGCGCCGCCGACCGAGATCCAGCGGTTCATCCTGCAGTCGGTGTGGTGCATGTTCGCCGAGGACCTCCACCTGCTGGACGGATATCCCTACTCCGAGACGCTGCGGGCGGTCCGCTCCGACCCCTCCCGCTCGGCCGCCGAGGTGGGATTCCTGTTCCGGGTGCTCAACCAGAAGAGCAGCCACAACCGGAAGGGTCGCCTGGCCGGCACGGCCTACGTCAACGGCGAGCTCTTCGCCCAGCCCGCCGAGGTCGAGCTGACCCAGGACGAGATCGTCGAGCTGCTGCGGGCGTCGGAGTTCGACTGGCGCAAGGTCAACCCCACCATCTTCGGCTCTCTGCTCGAGGGGGTGCTGGGCCACGACCGCCGCTGGGAGCTGGGTGCCCACTACACCCACGAGGTCGACATCATGAAGATCGTCACCCCGACGATCGTGCGGCCCTGGCGGGAGCGGATCGCCGCCACGGAGACGCCGCAGCAGGCTCGTGACCTGCTCGACGAGCTGTGCGCCTTCCGGGTGCTCGACCCGGCCTGTGGCTGCGGCAACTTCCTTTACGTCGCCTACCGCGAGCTGCGCGGGCTCGAGGCGGAGCTGAAGACCCGGATCCGGATGCTCGCGGCCGACACCGGCCTCCCGCTCCCGCCGGAGCCCTTTCCGTTCTACCCGCTGGCCAACCTCCAGGGCCTCGACATCGAGCGCTCCGCCGTCCAGATCGCCCGGGTCACGCTCTGGATGGGACACCGGCAGATGATGGACCAGTACGGCGAGGCCGAGCCCCCGCTCCCGCTCCAGCGGCTCGACGCCATCCGCCAGGCCGACGCGCTGCGCGAGCCGTGGCCGGAGACCGACTGCATCATCGGGAACCCGCCCTTCCTCGGGTCCCAGCACATCCGGGGGTCCCTGGGAGACGACTACGTCGAGTGGCTCAAGCGTCAGTTCGGGGTGGGCGTCAAGGACTTCTGCACCTACTGGTTCCGGCGGGCCGCGGACCATCTTCGGCCTGGCCAGCGAGCCGGCCTGGTCGGCACCAACTCGATCTCGCAGAACCGTGCGCGGTCCGCTTCCTTGGACTATGTCGTCGAGCAAGGCGGCGTCATCACCGATGCGGTGTCGTCCCAGAAGTGGCCCGGCGACGCCAAGGTGCACGTCTCGATCGTCAACTGGATTGCTAGGCCCACACAACTTCCCACGGAGTTCGTACTCGACGGATCCAATGCCCCTGGGATTGACTCGGCTCTTCGCGGTTCGGGGTTGAGAGCCTGGTCGCCGGTGAGGCTCCCGGCCAACAGTGGAAGATGCTTTCAGGGGCCCATTCCGATCGGTGCTGGGTTCCTGCTATCGAGGGACGAGACGACTGATCTCCTCGCTGACGGGAGCGCCAGGTACTCAGACGTGACAAGGCCGTATCTCGTTGGCGAAGACATCGCGAATCGACCCGACTGCTCTCCGAGCAGATGGATCATCGACTTCGGCCACATGGCCTTGGAGGAGGCCCGAGGTTATCCCCGCGCGCTCGACCTCGTGCGCGAGCGCGTGAAGCCGGAGCGAGACCATAACCGCGACCGAGGCTTCCGGGAGAAGTGGTGGCGATTCGGCCGACCCCGTCATGAGATGCGTCAGGCCATCGAGGACCTTCCCCGGTTCGCGGGCGCCAACCGCATCGGGAAGCGCTTGTTGACGACGTGGGTGGGACATGAGGTCTGCCCTAGCGATCTCGTTATGGTTTTTGCGTTTGACGACGATTACCACATGGGCATCCTGCTCTCGAAGGCCCACGATGCCTGGGCGTGGGCACAAGCCTCGACGCTCAAGGGCGATCTTCGCTACACCCCGACATCCGTCTTCATGACCTTCCCCTTCCCCGACCCAGTGACCGACGAGCAGCGTGAGCGAGTGGCCGAGGCGTCGCGGCGGCTGCTGGCCCGGCGTAGCGAGATCTGCCTGACCGAGCAGATCGGCCTCACCAAGCTCTACAACGCCGTCGACGACGGCGCGTGGAACGACCTGGTCGCGCTGCATCGCGAGCTCGACGAGGCGGTGGCCGACTGCTACGGCTGGCCGACGGCCGTGGCGCATGACGCCGACGAGCTGGTGCGGCGGTTGACCGAGCTCAACCGGCAGATCGTCGAGGAGGGTCGGCCCTACGCACCGTTCGGCGCGAGCGACTAGCCCTGGTCGGACTTCTTCGGCTTCGGCAGGTCGGCCAGCCGCTGCTGGGCCCGCTCGACGAGCGCGAGGAAGTCGCCGCCCGACATCCGCACGCCCTGTGTGGGGGTGAAGCCGACCTGCGCCACGGCCGAGCCGGACCGGACCACGCCCATCTGGTAGGTCACGGTGCGCTGGTCGGACACCTCGACGGTGACGGTCCACACCGCCAGGTCGCCGGTGCGGGAGCTGCGGTCGGCGACCTTGGTCACCTGGGTGCCGAGGTTGCGGTCCTCGCAGGTCGACATCCGCTTGCGCACGCCGTCGACGAACGCGGCGCCGGGTCGCGGAGCGGCGGTGCCGACGGTCTCGGTGAGGCCGAAGGTGTCGGGCAGCTTCTCCTGCGGGAAGAGGAAGGTGCGGGTCCAGGCGCTCGTCATCGGCTTGCGGTTGAAGTCGGTGAGGTCGCACTGCGTGGCGGCGGTGTTGACCAGCGCCTTCTGCGGGTCGGTGCCCACCCACGGGCTGTCGACGCCGGTCACCGGCGGCAGGTCGACGCCGCTGAGCATGCCCGGCACCAGGCCGACGGGGTACGGCGGCCGCACCCGCAGCTGCGGGGGGCCGGCGCAGGTGTCGGTGCCCGGTGAGCCGCAGAGGTCGTTGACCGCCGCGGCCAGCAGCGACGCCCGGGCCTGGAGGGCGCCGGGGGACAGGCGTCCGTCGCCCGGCCCGGAGGTCATCGTCGTGGTCGTGACCTGCCCGGTGCGGGCCACCCCGACCACCATCGTGGAGGCCGGCCTGGCCCAGCTGCGGAGCACCACCATCGCCGCCTCGTCGCCCACCCCCTCGACGCTGCGCGTCTGCAACAGCTGGACGCGGTCGGCGCCGCAGCCGGCGTACCACGCCAGGCTGGTGTCGAAGGTGCGCTTGGCCGCCGGGGTGCCGCGCGAGAGCTCGGTGAGCTGGTAGGCCGCCCAGTCGGTGCGCTTGCGGCGCGCGGGGCCGAACGTGCGGACCATGGCGCCGGTGGCCTTCGGGTCGGCGAAGCGGGCCTGCTGGCACGGCAGCACCAGGCCGTCGCCGTGGAGGTTCTTCGAGGTGTTCGTCACCCGCCAGGTCACCTCGGGGGAGATCCGGCCGAGCTGGGAGGAGGCGAGGAGGTCGTCGGGGTCGAGCTCGGGCGGCGGGGGCGGCGGCTCGCTCACCTGCACCGGCGTGGGCACCAGGGCCTCGCGCTCGTGGGCCAGCGTGGGGTGGGCGTGGCCGTCGTACCCGACGGCGGCGCCGCTGCCGATGACCAGGGCGACCACCGCCGCGACTCCGGCGACGGTGTAGCCGCGCCGCTTGGCCGTGCCCTGGCGGCGGAGGATGGTGACCCGCGGCCAGGTGACGTCGGTGAGCCGATGGCGCAGCGCGTCGAGGTGGAAGCGCACCATGCCGGGCTCGGCGTCGCGGTGCAGGGTGAACGCGGCGGTGGCGGCCTGCAGCTCGCGCTCGGCGGCCTCACGGGTCAGCCCGGCCTCGCGCGCCAGCTCTTCCATCGAGCTGCGGGTCAGCGTCGACAGCAGCAGCACCCGGCGCTGGGTGAACGTCAGCTTGCCGAGCGCGTCGAGGGTGGCCGCGATCTCGGGGTCCTCGGTGCGGTCGCGGTGGAACACCCGGGCGTTGGACCGCCGGTGGGCGTGCGCCCAGGCCACGGGGCGGACCCAGCGCTCCGCGTCGCCGGAGCGGACGACCTTGCGCCAGTGGTGCCACGCCGCGACGAAGCCGTCCTTCACCGCGGCCTGCGAGGCCGGAAGGTCGCCGGTCAGCGCGTAGCACTGGTGGAGCAGCCGCTCGCGCGCGTCGGCGTAGAGCTCGTCGAAGTCAGCGGTGTCCACCATGGCCCATCCACGGTACGCGAGCGCCCCAGGGGGCGCACATCGGCGCGGGGGTGGGTCGGGGTTGTGTCGGCGGGCTGATGTTTGGGTCCAAACAACAGCATTTGGGGCCGCAGGGCTGTCGTTTCCGCCCGATCGTGGGGGTCGGGAGTCGCTCACGCCCGGGGGCGGAATCGGTTGGTGACCACGGAGCGGGGAACCGCGTCGTCCCCACCGGGAGCGGGCGAACCCGCCCGGATCCGCCGCGCTCGGCGTGGGACCACGGGGGAGCGCCCGGGGCCGGTGATGATGGGCGGGTCATGACCTCGCTGCTGCCGTCCGCCGACTCCCGGGCCGCCCGTCTGCGGAGTGCCCGCCCCAGGACCGGCGAGCCGCGGCACCGGCGGCCGCTGTGGCTGGTGGCCCCCCTGGCCGGGGTGGTGGCCGCGCTGGCGGCGCTGCTGCTCCTGGTGACGGCCTGCCTGGCCGGCTGGTACCTCGCCGACGGCGGCAGCCACGGGGCCCCGCGCGACGCGCTCCGGGTCGGTGCACTCGCCTGGCTCGCCGCCCACGGCAGCGGGTTCCGGGTGCAGGGGGTGACGGTCTCGGTGCTGCCGCTCGGGCTGACCCTGCTGTCGGCCTGGATGGTCTGGCGGGCCGGGCTCCGGCTTGGCGACGCCGTCTCCGGCCACGGCCCCGACGCCGACCGGATCGCCGACGGCGAGCGCGACTGGACCGTGCCGGGGGCGACCCTCCTCTTCGCGGCCGGGTACGCCGTCAGCGCGGCGCTGCTGGCCACCGCGGGCGATGCCGCCACCGCGCCGAGCGGCGGCCGAGCCGTCGTCGGGGCGCTCCTGCTGGCGGTCCTCGTCGGAGGGCCGGCGGTCGCGACGGGCTCCGGCCGGCTGCCGGTCTGGGTCGCGACGCTGCCCCCGTCGGTGCCTGCCACCGCAGCCGCGGCACTGGCGGTGCTGCGGTGGTTCCTGGGCGCCTCCCTGGTGCTGCTGCTGGTCTCGCTGGCGATCGACTGGCCGGCCGCCGCCAACGTCATGTCGCAGCTGCAGACCTCGCCGTCGGGCGCCCTGTCGATGACGGTGGCCTCGCTGGTGCTCCTCCCCAACGCCGTCGCGTTCGCGGCGTCGTACCTCCTCGGCGCCGGCTTCACCGTCGGGGCCGGCACCTTGGTCACCCCGACCGCGGTGGTGCTCGGCCCGCTCCCGCTCTTCCCACTGCTGGCGGCGCTGCCCGACGAGGGCACCCCGGCCGCGTGGACGACGTACCTCCTGGGCGTGCCGCCGGTCGTGGCCGCCCTCGCCGTCATGCGTGCGCAGCGGCGGCACCCGACGCTCCGCTGGGACCAGGGGGCGCTGCGGGGCTGCGTCGGCGGGGTCGTCGCGGCGGTGGCCGTCTCCCTGCTCATTCGGCTGGCTGGGGGAGCGGCCGGGCCCGGACGCCTCCAGGACGTCGGGCCCGACGCCTCCTCGGCCCTGGTCTACGCCGTCGCCGCGTTCGGCATCGGCGGCCTGGTCGGCGGTCTGCTGGCCACCGGCTGGCAGCGCCGGCGCGGACGGGTGTCCACCGCCGGCTGACCCGGTCGGGAGCGACGCCGCCCCTCGCTACACTGCGGCGCGTGCTCCCCGCGACCGGCTCCGGCCCTGCCCGCCTGGTCGTCCTGGTGTCCGGCTCCGGCACCAACCTCCAGGCCCTGCTCGACGCCTGCGCCGACCCGGCGTACGGCGCCCAGGTCGTCGCCGTGGGCGCCGACCGCGACGGCATCGAGGGCCTGGCCCGCGCCGAGCGGCTCGCGATCCCGACCTTCGTGCGGGAGGTCTCCTCGTTCGAGACCCGTGAGGGGTGGGACCGCGCGGTGCGCGACATCGTGATGCGGTTCGACCCCGACCTGGTGGTGCTGGCCGGCTTCATGAAGCTGGTCGGCGACGACTTCCTCGACGAGTTCGCCGGCCGGGTGGTCAACACGCACCCGGCGCTGCTGCCGTCGTTCCCCGGCATGCACGGCCCGGCCGACGCGCTCGCCCACGGGGTGAAGGTCACCGGCGCGACGCTGTTCCTGGTCGACGCCGGCGTCGACACCGGGCCGATCGTCGCCCAGACCGCCGTGCCGGTCGAGCCCGGCGACACCGTGGAGTCGCTGCACGAACGCATCAAGGTCGCCGAGCGCGCGATGCTCGTCGACGCCGTGGGCCGGATGGCCCGGGATGGTTTCACCGTCGAGGACAGGAAGGTCAGGTTCGGTCGATGAACGACGCCGCCACCGACGATCTGCAGGGGCGGGTCCCGATCAGGCGGGCGCTGGTCTCCGTCTATGACAAGTCGGGTCTGGAGGAGCTCGTGCGCGGGCTGCACGAGGCCGGCGTCGCGCTGGTGTCGACCGGCGGGTCGGCGGCCCTCATCGACGGGCTCGGCGTGCCGGTCACCCGGGTCGAGGACCTCACCGGCTTCCCGGAGTGCCTCGACGGGCGGGTCAAGACGCTGCACCCGCGGGTGCACGCGGGGATCCTCGCCGACCGGCGGCTGGAGTCCCACGTGGCCCAGCTGGCCGACCTCGGCGTCGAGCCGTTCGACCTGGTCGTGTCCAACCTCTACCCCTTCACCCAGACGGTGATGTCGGGTGCGACGCCCGACGAGTGCGTGGAGCAGATCGACATCGGGGGGCCGTCGATGGTGCGCGCCGCGGCCAAGAACCACCCGTCGGTCGCGATCGTGACCTCTCCCGACCGCTACGCCGACGTGCTGGCAGCCGTCGGCGCCGGCGGCTTCACGCTGGCCGAGCGGCAGACGCTCGCCGCGGAGGCGTTCGTCCACACCGCGACGTACGACGTCCACGTCGCGTCGTGGATGGGCAACGTGCTCACCGACTCCTCGGCCGGGTCGGGCTTCCCGGCGTGGGTCGGGGCGACGTGGGAGAAGGCGGCGGTGCTGCGCTACGGGGAGAACCCGCACCAGCCGGCCGCGCTCTACAGCGACGGCTTCGCGCCCTCGCCGGGGCTGGCGCAGGCGCGGCAGCTGCACGGCAAGGAGATGTCCTACAACAACTACGTCGATGCCGACGCGGCCCGCCGGTCGGCGTACGACTTCGAGCAGCCGGCCGTCGCCATCATCAAGCACGCCAACCCGTGTGGCATCGCGGTCGGCGCCGACGTCGCCGAGGCCCACCGCCGGGCCCACGCCTGCGACCCGGTGTCGGCGTTCGGTGGCGTGATCGCCGCCAACGTGCCGGTGTCGGTCGCGATGGCCGAGCAGGTCGCCGAGGTGTTCACCGAGGTGGTCGTGGCGCCCGGCTTCGAGGACGGCGCCGTGGAGGTCCTCACCGCGAAGAAGAACATCCGGCTGCTGGAGTGCGCGCCGCTGCGGGCGGGCGGCGTCGAGACCCGGCCGATCTCCGGCGGGCTGCTGATGCAGGTGCGCGACGCACTCCAGGCCGATGGCGACGACCCGGCCGGCTGGACGCTCGCCGCCGGGGAGCCGGCGTCCGACGAGACGCTTGCCGACCTGGCGTTCGCCTGGCGCGCCTGCCGATCGGTGAAGTCCAACGCGATCCTGCTCGCCTCCGAGGGGGCGTCGGTCGGGGTCGGCATGGGCCAGGTCAACCGGGTCGACTCCTGCCGGCTCGCGGTCGAGCGCGCCGGAGAGCGGGCCGCGGGCTCGGTCGCCGCCTCCGACGCGTTCTTCCCCTTCGCCGACGGGCTGCAGATCCTCATCGACGCCGGCGTCCGCGCCGTCGTCCAGCCGGGGGGCTCGGTCCGCGACGAGGAGGTCGTCGCGGCCGCCCGGGCGGCCGGGCTCACGATGTACTTCTCCGGCTCGCGGCACTTCTTCCACTGACGCCTCGGCGCGGTTTCCCGCGGTCGGGTGCCGGCCCGATCCGCCGTAGTTGACTGCGAAATTGCTGCTCTCCACGGCGTGTCGCAGCAATTCTGCAGTCAACTAGCCCCCACCGGCTCAGGCGCTCGGCCGGCGGATCCCTAGGATGCGGGTGTGACTGCGCAGCGACTGGACGGTACGGCGACCGCGGCGGCGATCAAGGACGAGCTGAAGGTGCGGGTGGCGGCGCTGCGGGAGCGCGGCGTGACCCCCGGACTCGGCACGGTGCTCGTCGGCGACGACCCCGGCTCGCGGTGGTACGTCAACGGCAAGCACAAGGACTGCGCCGAGGTCGGCATCGAGTCGCTCCGCGTCGAGCTGCCCGAGGTCGCCACCCAGGCCGAGATCGAGGAGGCCGTCCGCGGTCTCAACGCCGACCCCGCCTGCACCGGCTACATCGTCCAGCTGCCCCTCCCGCGGGGCCGCGACGAGAACCGCGTCCTCGGGTTGATCGACCCGGCCAAGGACGCCGACGGGCTGCACCCCACCAACCTCGGCTGGCTGGTGCTCGGACACCCTGCCCCGCTGCCGTGTACGCCGGCCGGCATCGTCGAGCTGCTCCGCCGCCACGACGTGCCCGTCGCCGGCGCCGACGTCGTGGTCGTGGGCCGTGGGGTGACGGTCGGCCGGCCCCTGGGGCTGCTGCTCACCCGGCGCTCCGAGAACGCCACGGTGACGCTCTGCCACACCGGCACCGTCGACCTCGCCGCCCACGTCCGCCAGGCCGACATCGTGGTGGCCGCGGCGGGGGTCCCCGGCATCATCGCCGGCGACATGGTCAAGCCGGGCGCCGCGGTCCTCGACGTCGGCGTCTCCCGGGTCGACGGCAAGCTCGCGGGCGACGTCGCCGACGACGTGTGGGACGTCGCGGCCTGGGTGTCGCCCAACCCCGGCGGGGTGGGTCCGATGACCCGGGCCATGCTGCTCGCCAACATCGTGGCCATCGCCGAGCAGTCGCTGGACGCCGGGTCCAGCCCGTCGTGACGTCGCCCGACAGCGAGGCTCCCGACGGGCCAGACGCCGACGGGCCAGACGCCGACGGGGCAGACCTGCCCGAGCCCGACGACGTACCCCCGGTCTCGGCGGAGCGCCTGGTCGAGGGCCACGACGGCCACCCGGGCGAGCCGGACCCGCGCCGCTATCCCTCCACGATCGGCGGCATGGTCTATCTCGTCGTGCTCGTGGTGGCCCTGGCCGGGATCGGCCTGGCCGCCACCGGGGCCTGGCGGGGCGGCGTCCGGATGCTGGCCGCCAGCCTGCTGATTGCCGCGGCGGCGCGGGCGGTGCTCCGTGCCGACGACGCCGGCATGCTCGCGGTGCGGCACCGGCTGGTCGACGTGGTCCTGCTCAGCGGTCTGGGCGGCGTCCTGCTGGTGCTGGCGTCGTCGATCCCGAACCAGCCGGGCTGAGCGACAGCCTCGGGCCGGGCCGTCGGATCGGGCCGTCGGGCCGACCGTCAGATCGGGCCGTCAGATCAGGCCGAGCGCCGTGACGGCCTCGCGCTCCTCGGCGAGCTCGCCGGTGGTCTTGTCGATCCGCTCGCGGGAGAAGTCGTTGATCTCCAGGCCCTGGACGATCTCCCACTCGCCGTCGCGGGTGACGACGGGGAACGACGAGACCAGCCCCTCCGGGACGCCGTAGGACCCGTCGGAGATCACGGCCATCGACACCCAGTCGCCCTCGGCGCTGCCCTGCAGCCAGTCGCGGGCGGCGTCGATGGTGGCCGACGCGGCGGAGGCGGCCGAGGAGGAGCCCCGGGCGGCGATGATCGCCGCGCCGCGCTGGGCGACGGTCGGGATGAAGTCGTCGGCGATCCACGCCTGGTCGTCGACGACCTCGGCGGCGTTGCGGCCGGCGATCTCGGCGTGGAAGACATCGGGGTACTGCGTGGCCGAGTGGTTGCCCCAGATCGTCATCTTGGTGATGTCGGTGACCGGAGCGCCGGCCTTGGCGGCGAGCTGGGAGATCGCGCGGTTGTGGTCGAGCCGGGTCAGCGCCGAGAAGCGCTCACGCGGGATGTCGGGCGCGTTGGTCATCGCGATCAGCGCGTTGGTGTTGGCGGGGTTGCCGGTGACCCCGACCCGCACGTCGTCGGCCGCGACCTCGTTGAGCGCCTTGCCCTGTGCGGTGAAGATCGCGCCGTTGGCCTCCAGCAGGTCGCTGCGCTCCATGCCCGGGCCGCGGGGCCGCGCGCCGACCAGCAGGGCGAGGTTGACGCCGTCGAAGACGCTGGTCGGGTCGGACCCGATCTGCACGCTGGCGAGGGTCGGGAAGGCGCAGTCGTCGAGCTCCATGACGACGCCCTCCAGCGCGGGGAGCGCCGGCTCGATCTCGAGCAGCCGCAGCTCGATGGGCCGGTCGGGGCCCAGCAGCGCGCCACTCGCGAGGCGGAACAGCAGGCTGTAGCCGATCTGGCCGGCGGCGCCGGTGACGGCGACCTTGACGGGGCTGGTGCTCACGACGGGACTCCTCGGGTGCGCGGGGGGTACGCGCCCGACGCTAGCAGCGACGGCGTGCGTGTCGGACGACAGGTGAGCGGTTTCACGCGGGCCCCTGGGGCATGCTGGGCGGCATGCTCCGCACCGGCGTACGCCGTCTCGCCGGCGCCCTGGTCGTGGCCGGCGCGGTGCTGCTCGCCTCGGGGTGCGGGGGTGCTCCGGGCACGATCGGGCCCTCGGGCGTCGACGAGCTGACCATCCCGACGCCCGACCCCGATCCCGCCGACTTCGTGGCCGGCGTCGACAACACGTGGTTCCCGCTGCCCGACGGCGCGCGGTGGACCTACGTCGTGACGGAGGAGCCCGGCAACCCCGTCGCCGAGGTGGACGCCCGCGTGACCGGCGCCGGGCCGGAGGTCGCGGGCGTGCCGACCACCGAGCTGGTCGAGGTGAGCCTCGACGACGCCGGGGGTGAGGTGGCGCGCAGCCGGGCGTGGTACGCCCAGGACCGCGCCGGCAACGTGTGGGTCTTCGGTCGCGAGGTGGAGCGCTCGGGCGAGCCCGTCGCCGCCTCCAGCTGGCGCGCGGGCGAGGACGGAGCCGAGGCCGGGCTCGCGATGCCCGCCGCGCCCCGGGTGGGCGACGGCTTCTGGGTGGAGCGGGTGCCCGACGGGGTGGAGCTCCGCGCCCGGGTCGAGGCGGTCGACGCCACCCTCGGTGCCGCGGGGGAGTCGTGGGGCAACGTCGTCGTGCTGACCTTCACCGCCGGCTCCACCGAGGGGTCCATGTCCTACGCCCCCGGCGTCGGTCTGCTGTCGGTCGACGCCGGTGCCGGAGGCATGACGCTCTCCGAGGCCCGCGGGGTGCCCGGCGTGGAGGGCTGACTCCCGTCGCCGCGGCGGCTACTGGTGCGTACGACGCATCTGCTGCTCCGTACGCACCAGTAGACCCCGACCCGCAGGAGGGGGCCCGAAGATGGCCGGCCTCAGCCGGCGTCGTTGGGCCGGATCTGGGTGCGGCCGTCGTCGTCCTCGTCGGGGTCGGCGGAGCCCTCGTCGAGGTCGCCCGCGTCCGTGAGGTGCTCGAGGTCGGGCAGGGCGCCCCAGTCGCGCTGCAGCTGCTGCGACCAGTAGGGCTCGTTCGGCGGCGGTGGGAACCCCGCCTCGTCGGGGGCCGGCTCGCGCTCGGCCGGCGAGATGTCGCCGACCGCGCCGGCGGGCGGTCGCCACGGAGCGGCGTCGTCGGCCTTGGCGGGCTGACCCCACTCACGGGGCGGGCCGGGGTCGGGCCAGCTCTCCGGCCACTCGTGGCTCGCCGCTCCTGCGGCCGCCGCTCCAGCCGGGGCAGCCCCGCTCGCAGCGGCCTCATCCACGCCGGTGCCGCCCACCGCACCGCCCTCCCCGGCGGTCCAGCCGTCGGCCGCCCCCGCCCGTCGTACGCCGGCTCCGAGGAGCAGCGGGACGAGCAGGCCGGCGGCGAGGCCGCCGAGCATCGGGGCGAGGATGAACAGCCAGAGCTGGGCGATGGCGTCGGGACCTGCGAAGACGCCGGCGCCGATCGAGCGGGCGGGGTTGACCGACGTGCCCGTCGCCGGGATCGAGGCCAGGTGGATGCCGGTCAGCGCGAGCCCGATCGCGACGGGCGCGAGCGCGGGGTGCGGCTGGCGCGCGTCGGTCGCGGCGAGCACGACCGTCACCAGCAGCGCGGTCAACACGATCTCGAGCAGCAGCGCGGCCCACCAGGCGTAGTCGCCCGGCGACTGGTCGCCGAAGCCGTTGTAGCCGACCGGGAGCTCGGTGCCGGCACCGGGGAAGCCCTGGAGCAGCACCCACAGCGTCAGCCCGCCGGCGAGGCCGCCGAGCACCTGCGCGGGCCAGTAGAGCATCGTGTCCCGCCAGGACAGCCGCCCGGCCAGCGCGGCACCCAGGGACACGGCCGGGTTGAAGTGGCCGCCGGAGACGTGCCCGACGGCGGCGACCATCACGAGCAGCGCGAGGCCGAAGGCCAGCGCCGTCGCCACGAGGTCGCCGCCGGTCATCACCGCGGTGCCGACCCCGATCAGCACCAGCACGGCGGCGCCGAGCGCCTCGGCGACCAGCCGCGGCAGCGGAGACGTGGCCTCGGACATCGGGCTGCCTCCTGCGCGGCGGTGATCGGTCAACGGCGCCAGCACTCTAACCCGGCGAGAGAGCCCGTTCGGCCGGGTTGGCCGAAGCCGACCCCGCTGTTGCCGCCGTGCGGAGCCCCCGTTAGCGTCCCAGGCGTGACCAACGCATCGGACGGCCCGCAGATCATCTACACCCACACCGATGAGGCGCCCCTCCTCGCGACGTACTCCTTCCTGCCCATCGTGCAGGCGTACGCCGCCCAGGCCGGCGTCGACGTGGTGACCCGCGACATCTCGCTGGCGGGGCGGATCCTCGCCCAGTTCCCCGACCGGCTGACCGAGGAGCAGCGCATCGGCGACGCGCTCGCCGAGCTCGGCGAGCTGGCCACGCGCCCCGAGGCCAACATCATCAAGCTGCCCAACATCTCCGCCTCGATCCCGCAGCTCAAGGCCGCGGTCGCGGAGCTGCGGCAGCAGGGCTACGACCTGCCCGACTATCCCGACAACCCCACCACCGACGAGGAGCGCGACGCCCGCGCCCGCTACGACAAGGTGAAGGGCTCCGCGGTCAACCCGGTGCTCCGCGAGGGCAACTCCGACCGCCGCGCGCCCGCGTCGGTCAAGAACTACGCCCGCTCCCACCCGCACTCGATGGGCGCCTGGTCGGCCGACTCGAGGACCAACGTCGCCACGATGGGCCACGACGACTTCTTCTCCAACGAGAAGTCCGTGGTCGTCGAGGCCGACGACACCCTCCGCATCGAGCACGTCGCCGACGACGGCACCGTCACGGTGCTGAAGGAGTCGGTGCCGGTGCTCGCCGGCGAGGTCGTCGACGGCACCTTCATGAACGCCGCCGCGCTCGACGAGTTCCTCGCCGAGCAGGTCGCCCGCGCCAAGGCCGAGGGCGTGCTGTTCTCGGTGCACCTCAAGGCCACGATGATGAAGGTCTCCGACCCGATCATCTTCGGCCACGTGGTGCGGGCGTTCTTCCCCCAGGTCTTCGCGGAGTACGGCGATACGCTGGCCGCCGCGGGCCTGTCGGCCAACGACGGCCTGGGCGCCCTGCTGTCGGGCGTCGAGTCGCTCCCCGAGGGCGAGGCGATCAAGGCCGCCGTCGCCGCGGGGATCGCCGAAGGCCCCGAGCTGGCGATGGTCGACTCCGACCGCGGCATCACCAACCTGCACGTGCCGTCCGACGTGATCATCGACGCCTCGATGCCGGCGATGATCCGCACCTCCGGCCACATGTGGGGCCCCGACGGCGAGGAGGCCGACACCCTGGCGGTGATCCCCGACTCCTCCTACGCCGGCGTCTACCAGGCCGTGATCGAGGACTGCCGCGCCCACGGCGCCTTCGACCCGACGACGATGGGGTCGGTGCCCAACGTCGGCCTGATGGCCAAGGCGGCCGAGGAGTACGGCTCCCACGACAAGACCTTCGAGATCCCCGTGGCCGGCTCGGTGCGCGTGGTGACCTCCGGCGGCGACACGCTGCTCGAGCACCAGGTCGCCGCGGGCGACATCTGGCGCGCCTGCCAGACCAAGGACGCCTCGATCCGCGACTGGGTCAAGCTGGCCGTCACCCGGGCCCGGGCCACGGGAGCGCCCGCGGTGTTCTGGCTCGACGAGCACCGCGCCCACGACGCCAACCTGATCGCCAAGGTCAACGCCTACCTGCCCGAGCACGACACCGACGGGCTGACCATCGAGATCCTGGCGCCGGCCGACGCGACGACGTACTCCCTGGAGCGGATCCGGCGCGGCGAGGACACCATCTCGGTGACCGGCAACGTGCTGCGCGACTACAACACCGACCTGTTCCCGATCCTCGAGCTCGGCACCTCCGCCAAGATGCTGTCGGTCGTGCCGCTGATGAACGGCGGCGGCCTGTTCGAGACCGGCGCCGGAGGGTCGGCACCCAAGCACGTGCAGCAGCTGGTCAAGGAGAACTACCTGCGCTGGGACAGCCTCGGGGAGTTCTTCGCGCTCGCCGCGAGCTTCGAGCACTACGCCGGCGCGCACGGCAACCAGCGCGCGCAGGTGCTGGCCGACACCCTCGATCGCGCCACCGGCACCCTGCTCGACGAGAACAAGTCTCCCGCCCGCCGGGTCGGCCAGATCGACAACCGCGGCTCGCACTTCTGGCTCGCGCTCTACTGGGCCGAGGAGCTCGCCGCGCAGGGCGACGACGCCGACCTCGCCGCCGCCTTCGCGCCGCTGGCCACGCAGCTGCGGGACAACGCAGAGACCATCGACGCCGAGCTGATCGCCGTCCAGGGGTCGCCTGCCGACATCGGCGGCTACTACCGCCCCGACGACGACAAGGCCTCGGCCGTGATGCGGCCGTCGACCACGCTCAACGCGGCGCTGGAGACGCTCGGCACCTAGTGGAGGTCACGCGTCTGCCTCCGCTCGACTCGCCGCGTCCGCGCGGACGCACCATCGGGTACGCCGTCCTGGCGCTCGCCCTGGGCGGCTTCACGATCGGCACCACCGAGTTCGTGACGATGGGCCTGCTGCCCGAGATCGCCGGCGGGCTCGGGGTCTCCATCCCGCGCGCCGGGCACGCCATCTCGGCGTACGCCATGGGCGTGGTGGTCGGCGTGCCGCTCGTCGTGCTGTTCGGTGCCCGGCTGCCGCGACGGGGGCTGCTGGTGGGCCTGATGGTCGGCTACGGGCTGTTCAACCTGCTGACCGCGGTCGCCGGAAGCTTCTCCTGGATGGTCGCCATGCGCTTTCTCGACGGGCTGCCGCACGGCGCCTACTTCGGGGTGGCCTCGCTGGTGGCCGCGGACCTGGCGCCGCCGGGACGCAAGGGCCGAGCGGTGGCGTCGGTCATGCTGGGCCTCTCGGTCGCCAACGTCTGCGGCGTGCCCGCGGTGACCTGGCTGGGCCAGCACCTCGGTTGGCGGACCGCGTTCGTCTGCGTGGCGGTGCTGTCCGCGCTCACCGCCCTGGCGGTGCTCACCTTCGTGCCGTCCTCGCCCGGCGACCGCGACGCGACGGGCCGCCGGGAGCTGTCGGCGCTGCTGTCCGGCCAGGTCTGGCTGACCCTGCTCGCGGGCGCCATCGGCTTCGGCGGGATGTTCGCGGTCTACTCCTACATCGCCCCGACGGTGACCGAGCTCGGCGGGCTGCCCAGCCGGGCGGTGCCGGTGTTCCTGCTGGT
>JAUILS010000055.1 GCA_030432975.1 Actinomycetes bacterium
GGTCCCGAGGTCACGACGCTGATGACCGAGGTGGGCCTGCTCTGAGCCTGCTGACCGCCCGCGAGGCCCCGCCGGCTCCCCGGCGGGCGGTCCGGCGCGCCCCGTGGCCGCTGCTCCTGGCCGGCGGTGCGGTCGCCCTGCTCGCCCTGGTGCCGCTGGGCTTCGTGGTGACCTACACGCTGCTGATCGGCCCCCACGAGGCCTGGGCGCTGGTCGCCCGGCCGCGGGTCGGCATGCTGCTGTGGAACACCGTGAGCCTCGCGGTGGGCGCGATGTCCGTCTGCGCAGCCCTCGGGCTCACGCTGGCGCTCGTGGTGGAGCGCACCGACATCCCGGCCAAGATGCTGTGGCACGCGCTGCTGGTGGCCCCGCTCGCCGTGCCGGCGTTCGTCAACAGCTATGCCTGGGTGTCGCTCACCAGCGACGTGCGCGGCTACACCGGCGCGCTGCTGGTCATCTCGCTGTCCTACTACCCGCTGGTCTACCTGCCGGTCGTCGCCGCGCTGCGGGGCCTGGACCCCGCCCTCGAGGAGTCGGCGTTCGCGCTGGGCCACAGCCGGGCGCGCACGCTGCGCACCGTCGTCCTCCCGCAGCTGCAGCCGGCGCTCTACGGCGGCGTGCTGCTGGTTGGGCTGCACCTGCTGGCGGAGTTCGGCGCCCTGCAGCTGCTGCGGTTCCCGACCTTCACGACCGCGATCTACGACCTCTACGGCTCGACCTTCAACGGCGCCGCCGCCAACATGATCGCCGGCGTGCTCGTGCTGCTCTGCCTGCTCCTGCTGGTCACCGAGCTGAAGCTGCGCGGTCGTCGGCGCTTCGCCCGCGTCGGGCAGGGGTCGGCACGCGCCGCCGTCCCGGCCGTGCTGGGCCGGTGGCGGTGGCCGGTGGTCGGCGGCCTCGGGGCGCTGGTGCTGCTGGCGGTGGGCGTGCCGACGTACGCCCTGCTGCACTGGCTCCGGGTCGGCTCCTCCACCGAGTTCCCGCTCGCCGAGCTCGCCACCGCGACCCTGACCACGGTGCTGCTCGCCGCCGCGGGCGCCGTCGTGACGGTGCTCGCGGCGCTGCCCGTGGCCTGGCTCGCCGTGCGCTACCGAGGCACGGCCTCGACGCTGATCGAGCGCAGCACCTACATCGCCAACGCGCTGCCCGGGATCGTGGTCGCCCTGGCGTTCGTGACCGTCAGCCTGCGCGTGGTGCCCGTGGTCTACCAGACCGTGCTGCTCCTCGTGGCGGCGTACGCCGTGCTGTTCCTGCCGCGGGCAGTGGTGTCGGTGCGGTCCGGCCTCGAGCAGGCGCCGCTGGTGCTCGACGACGTGGCCCGCAGCCTGGGCAGCGGCCCGCTCACGACGGCGCGCCGGGTGACCCTGCCGCTCATCGCGCCGAGCCTCGGCGCCGGCGGCGCGCTGGTGTTCCTCGCCATCGCCACCGAGCTGACTGCGACGCTGATGTTGTCGCCGATCGGCACCGACACCCTGGCCACCAGCTTCTGGTCGGCGTCGAGCGACCTGCGCTACGGGGCGGCGGCCCCCTATGCGCTGCTGCTGGTGCTGGTCTCGGTCCCGGCGACGGTCATCCTGATGCGGCAGGAGAGACTGGGCAGGTGAGCAGGGTCGAGCTGGCTTCGGTCGAGTACGCCTTCGGCGCGGTGCGCGCCGTCGACGGCGTCGACCTGGTCGTGCCCGAAGGCTCCTTCACCGCGGTGCTGGGCGCGTCGGGGTGCGGCAAGACCACGCTGTTGCGGCTGGTCGCGGGCTTCCTGTGGCCGGCCTCCGGCGAGATCCGCTTCGACGACCGGCTCGTCGCCGGGCAAGGTCGCTTCGTTCCCCCGCAGCGACGCCGGGTCGGCTACGTGCCGCAGGAGGGGGCGCTCTTCCCGCACCTGAGCGTCGCCGACAACATCGCCTTCGGCCTGGCCCGCGACACCGACCGCGCCGCCCGCGTGGCGGAGCTGCTCGACCTGGTCGAGCTCCCCGCCGAGCTCGCCGGCCGTGCGCCGCACGAGCTGTCGGGGGGCCAGCAGCAGCGGGTGGCGCTGGCGCGGGCGCTCGCGCCACACCCCTCGGTGGTGCTGCTCGACGAGCCTTTCTCCTCGCTCGACGCGTCGCTGCGGGCGTCGACGGGACGGGCCGTGGCCCACGCCCTCCAGGCGACCGGCACGACCGCGGTGATGGTGACCCACGACCAGGACGAGGCGCTCTCGCTGGCCGACCAGGTGGCCGTGATGCGGCACGGCCGGGTCGTCCAGACCGACGCCCCGCGGGCGCTCTACCGCGCCCCCGTCGACCCCGAGATCGGCGCGTTCGTCGGTGGGGCGACGGTGGTGGAGGCGACGGTGACCCACGGCATGGCCATGCTCGGCTTCGCGTCGGCGCCGCTGGCCTCGCCCGCGCCCGACGGCCCCGCGCGGGTGCTGCTGCGGCCCGAGCAGATCGCGCTGGACCCTCGCGCCGCGGAGGCCGTGGTCGAGCAGGTGCACTTCTACGGGCACGACGCCGCGGTGCGGCTGCTGCTGCGGCCCGACGGCCCGGCCCTCGTCGCGCGCGTCTCGGGCCTGGAGGCGCCCGACCCCGGCGCCATGGTGGGGCTGTCGATCCTCGGCCCGGTGGTGGCCTACCCGGCCGACGACCCCATTGGACTTAGGTAAGCATTACCTAATAAAGTGCGGCGCGTGACCAGCACGCTGCACCCCGTCGAGCCGGCGACCGCCGGGTTCCTCGACCTGGCGGCGCATGGCACGGCCGCCGCGGTGGTGACCCCCGACGGCACGGTCAGCTATGCCGACCTCGCGGCGCTCGTGACGCGGGCCGGCGACCGGCTGGGCGGCACCCGGCGGCTGGTCCTGGTCGAGGGTCGCAACGACCTCCCCACGCTGACGGCGTACCTCGCGGCGATCTCGCGCGGGCACGTCGTGCTGCTCACCCCGCCGGGCGAGCCGGCCCGCGCGCTGGAGGCCCGCTGGGATCCCGACCTGGTCGTGGGGGAGGAGTGGCGCGAGGTGCGCCCCGGCACGGCCCACGACCTGCACCCCGACCTCGCGCTGCTGATGAGCACTTCCGGGTCGACCGGGGCGCCCAAGCTGGTCCGGCTGTCGCGGGGCAACCTGGCGGCCAACGCCGCCAGCATCGCCGACTACCTCCGGCTGGGACCGGGGGAGCGGGCGATCACCTCGCTGCCGATGCACTACTGCTACGGCCTGTCGGTGGTGCACTCCCACCTGGCCGCGGGGGCGACGCTGGTGCTGACCGGGCTGTCCGTCGTCGACGACTGCTTCTGGGACCTGGCGACGCGGGCCGAGGTGACCTCGATGGCGGCCGTGCCCTACACGTTCGAGCTGCTCGAGCGGTCGGGCCGGGCGCGGCTGGGCCTCGCCGACCTCCGCTACGTCACCCAGGCCGGTGGCCGGATGGCCCCCGAGCGGCTCGCCCGGTGGCGCGAGCGTGGGCGCGACGAGGGCTGGGACCTGGTCGTGATGTACGGCCAGACGGAGGCGACCGCCCGGATGGCCTGGTTGCCCCCTGCTCTGGCGGCCGACCACCCCGACGCGGTCGGCGTACCGATCCCGGGTGGCGAGCTGCGGCTCGAGCCCGTGCCCGAGCCCACCGAGCCCGGGGTCGGCGAGCTGGTCTATCGCGGCGACAACGTGATGATGGGCTATGCGACGGACGCGACCGACCTGGCGCGCGGGGCCGAGCTGACCGAGCTGCGCACCGGCGACCTGGCCAGGCGCGTCGACGGCGTGTTCGAGATCGTCGGGCGCCGCGGCCGTCAGGTGAAGGTGTTCGGGCTGCGGATCGACCTCGACCACCTCGAGGACAGGGTGCCCGGGGCGCACTGCGTGGTGGTCGACGACACCCTGCACGCCTTCACCACCCGGGCCCGGGAGGCCGACCGGCTGCGGGAGCAGCTGCGCCGGGCGTCCGGGCTGCCGCCGAGCGCGGTCCAGGTGTGCGTGGTCGCCGACCTGCCGCAGACGCCGTCCGGCAAGCCGGACCGGATGGCGCTGCAGCGCCACGCCCGGGCGCGCCGCGCCGCCGTCGCCGCCTCCGTCCGCGACGAGTACGCCGTGGTGCTGGGGCGGCCGGACGCCACCGAGCGCGACTCCTTCGTCAGCCTGGGCGGCGACTCGCTCTCCTACGTCGAGCTGGCGACCCGGCTCTCGGAGCGGCTCGGCAGGCTCCCCACGGGCTGGCCGTCGATGCCGATCGCCGAGCTGGAGGGCGGCCGCCGACGGTCCGGCTCGTGGCTCGAGACCGGCATCGTGCTGCGAGCGGCCGCGATCCTGGCCATCGTCGGCTCCCACACCGACCTGTGGAACGTCATGGGCGGCGCCCACCTGCTGCTGGTGGCGGCGGGCTTCGGGCTCGCCCGCTTCCAGCTCTCGGCCGAGACCCGCCGCGACAGGGTCAGGCTCGGCGCCGCGTCGCTGCTGATGCTCTGGCTCCCGGCCGCCGCCTGGCTCGGGGCGGTCGGGCTGGTGACCGGCGGCTACCGCCCCGCCACCGTGCTGCTGCTCAACGGCCTCCTCGGGAGCGACACCTGGACCGACCAGTGGCAGCTGTGGTTCCTGGAGGCGCTGGTGTGGACCGTGGCGGGGCTGCTCGCGCTGACGGCGGTGCCGGCCTTCGACCGGGTGGAGAGGCGAGCGCCGTTCGCCACCGCGTTGGTCGTGGTCCTGGCCGCGATGGCCCTGCGGTTCGCCTGGGTCGGCGTCACCGCCGGGCCGACCGAGCGCTACACGATCGGCGTCGTGGCGTGGTGGGTCCTCCTTGGCTGGCTGGCGGCGCGCGCCGACTCGCTCGGCAGGCGGCTGCTCGTGGTGGGGCTGGCCGCGGCCGGCACGGTCGGCTTCTTCGGCGACCCCGTCCGCGAGGCCCTGGTGGTGGGCGGCGTGGCGGCCCTGGTGCTGCTCCCGTCGGTGCCGGTGCCGCGCCTGCTGGTGCGTCCGGTCTCCGTGCTGGCCTCGGCGTCGCTGTTCGTCTACCTCACCCACTGGCAGGTCTACCCGCCGCTGGAGGAGCGGTCGGGGCTGCTGGCCCTCGTCGTCTCGCTGGCCGTCGGCGTGGCGGCATGGTGGCTGTCGCGGCCGGTGCTGCGCCGGCTGCGGGTGCTCGTGGTGGGCCCGAGGCCGGGCCGCAAGCCCGGCAGCGCCCCGAGCCGAGCGAATTCGGCGGTCGCTACGGCCGGCTGAGACAATCGAGGGGTGACCGCCACCCGTCCCGCGTCGACCGACGTCCTGGTCGTCGGCGCCGGCCCCGCAGGCTCGGCCGCGGCTGCCTGGGCCGCCCGGCTGGGCCTCGAGACGGTCCTCGTCGACGCGGCGGTGTTCCCCCGCGACAAGACCTGCGGCGACGGGCTGACCCCGCGCGCCATCGGCGAGCTCCAGCGGCTCGGCCTGGACGACTGGCTGCGCGCGCACACCGTCAACCAGGGGCTGCGGGCGCACGGCTTCGGACAGACGCTCCTGCTCCCGTGGCCCGGTGGCACGCTGCCCGACTGGGGGTCCGCGGTCGCCCGCACCGAGCTCGACGACCACCTGCGCACCACCGCCATCAAGGCCGGAGCGACCGCCGTCGACGGTGCCCGTGCGGTCGGCGTACGCCGCGACGGCGGGCGGGTCACCGCCGTCGAGCTCGACGCCGACGGGCAGCGGTTCGAGATCGCGTGCCGCCGGCTCGTCGTCGCCGACGGCGTGCGCTCGCCGGTGGGCAAGATGCTCGGCCGCGAGTGGCACCGCGAGACCGTCTACGGTGTCGCCGGCCGGTCCTACGTCGCCTCCGGGATGAGCGACGACCCCTGGATCAGCTCGCACCTCGAGCTCCGAGGGACCGACGGCGAGATCCTCTCCGGCTACGGCTGGATCTTCCCCCTCGGCACCGGCGAGGTGAACCTCGGGGTCGGCACGCTGGCGACCGCGAAGCGACCGGCCAACGTGGCGCTGCGCCCGCTGATGCAGTTCTACGCCGACGAGCGGCGCGAGGAGTTCGAGCTCTCCGGCGACCTGCGGGCGCCCACGTCGGCGCTGCTGCCGATGGGGGGCGCCGTCTCCGGCGTCGCGGGCCCCAACTGGGCCCTGATCGGCGACGCGGCCGCGTGCGTCAACCCGCTCAACGGCGAGGGCATCGACTACGGCCTCGAGACCGGCCGCTTCGTGGCCGAGCTGTTCGCCGAGGGCGAGCGGGACCTCGCGACGGTCTGGCCGGCGCTGCTGACCGAGCACTACGGCGAGGCGTTCTCCATCGCCCGCCGGCTGGCCGGGCTGGTGACCGTGCCGCGACTCCTGCCGACCCTGGGCCCCGCCGGCATGCGCTCCGACTGGCTGATGACCCTTGCCCTCCGGTGGATGGGCAACCTGGTCACCGAGGACGACCGCGACCGAGCGGCTCGGGTGTGGCGCTGGGCGGGGCGCCGGTCGATCCGCCTGGACGACCGGCCGCCGTTCTCCTAGCCGGTGCGTCGGCGCGGGCCCGGCGGTGCTGGAGGACGGAGTTGACCGGGTCGACGACCCAGAGCAGCCGCTCGGCGACGGGCCGCCAGGCGAGCAGCAGCGCGATGCCGACCGCCAGGACGGTGGTGATGGCGATGCTGACCCACGGGTGCGATGCCGGCAGCACCTCGGCCCAGCCGGCGTACTCCAGGCCCCGGACGATGAACCCGTGGCACAGGTAGACCACGAGGGTGTAGCCGCCCATCGCGGTCAGGAAGCTGCGGCGACGCGGGATCAGCGCCAGCACGGCGGCGGTCATCGCCAGGGCGATCATGATCAGCCGGACCCGCACCCACACCCCGTCGGTGAACGTCGGCTCGAGCTCGGCGTAGTCGGCCCGGAAGTAGAGGGGCTCGGTGCTCCACAGCGTGTCGGTGTATCTCGCCAGCCAGAACGTCAGCCCCACCACCACCAGGGCGGGCGCCCGGACGCCCGGCGAGCGAAGCCGCGCCAGGTCGTCGGAGCTCAGGTGCAGCCCGATCACGAAGAAGGGCAGGAAGCCGAGGAAGCGGTTGAGGTCGAACAGCTGGAGGTCGACCAGGCCGGCGACCAGGCTGACCCCGATCGACAGCGGCACCATCACCCGGTGGACGCGGAGGACCGGCGTCGCGAGCCGCCACATGGCGGTGACGATGAGATACCACATCGGCCAGTGCGGGTTCGTCCAGATCGAGTCGAGCATCGGCTCGCCGCCCACGAGGTGGCGCCACCAGGCCATCAGCCACGAGAAGACGACGTAGGGCACGACGAGCGTCGTGAGCACCGACAGCAGGTGACGGCGGGAGTAGCGGAACGTCCGCGACAGATAGCCGGTGATGAGCACGAACGCCGGGATGTGGAAGTAGTAGATGAAGTCGTAGACCCAGGCGAGCTGCCGGCTCTCCGGGGTGACGATGAGCAGATGGCCGATCACCACCAGGGTGACCAGGACCACCTTCGCGTTGTCGAGCCACGGGTCGCGGGCCCGCGCCTGTGGCGGCGCGGGCCTGCTCGTGGTCTGCGGCGAGAGGAGTGGCGGCATGGGGCGGGTCGATCGTCGGGGAGGAACAGTCGGGGAGGGACACCTGTCTGTTACCCACTCGGGCCCGGGTCACCCACGCGGGGCTAGGTTGATCCCGTGGCGTCCTCCCTTCCGCAGCGACGGCGCGTCGCGGCGTACGCCGTGGTGCTGCGCGCCCCGGACGACGGGGACGAGTGGGTGCTGCTCTCGCGGCTGGCCCCGCGGGTCTCCGCCGAGGAGCTGTGGACCCTCCCGGGCGGGGGCATCGACCACGGCGAGCATCCCCGTGACGCGCTCATCCGCGAGATCAAGGAGGAGACCGGGCTGGACGCGCTGGTCGGCGACACGGCGCGCGTCTACTCCGCGCACCTGCCCACGCTGTGGCGTGGGGGCAGTCGGCAGGACTACCAGGCGCTGCGCCTGGTCTTCGAGGCATGGGTGCCGCCCGACGCCCCCGAGCCCCGCGTGCTCGAGGTCGACGGCTCCACCATCGAGGCCGCGTGGGTCCGCGTCCGTGACGTGCGCGACGGCACGGTGCCGGTGACCGCCCTGGTGAGTGAGGCGATGGCCGACCACGAGCCGTTCCGCAAGCAGCGGCTCGCGGTCAACGCCCTGATCCGGCGTGGCGGCGACCTGCTGCTGACCCGGATCTCGGCGGTCGGCTACCACACCGGTGCCTGGACGCTGCCCGGCGGCGGCGTCGACCACGGCGAGTCCCCGACGGGCGCGCTGGAGCGCGAGGTGCGCGAGGAGTGCGGCGTCGACTGCGAGGTGGGCGGTCTGATCGGCACCCACGAGGAGCACTTCTCCGGGACCGCGCCGTCGGGTCGCTACGAGGACTTCCACAACGTGCGGCTGATCTTCGCCGCGCAGGTGCCCGAGGGGGCCGCGCCCCGCGCGGAGGTGGCCGGCACCACGGACGCCGCGGCCTGGGTGCCCCTGGCCGACATCGTCTCCGGCGCCGTGCCGGTGCACGACGTCGTTCGTGCCGCGCTCGCGCAGGCGGAGTGAGGGCCTCGCCGTCCCGCGGTGAGGGACGGCGACCCGCGCGTCGGCGGTGGTGTCCCTAGGGTCGACGGCGTGACCATGGGGCTGCTGCTGGACATCGGTGTGGTGCTGCTCAAGTCGGCCTGGGAGATCGCCGACGAGTTCGAGCGGCTCAACGACCTCCCGCCGCGGACGGTGCCGGGGCGGGGCCCCTTCGACGACGGCGACGACCCGCGCTGGGAGCGGCACCTGGCCGGAGAGCTGACCGAGCGGGAGTACTGGCTCGGCAACGCCGACGAGGCCGTCCGCAACGGCGCCCCGCTGCACGGCCACCCGCACCTGATGCGGGCGATGTTCCAGCAGCCCGGCATCGACCCGGCGCGGCCGGCCGGCGTCGAGCTGGCCCGGCGGGCGCAGGCGGCCGGCGTACGCACGGCGATCTTCACCAACGAGCTGATGGACTTCCAGGGCCGGGAGTGGGTCGAGGCCCAGGCGTGGTTCCCGTTCTTCGACGTGGTCTGGGACGCCACCGAGCAGGGGGTCCGCAAGCCCGACTCCGAGGCCTACCGCTCGGTCGTCGAGGCGGTCGGGCTGCCGGCCGCCGACCTGGTCTTCGTGGACGACAACCCGCGCTACGTGCAGGGCGGCGTGGACGCCGGCATGCAGGCGGTCTTCCTCGACGTGCTGCGGCCCGACGACGCGTTCGTCGAGGCCGGGAAGCTGCTCGGGCTGGACTGACGACGCGTCGGCGCGGAACAGACGACGCGTCGGGGTGGAACAAGCGACGCGTCGGGGTGGAACAAGCGACGGCGTCGGGGTGGAACAAGCGACGCGTCGGCGTGGGGCAGGATGGCGGCATGAGCGACCCGGTGCCCCATGACCCGGTGCCCCCCGAGTCGGTGCCCCCCGAGTCGGTGCCCCCCGAGTCGGTGCCCTACGAGACGGTGTTCACCTACGCCTCGCCGGCGCTGAAGTTCGGGCCGGGGGCGGCCGAGGAACTGGGGCACGACCTGCGGCAGCTGGGGGCGACGCGGGTGCTGCTGGTCACCGACGCCGGCGTGCGCGAGGCGGGGCATCCCGACCGGATCGCCGACCGGCTGCGGGCCGACGGCCTCGCCGTCACGACGTACGACGGCACGCACGTCGAGCCGACCGACGCGTCGATGCGGGACGCCGTGGCGTTCGCGCGCGAGGAGGGGCTCTTCGACGCGGTGCTGGCCGTGGGCGGCGGGTCGTCCATCGACACCGCGAAGGCCGTCAACCTGCTGACCACCAACGACGGGGAGCTCGAGGACTACCTCAACGCGCCGGTCGGCCGGGCCCGCGCCCCGGAGCGACCGCTGCTGCCGCTGGTGGCGGTGCCGACCACGACCGGCACCGGCAGCGAGAGCACCACCATCTGCGTCCTCGACGTGCTGAGCCTGCAGGTCAAGACCGGGATCAGCCACGCGCGGCTCCGCCCGACCCTCGCGGTGGTCGACCCGCTGCTGACGGCCAGCCAGCCCGCCGGCGTCACCGCCGCCTCAGGCCTCGACATCGTCTGTCATGCCCTGGAGAGCTACACCGCCCGCGACTACACGTCGTTCGACGCGAAGGCGCCGCAGCAGCGGGTGCCCTACTGCGGGGCCAACCCGATCTCCGACGCGTGGGCGGAGCGGGCCCTCGCGCTGGTGGCGACGTCCTTCCGCGCCGCCGTCCACGACGGCGCCGACCGGACCGCCCGGGAGCAGATGGCGCTGGCCGCGACGTTCGCCGGGCTCGGCTTCGGCAACGCCGGCGTCCACGTGCCGCACGCCAACGCCTACCCGGTGGCCGGGCAGGTCCGCGACTTCCGGCCCGCGGGCTACCCCGACGGCGAGCCGCTGGTGCCGCACGGCATGGCGGTGGCGCTCACCGCGCCGGCGGCGTTCGCGTGGACCTACGTGGCCTCCCCGGAGCGGCACCTGGTCGCCGCGCGGCTGCTCGAGCCGGGGGTCGCCGGAGAGGGACCCGACGTGCTGCCCGGGGTGCTGCGCCGGCTGATGCGCGACGTGGGCATGCCGCGCGGGCTGGCCGCGGTCGGCTATGCCGAGGCCGACGTCCCCTCCCTCGTGGAGGGCTCCCTCCGGCAGCAGCGGCTGCTGGCGACCGCGCCCCGGGACGTCACCCCGGACGCGCTGACCGGGATCATCGGCGCCTCGCTGGAGAACTGGTGACCCGACCCGGCCAGGGGCTCGCGGACGACGTCGCGGGGGAGCTGCGCGCGGCCGGGGTCGGGGAGGTCGACGACTCCACGCTGGGGCGGGCGCTGGCCGCCACCGACGCCTCGCTCTATCGCGTCGTGCCGCAGGTCGTCGTCCGGCCGCGCCACCGCGACGAGGTCGTGGCCACCCTCGAGGTCGCCCGGTCGGCGGGCGTGCCGGTGACCGCGCGCGGCGCCGGCACCTCGATCGCCGGCAACGCGGTCGGCCCCGGGATCGTCCTCGACTGCTCCCGCCACCTCGACGCCGTGCTCGACCTCGACCCCGAGCGGCGGACCGCCCGCGTCGAGCCGGGGGTCGTGCACGCGTCGCTGCAGCGGGAGGCGCTCGCCCACGGGCTGCGCTTCGGCCCGGATCCCTCGACCCACACCCGCTGCACCGTCGGGGGCATGGTCGGCAACAACGCCTGCGGCTCGCGGGCGCTGGGCTACGGGAGAACCGCCGACAACGTCGAGGCGCTGACGGTCCTGCTCGGCACCGGCGACGTTGTGTCCCTGAGTGCCGATCCGGGCGCGGACCCCGGGGGCGCCGCGGCGCCGCAGGCACTGCTCGCTCTCGCCGACGCGCACCTGGGGCACGTCCGCACCTCGTTCGGGCGGTTCTCCCGCCAGGTCAGCGGCTACTCCCTGGAGCACCTGCTCCCGGAGCGAGGCCGCCGCGTCGACCGGTTCCTGGTCGGGTCGGAGGGCACGCTCGGGCTGGTCCTCGACGCCACCGTGCGGCTGGTCGCGGATCCGCCGCACCGGCTGCTGGTGGTGCTCGGCTACCCCTCGATGGCCGAGGCGGCCGACGCGGTGCCGGCCCTGCTGCCGCTGCGGCCGCTGGCCTGCGAGGGGCTCGACGCGCGGCTGGTCGACGTGGTGCTCGCGGCCGGACGCCCGGTGCCGGACCTCCCGCGGGGCGCGGGCTGGCTGTTCGTCGAGGTCGCGGGCGACACCCTGGCGGAGGCAGAGGAGGCGGCGGCCCGGGTCGCGGACGTCGCCGGGGCGCTGGCCCACCGGACGGTGGCCGACGCGGGCGAGGCGTCCGCGCTCTGGCGGCTCCGCGAGGCGGGGGCCGGGCTGGCGGCGCGGAGCCTGGACCGGCCGGCGTACTCCGGCTGGGAGGACGCGGCCGTGCCGCCGGAGCGGCTGGGCGACTGGCTGCGCCACTTCGACGACCTGCTGGTCGGGCACGGCCTCGCGACGGTGCCCTACGGCCACTTCGGCGACGGCTGCGTGCACGCGCGGATCGACTTCCCGCTGGACGCCGAGGACGGTCCGGCGCGGCTGCGAGCCTTCGTGGTCGAGGCGGCCCGCGCGCTGCGGGACTACGGCGGGAGCCTGTCGGGCGAGCACGGCGACGGGCGCGCGCGCTCCGAGCTCCTGCCCCTGATGTACGACGAGGAGTCGCTGCGGCTGTTCGGGGCGGTCAAGGCGATCTGCGATCCCGACGGGATCCTCAACCCCGGGGTGCTGGTCGACCCGGCGCCCCTCGACGCCGACGTGTGGCCGGCGCGGCCGCGGCGGGAGCCGGCGACGGTGCTCCGGCTCGAGGCGGACGCCGGCTCGCTCGCGGATGCGGTGCACCGCTGCACCGGCGTGGGTCTCTGCGTCGCGCCGGAGGTCGCGTCGCCCGACGGCGTGATGTGCCCGTCGTACCTCGCCACCCGCGAGCAGCAGGACAGCACCCGCGGGCGGGCCCGGGTGCTCCAGGAGGCGCTCGACGGGTCGCTGGTCGGCGGGCTCGGCGACCCGGCGGTGCACGAGGCGCTCGCCCTCTGCCTGGCCTGCAAGGGGTGTCGCCGCGACTGCCCGACGGGCGTGGACATGGCGACCTACAAGGCCGAGGTGCTCGCGCAGACCTATCGACACCGACGCCGCCCGCGGAGCCATCGCACCCTGGGGGCGCTGCCGAGGTGGCTGCGGCTGCTGGCTCCGGGGGCGCGGCTGGCCGGCCCGGTGCTCCGGCTCCCGGGGGTGGCGCGGGCGGTCAAGGCGGCGGCCGGGGTGCACCCCGAGCGGGGGCTGCCCGCGCCCGCGCCGCGGTCGCTGCGGGCGCAGGCCCCACCCTCGGGCCAGGCCGCCCCCGACGTGTGGGTCTGGGCCGACACGGTCACCGACCACCTGCGGCCGGGGCCGGCGCAGGCGGCGATCGAGGTGCTCGCCGCGGCCGGACTCACCGCCCGGGTGTTGCCGGAGTCGGCCTGCTGCGGTCTCAGCTGGTTCAGCACCGGCCAGCTCGACACGGCGCGGGCCGTCGTGGAGCGGTCGGTGGCGACCCTGGCGCCCCACCTGGCCGACGGGACGCCGCTGCTCGGGCTCGAGCCGTCGTGCCTGGCCTCGCTGCGCTCCGACCTCGCCGAGCTCACCGACGACCCGCGCGCCGCCCTTGTCAGCGAGGCGGCGGTGACGCTCGCCGAGCTGCTCGCGCGCACCGACTGGACGCCGCCCGACCTGACCGGGACCACCGTCGTGGCGCAGCCGCACTGCCACCACGCGTCGGTGCTCGGCTGGGAGGCCGACGAGGCGCTGCTGCGGCGGGCGGGAGCAACGGTGGTGAGGGTGCCCGGCTGCTGCGGGCTGGCGGGGAGCTTCGGGATGGAGCGGGAGCACTACGACGTCTCGGTCGCGGTGGCGCGGACACACCTCCTCCCGGCA
Organism: Actinomycetes bacterium; assembly: GCA_030432975.1. GTDB lineage: Bacteria > Actinomycetota > Actinomycetes > Propionibacteriales > Nocardioidaceae > Nocardioides. Next base: position 13,351 of record JAUILS010000055.1, read on the forward strand.
GTGGCGGCCCACCCCGGCGCGGTCGTGCTGGCCGACGGCTTCTCCTGCCACCACCAGCTCGCCGACCTGGCCGGCGTACCGTCCCTGGCGCTGGCCGAGCTGCTCGCCGCTCGGCTCCGGGACGCCGCGACCCCGTCGCTACAGTGACCGGGTGAACCCCCGCCACCGCCGCCTGGTCATCACGGCGGCCCTGGTGGCCCTGCTGCTGCTCGTCGTGCTCGGCTCGGTGCTGTCGTGACCGACCTCGACGCCGCACTCGCCGACGTGCGCCGCCGGCTGCTCGACGCCGACGGGCTGGTGAGCGCCGTGGCGGCCGGACGTCGACGGGGCGCCGAGGTCGCGTGGCGACGGGTGGAGCTGCGCTACGTCGACCTCACGTCCGGGCGCCGGCTGCAGGTGACGACGTACGACGCCACGCAGGCGCACACCGCCAACCACGACCCTGCGTCCGCCGAGGCGGCCGTCGACGCGCTGCTCGCCGAGCCTTTCGGCAACTGGCACGTCGAGACCACCGCCGAGGTGCTGCAGCTGCGGGTCACCAAGAAGGGCGCCGCGAGCCTGCACGTGCGAGCCCGGGAGGGGGCGCCTCCCGAGCGTCGGCACGACCGCGGCAAGACGCGGCTGGTCGCCGAGGACGACCCGCTGCTGGTGGCGCTCGGCATCTCGACGCCCGAGGGCCGGGTGAAGCCGTCGCGGCGCGACAAGTACCACCAGGTCGAGGAGCTGGCGCGGCTGCTCGACGCGACCGTCTCGGAGGCGCTGGCCAAGGGACACCTGCGCACGCCGACGCCGGGGGACCCGCTGCGAGTCGTCGACCTGGGCTGCGGCAACGCCTACCTCACCTTCGCCGCCCATCGGCTGCTCGCCGGGCTGCGGGGTCTGCCGGTCAGCCTGGTCGGCGTCGACACCAAGGAGCAGTCGCGGCGGCACAACGAGGAGGTCGCCGCCCGGCTGGGGCTGGGAGAGGGCGAGGCGCGCTTCGTCGTGGGTCGGATCGACGAGGTCGAGCTCGACCCGGCCCCCGAGGTCGTGCTCGCGCTGCACGCCTGCGACACCGCCACCGACGACGCGCTCGCCCGCACCCTGTCCTGGCAGGCCTCGGTGGTCCTGGCCGCGCCCTGCTGCCACCACGATCTCGCCGCCCAGCTGCGCCGCCGCCCCGCCGACGCGCCGGGGTCGTTGCTGACGCGTGACGGCATCCTGCGCGAGCGCTTCGCCGACACCCTCACCGACGCGCTGCGCTCGGCGCTGGTGCGCGACGCGGGCTACCGCGTCGACGTGGTGGAGTTCGTCGACAGCGCGCACACCCCCCGCAACACGCTGCTCCGCGCCGTGCGGACCGGCGGACGGTCGCCGGCGGCCCGCGCGGAGTTCGACGCGCTCACCGAGACCTGGGGGGTGCGACCGCGGCTGGCCGAGCTGGTCGGGGGAGAGGGGTGATCCGGCCGGGGCGGGCGGCGGCGGGGATGCTCGCGCTGGCGCCGCTCGTGGCGGTGCTCCTGCTCGGCGTGCGCGGGCCGGCGTACGCCGACGAACGGGTGTTCCGCTGGCAGGACCCGGCGATCACCGAGTCCAGTGGGCTGGTGGTCGCCGAGGGCCGGTTCGTCACGGTCAACGACTCCGGCAACAGCGCCGAGCTCTACGTCGTGGACCCCGCGAGTGGGGCCACCGTCGAGCGGGTGCCGTGGGCGGCGTCGCAGATCGACGTCGAGGGGCTGGCGCCGGGGCCGGACGGCAGCGTCTGGGTGGGCGACGTCGGCGACAACCTCGGCGCGCGGGAGCGGGTCACGGTGAGCCGGGTGCCGCTCGACGGGGGGCCGGTCGCGACCTACGCGCTGCGCTACCCCGATGGTCGCGCACGCGACGCCGAGACGCTGCTCGCCCACCCCCGGACCGGCCGGCTCCATCTGGTGACCAAGGGGCTGGTCGGCGAGGTGTACGCCGCCCCCGCGCGGCTCCGGAGCGACCGGCCGAACCGGCTGCGGCTGGTCGGCACCGCGGGCCCGGCGCTGACCGACGGGGCCTTCTGGCCGGACGGCGAGCACGTGCTGCTGCGCGGTTACGGCCTGGCCTTCCTCTACAGCTTCCCCGGCCTCGAGCTGCTCGGCAGCGTCGAGCTGCCCAGCCAGCCGCAGGGCGAGGCGCTGGCGGTGACCTCCTCGGGCGAGGTCTTCGTGTCGTCGGAGGGTGCCGGCACGCCTGGGGCGACAGCAACCTCTTCCTCCTGCGAAAGCGGGAGCGGACCTGGCTGCATGTCGAGCACCGCTCGCACCCGGCGGCGGCGCCCATCGCCGTGGGGCTGCGGACCGGGCCGACGCGGTTGGAGGTCGAGGAGGACGGGGAGGCCGAGGTGGTCGAGGACCTCGATCAGGCGGTCCTCGATGCGCTCCAGGGTGGCGAGCCCGCGCGGCGGACCGAACTCAGGCGGCGGCTGCGGGTTCGCAATGAGCGGCTCGGGGAGGCCCTCGCGCGGTTGGAGGCGGCGGGGAGGGTCCGCAGGTCGGAGGACGGGTGGGCCGTTCCGCGTTCCCCGCCCTGAAGATCGGCGGGAACGGAACGAGGGGCTGGGGGGCAGGAGTGGCTTGGTAGGCGGGGTTTGGGCCGGTGGGGGCTACGCGGCGTTCCCGGGCCTCAGCAGGCGTGGCTGGTCACGCCTTGATTGGGGTGGGCGGTAACAGGGGTTCTCGACATCGCTGCTGGGGATGTGCATGCCTACGTTTGGACAGGCTACGCAGAGAGCGATCACTTCTCCGAAGGAATGGCGATGGGAGAACTACTGGAGACCGCGGAGTTGCCACACGCCGAAGTTCTCCTCGGCGCGCCCCACCTCGATAGCCCCGACGGGTATGCGAAGCATGGCGCCGTTCATCTACTGTCAGTGAGTTCCTACTGACCCCGAGTCAACGGCACAAACACCAGACTCACCGAATACACCCGGTCCCGCTCTCCCTCCAGCGCATCGCTCAGCCGCAGCAGCCGCTTCTGCACGTCGATCAACTCCTCCCGGAAGCGCTGCACCTGCTCACCAGGGATGGCCAGGGTCAACCCACCGATCAGGCACTCCTTATGAAAGTCAGGGGTCGC
>JAUILS010000299.1 GCA_030432975.1 Actinomycetes bacterium
GGCGGCCAGCCAGACCCCCGACCGGCCCGGCACCCGCGCGGTGACGACGCCGAGCTCGGCGCAGACCTGGATCAGCGCCTCCTCGAGCCGCCGCACGAAGTCGACCACCTTGACGTGCTCGGGCAGCCGCACGATGGGGTAGCCCACCAGCTGGCCCGGCCCGTGGAAGGTGATCTTGCCGCCGCGGTCGACGTCGATGACCGGCGCCTCGCCCGGGTCGACGGGTCGCTCGTGGGGCTCGGTGCGGCGGCCGGCGGTGAAGACCGGCGGGTGCTCGAGCAGCAGCACCGTGTCGGACCGCTCGCCCGCGGCGACCCCGGCATGCACCTCGCGCTGGAAGTCCCAGGCGCGGAGGTAGTCGACGGGCCGGCCGGCCACCACGTCGAAGTCGAGACCGGCGCCGGTGGGGTCGGGGACGGGCGTGCCGTGGTCGGGAGCGGGGGTCTGCTCGGACGTCGTCACCCGGTCGAGACTACCCCTCCCGGGGAGCCCGGCCGCGGGCCTGTGGAGGAGCGCCGACGCCGGGCCGCCGGTTGCGGCACGCTGGGCGGGTGGCCGCTCGCACGTCGTACGCCGTCGCAGCGCTGGTGGCGCTCGCGGTGGCGTCGGTGGCGCTGCTGGTCGCCCTCGGCGGGCGAGCGGCCGACCTGCCGCCGCGGCCGGTGCGGAGTCCCGAGCCCGCCCCGGCCGCGGTGCTGGCGAGCTGGGACCGGCAGCGCTCGGAGGCGTGGGCGGGCGGCGACCCGGTCGCGCTCGCGGCGCTCTACACGCCCGGCAGCGCGGCGGGGGAGCGCGACGTGCGGATGCTGCGGCGCTACGTCGCCCGCGACCTGCGGGTCGAGGGGCTGCGCACCCAGCGGCTGCGGGTGGTCGTCGTGTCGCGCACCGACCACCGGCTCGTCCTGCGGGTGCGTGACCGGGTGGTCGGCGGCACGGTGCGCGGCGCCGGGGTGTCGGTGCGGCTGCCGCGCGACCGGGTCAGCGCCCACGTGGTGAGTCTGGAGCGGGTCGGCGGGCGGTGGCTCGTGGCGCAGGTGAGGCCCGCGGACGAGGGGCGGTCGCCGTCGGCGGTCAGGTGAGCGCGGCCTCGATGACCGCCTCGACGTCGGCGTCGCGGAGCTCGTAGCCCGCGTCGAGCAGCACCTGCGGCCGGGCGTTGACCGAGCCGAGCAGCTCGGGGGCCATCGCGCCCGCGGCCGGACGGAGGACCGCGGCCGGCACCTTGAGGAAGGTCGGCCGGTGCACCGCGTCGGCGAGGGCCCGGGTGAACTCGCGGTTGGTGGGCGTCTGCTCGCAACAGAGGTTCACCGGCCCGGAGACGCTCTCGGCGCCGGCCAGGAACGCCACCGCCCCCACCCAGTCGCGCAGCGAGATCATCGGCATGTGCTGGCGGCCGTCGCCCAGCTGGGTGCCGAGCCCGAGCTTCGTGGCGAGCAGCAGCTGCTTGAGAGGAGCGCTGCGCCGGTCCTGGACGGGCGCGGTGCGGAGCACGCAGACCCGGGCTCCGGCCTCGACGGCGGGGGTGGTCGCCGCCTGCCAGTCGCGGGTGACCGTGGTGAGCAGCGCGTCGCCGCGGCTCTCCGACTCCTCGGTCACGACCTCGTCACCGTGGTCGCCGTAGAACGAGATCCCGTTGCCGGCGAGGTACGCCGGCGGCGACGGCGCCGCCGCGACGGCCTCCGCGAGCACCCGCGTGGTCGTCACCCGGCTCTCCCGCAGCTCCCGGGCCCAGGTCCCGGAGTGGGGGTTGCCGACCGTGGGCGTCCCGGCGAGGTTGACCACGACGTCGGCGGCGGCCACCAGCTCCTCGTCGACCTCGCCCGCATAGGGGTCCCAGCGGGACTCGTCGGCCCCCGAGCCCGGGCCCCGGACGAGCCGGGTCACCCGGTGCCCGTCGGCGCGCAGCCGCTCGGTCAGATGCGTGCCCAGGAAGCCGGTGGAGCCGGCGATCACCGCGTGCAGTGGCATGGCGTCAGTCTGCCAGCCGGCCCCAGAGCGCCCCGGGGCGCAGCCGGCTCACCCCGCCAGGTGGCTCCAGCGGGCGGCCAGCCGCGTCCACGGGCCGTCGTCGACGACGGTGCCGCCGGCTAGCACGACCACCCGGTCGGCCTGGGCGAGCGCCGCCGCCTTGCTGGTCGCCCCGACGACCGTCGAGCCCTGCTGACGCAGGGCCTCCCACAGCTCGACCTCGGTGGCCGCGTCGAGCGCCGAGGAGACGTCGTCGGCCAGGAGCAGGTCGGCGTCGCAGGCGAGCGCCCTCGCCAGGGCCAACCGCTGCACCTGCCCGCCGGAGAGCCGGACACCGCGGTGGCCGACGAGGGCGTCGAGCCCCCCGGCCTCGGCGACGTCGCGGTCGAGCCGCGCCGTGGCGACCGCCGCCGGCACCGGTCGGTCCGCGTGGTCGAGGGCGATGTTGCCGCGGAAGGTGCCGCTCAGCACCCGCGGCACCTGGGCCACGTGCGCGACCCGGCCCGGCCGCAGCTCGCGCTGCGCGTCGGTCACGGGGCGGTCGTTCCAGCGGATCTCGCCGTGCGTGGACACCAGGCCCGCGAGTGCCCCGAGGAGGCTGGACTTGCCGGAGCCGACCTGGCCGAGCAGCAGCACCAGCTCGCCGGCGCGCACGCGCAGGTCGACGTCCTCGATGCCGACCGTGCCGTCGTCGTGGACGACCGTGACGCCGCTCAGCCGGAGCTCGCGGAGCGGCTCGCGGGCGGCCACCGGCGGCACGGGGGCCTCGCCGCGGGTGAGGCTGACCCCGTCGGGCAGCTCCATCAGGTCGCCGCCTCCGGCCAGCCGGCTGGTGGCGCGCATCCAGGAGCGCACGCCCGGCGCCTCGGTGACCACCGAGCCGGCTACCCGCCCGAACCAGTCGAAGCCGCTGACGGCGTTGGCGACGAGCAGCGTGGTGGCCAGGCCCCAGCGGCCGCTGACCAGCCCGGCCCAGGCGGCGACCACGCCGCACTGGACCATGACGATCGGC
>JAUILS010000056.1 GCA_030432975.1 Actinomycetes bacterium
CCACACCACCTGCTGCACCCGGAAGTCGTGGACGGTCCGGTCGAGACCGGCGCGCTCGAGCCGGCGGCGCACCGACGCGGACCCGCCGAGCACCCGCTCGACGCCGGCCGCCGCCCGCTGCAGGCTGGGGCCGAACACCGCGCCGAGGGGGTTGGTCGGCCCCGTGGGCGTGGGCGCTCGGAGCCGGTCGGGCTGCGGGAGGTCGCGCAGGAACGGGAGGACGCGGATCGCCAGCTGCGGCCGGCGTACGGCGGCGGCGCGGGAGGCCGTCAGCCACACCCCGCCGGCCGCCGTGGCACCCAGCACCCCACCCCACACCGCGGCGCTCACGAGAGGATCCGCCGCTCGGTGGGAAGCCGGCCGATCCACATCATCAGGCGGTACGCCGCGAGGCACGCGACCGCGCCGCCGACGAGGATCGCGAAGCCGACCGGGCTGGCGTAGCGGTGGATCACGTCGCCCTGCGCCGACAGCATCAACAGCACCAGCCACGGCGCCGCGACCGCGAGACGCGCGCCGTTGACCGTCCACGACTGCCGCGACTCCATCTCCGAGCGGGTGCGGAGGTCGTCGCGGAGATAGCCCGAGAGGTTGCGGAGCAGCCGGCCGAGCTGGCCGCCGCCCACCTCGCGCGCCACCCGGAGTCCCTCGACCACGCGGTCGCCGACCGGGTCGGCCAGGGTCGCCTTGAGCCGGTCGAGGCTGTCGCCGAAGCGACCGCTCACCTGGTAGTCCATCGCGAACTGCTCGAACGCCGGCCGCAGCGGCTCGGGTCCGCGGACCGCCAGACCGGCCAGCGCGTCGGGCAGCGACAGGCCAGCGCGGACGGCGGAGGCGAGGTTGTCGACGGCCTCCGGCCACACCTCCGCCAGCTCGCGCAGGCGCCGCCGGGCCCTCGACCGCAGCAGCGCGACCGGGAGATAGCCCGCCATCACCGCGAACACCAGCGCCACGGTCGGGGTGGAGGAGACGAGCTGGATGGCCACGCCGACGACCACCGCGAGCGCGACCGACAACGCGACCAGGCTGCCCGGTGACACCGACGAGACTCCGGCCTCGGTGAGCAGGACGGCCAGCCGGCTCACCCGCGGTCCGTCGCCGCGAGCTGGTCGCGGAAGCGCGAAGGCGGACCAGATCAGCAGCAGCCCGCAGCCGACCCCGAGACCGACGACGGCGCCCATCACGAGGCTGCCCCCAGCAGACCCGGGAGGTCGATGCCGACGCGGGCGAACCGCTCGGCCCGCGGCGGCATGCCGCCCGCCCGGACCAGCGCCCCACCCTCGGTGTCGAAGACCGGCTCGGTCTCGATGACGTCGGCCTCCACCCGCCCGGGCACCGCGACGATCTCGTTGACTCGCCGCACCCCCGCGTGGTCGATGCCGAGGTGGACCACGAGATCGACCGAGGCCGCCACGGTCGGCACGACGAACCGCGCGGAGATGTTCTCTCCCGCCAGCAGCGGAAGCGTGCACATCTTGACGAGGGCCTCGCGTGCGCTGTTGGCGTGGATCGTGCACATCCCGGGCAGGCCGGCGTTGAGCGCCAGCAGCAGGTCGAGGCACTCCTCGGCGCGGACCTCACCCACGATCACGCGGCTCGGGCGCATCCGCAGCGCCTCCTTGATGAGGTCGCGCAGCCGCACCTCGCCGGTGCCCTCGAGACCTGACTGCCGGGTCTGCATCGGCACCCAGTCGGGGTGCGGGAAGCGCAGCTCGAAGACCTCCTCCGCACTGACCACGCGGTCGCCGCCGGGGATCGCGGCGGCGAGGCAGTTGAGCATCGTGGTCTTGCCTGCCTGGGTGCCGCCGGCGACCAGAATGTTGAGCCCGGCCCGCACCGACGCCTCCAGGAAGGCAGCCGCCTGCGGCGTCAGGCTGCCCAGCTCGACCAGGTCGCTCAGCCGCGCCGCCTTGAGCACGAACTTGCGGATGTTGACCGCCGAGAACCCCCGGGTGATCCCCTCCAGGACCACATGGAGCCGGTTGCCGTCGGGCAGCATCGCATCAACGAAGGGTTGGCTGATGTCGATCCGCCGACCGCTCGACTTGAGCATCCGCTCGACCAGCTCGGTCACCTGCGCGGACGTCAGCATCAGGTTGGTCAGCTCGTGCCGCCCGTTGCGCGCCACGAACACCCGGGTCGGGTCGTTGATCCAGATCTCCTCGACGCTCGGGTCCTCGAGGAACTCCTGCAGCGGCCCGAAGCCCGACACCCGCGCCACCAGCTCGGCCACCATCGCCGACGGGTCCGGCACCGGGGTGACCGCGCCGGTCAGCGACCGGTCGTCGTGGTCGCGGACCGCGGCCTCGGCGATCCGGCGTACGTGCGCGACGTCGGCCTGCGGGTCGACACCCTCCCGGCGTACGACGGCGCGCACCCGAGCGTCCAACGCCTCGACGAGCTCCCCATGAGCATCCGCGACCGTCGTCATCTGCCCTCCCCCGAAAGAAGGTGTTGCCCGCGAACCTAAGCGAACGCACGCATCCCGCAACAGGGGGTGCGGCCAATCTGTGGACAGGCTTTACCCAACGCCGCCGCTCGCGGCCGGGGGCAAGCCCGCGTCAGTGGCGGTCGGGGTCGAGCGGGTCCCGGTCCTTGCCGTCGCGGAAGCCGTCACCGTCGGTGTCGCGGTCGCGCGGGTCGGTGCCATAGACGGTGCGCTCGTAGAACGACCAGAGGCCGTCCTTGTCGGGGTCGCGGGCGCGGATCGGCTTGCGCTCCGGCAGCACGCACTGCTCGGCGCCGGCGCAGGCCTTCAGGTCGGCGTAGTACTGCTTCATCGTGAGGATGATGTTCTTGCGATACCACGGGTTCGAGGCCCGGCTCCTGACCTGGAACGGGTCGTCCCCGAGGTCGTAGAACTGCTCCTGGGTCCACGCGTCGCCGCGGGACCAGTGGCGGGTCCAGGTGTAGGGACCCCACCGGACGCCCTGATAGGCCCAGGCCCGGTCCTCCGGCCTGGCCTTCTCGCGGCCGGACCCGATCAGCTGGGGCGCCGGCTGATGGCTCCGCACCGTGGTCGGCTCGGAGTCGAGCAGCGAGACGCCGTCCAGCGACGAGCGCTGCGACGTCGCCCCGGCGGCCGCGAGGATCGTGGCCGGGAGGTCGACCAGGGTGGCGCTGCGGTCGGTGATCCCGACCGGGATGCCGCCGTCGGGCCACGACAGGATCAGCGGCACCCGGAGCGACTCCTCGAACTCCCACTTCTTGTAGAGCAGCCGGTGCTCGCCGTTGAGGAACCCGTTGTCGGAGGTGAAGACGACGAGGGTGTTGTCGAACTCGCCGATCTCCTTGAGGTGGTCGACGATCTCGGTGATCGCCTCGTCGGCCGCCCGGAGCGCCGCCGCCCGGCCGAGGTAGTTCGGCTTGGCGTTCTGGGCGATGTTGGCGCGCGAGCGGCGCAGGTCGGGGCTCTTGTCGGACATGTCGGGCTCGTCGAACGACGGCTTCGACGCGATCAGCCGCTCGAAGTCCTTGGCGTCCGACGCGCGGCGGTAGCGCTTCGGCGCCTTGGGGTACTTGTCGGTGCCGTAGGGCCCGAGGTCGTCCTTGTGCGGCGCCGTCCACGAGGTGAAGAGGAAGAACGGCGCGTCGTCCTGGTGGAGCTCGTCGATCAGCGCGAGGGTCTTGGTCTTCTCGACCGTCGTCGTGTAGCGCCGCTCGGCGTACGCCGCGTCGTGGCAGGCGGTGTCGTCCACCGTCGGGCAGTCGGTGAACGTCGAGAAGTGCCAGTAGTTCGTCGCCCCGCGGATCGAGGCGTCCCAGTGGTCCCACCCCGTCGGGATCCCGTCGGGGCCGAAGAGGTCGGTGTTGAGCGGGTAGCCGTTGACGTACTTGCCGGCGTACGACGTCTGGTAGCCCGCGTCGTGCATCCAGGCGCCGATGGTGTTGTCCGGCTCCACCATCGACACGATCCCGCCGTAGGCGCCGTTGTTGGTGAGGACGCCGTTGTTGTGGCTGTGCTGGCCGGTCACCAGCTGGGCGCGGGCCGGGCAGCACAGCGGGTTGGGCGCGATGGCGCGGCTGAACCGCAGGCCCTCCGACCCCAGCGCCCGCCGGACCCCCGTGAGGTAGCGGCTGTCCGCCACCGCCGCGTCGTCCAGCAGGAACACCACCACGTTCGGCTTCTCGACCGCGGCGGCCGCGCTCTGCGTGGTCGTCGCCGTGCCGATGACCGGTGCGGCGACCAGCAGGCTGGCCGCCAGGCCGACCACCGCGACCGCTCGGAACATCTCTCCCCCTGACCCGCCCGTGACGGGCTCCCTGTCGCCGCCCCGGCCCGATGCCCCGCGGGCACGAGGCGAGCGGCCGACGCTTCGACGGTCGCCCAGTATGCCTGGAGCCGCCCGCGCCGTACGGCGCCCCCCACCGCGCGTCGTACCCGCCGGCGAGGCGGTGGCTCTGCGGGCAGCCCTACCGCGCGAACGGGTCGATGACCGTGAGGTCCGCGACGGTGGCGAAGTCGCCGACGTTGCGCGTCGCGAGCTCGTGGCCGCGCGCCACGCAGATCCCGGCGATCTGCGCGTCCGCCAGGGCCATGGGACGGCCCGCTGATCGCGCAGCCACGAGGATGGCGGCCGTCGCGCGCGCCGCCGGAAGGTCGTAGGCCACCACGGCGTCGGCGAAGGAGTCGACCAGCGCGGTCCAGCGGAGCATCAGGTCACGCCGGCGTCGGCCGTCGTCCAGCTGTCCCAGCCCGCGCTCGATCTCCTCGACGGTCACCACACAGATGGTCAGCTCCGCGGGAGCGAGCGCCTCCGCCCACGCCAGCACCCCCGGGTCGGGGGCGTCTCGCATGAACTCCGACACCACGTTGGTGTCAGCGACGATCACGGCAGGTCCACCGGCCGGGGCTGGTCGGCTCGGGGAGCGAGGTCGAGATCGACGCCGCCCGCTGCGGACATCGACTCGTGCAGGGCCATCAGGATGTTGCGATCGGGGACGTTGACGGCAGCGTCGAGGATCGCCCGCACCTCTGCCTCGACCGAGCGGCCATGCCGGGCGGCGCGGACCCGGAGCCGGCCGTGGGTGCGCTCGTCCAGCTGTCTGATCGTCAGGCTGCTCATCCGCCATCACCTCCTGTGATAGCAATGCTATCACCGCGCTGGGAGCCGCTGAGCGGATCGACGCAACCCCAGGACCCACCGAGGTCGAGCCGACCTCGCTTGCGTGGCCTCAGCCCGACCCGGCGTACGCCGAGCAGCCGGGGCAGCGCGACATCAGCGAGTGCCGGCAGGTGAGCACGTGGTCGAGGAACGTGGCGGTCCGCTCCAGGGTGCGCAGCTGGTCGCGCACCCGCGTCTGGTGCTCGCGGATGACGGCGTCGCGGCCGTCGGCGGCGCGGTGCATCACCAGCCGGATCTGCTCCAGGCTCATCCCCGCCTGCTGGCACTGCCGCACCACGCGCAGGCGAGCCAGTGTCTCCTCGTCGTAGTCGCGATAGCCCTGCGGCGTCCGCGCGGGCACCACCACGCCCCTGTCCTCCCAGTGGCGCAGCACATGGGTCTCGACCCCGAGCTGGCGCGCCGCCTCGCCGATCCGCATCGCCTCACCCAACCCGAGGCTTGCCTTCAGGTCAACCTGAAGCTCTAGCGTCGCGACCATGACCGCACACACGACGAAGACGTGGGAGGCCTTCGCCTGGGAGGGCCGGGAGATCGCCTGGCAGCGCGTCGGCGCCGGTCCACCGGTGGTGCTCTGCCACGGCACGCCGTTCTCGTCGGCGGTGTGGCGCGACGTGGCGGCGGCGCTGACCGAGAGTCACACGGTCTACACCTGGGACATGCCGGGCTACGGCCGCTCCTCGATGGACCCGACCCACCCCGTCGACCTCGGCGTCCAGGGCCGGGCGCTCGCGGCCCTGCTCGACCACTGGCGGCTGGACCGGCCGGCCGTCGTCGCGCACGACATCGGCGGCGCGACGGCGCTGCGGGCACACCTGCTGCACGGTCGCGACTACGCCTCCCTGACGCTCGTCGACGCAGTCATGCTGCGGCCCTGGGGGTCTGACTTCTTACGGCTGGTGCGCGACCACGCCGAGGTCTTCGGGGCGCTGCCGGCGTCGATCCACCGCGGCCTGGTGGGGGCGTACCTCGACGGGGCCACGCAGCGCGGCCTCACCGATGACCAGCGCGAGGAGCTGGTCGAGCCGTGGCTGGGCGAGCGCGGCCAGGCGGCGTTCTACGCCCAGATCGCCCAGGCCGACGAGCGGTGGACGGTGGAGGTCGAGAGCCTGCTCACGGAGGTCAGCTGCCCCACGGCGGTCGTCTGGGGCGCCGACGACGCGTGGCTGCCGGTCGAGCACGCCCACCGGCTGGCCGACCTGCTGGGCGCCGGGAGGCCGTCCGTCCTGGACGCGGCGGGCCATCTCGTGCAGTACGACGCCCCGGCCGAGCTGGTCGAGCTGCTGCGGCGGGGGCTCACGGTCACCTGAGGCGCGAAGAGCTCGGTGCGACGGTCGCCGATGGGTGACACTGGTGCCCATGAGGACCGTCGCGGCATGCCTGGCCACGACCGCGATCCTGGTGGCCGCCGGCCCGATGCCTGCGCCGGCGCACGCGTCGCCGGCACCCACGGCCGTCAGCGCCTCCGCCGACCAGACGCCGCGGAGCACCGCCGTCGCTCGCGCCCCGCTCACCAAGGGCAAGGCCTGGGTGGCTGTCTCGGTCGCCACGGTGTGGCGCTCCCGGACGTCACCCCGCAAGGTCGACGCACCCGCGCTGGCCAACCCGGTGCGCATCCAGACCTGGCTGTCCCGGATGACGACGGCGCAACGGCGCGCCCTCAACGGGCGGGCCGACACCCAGGCGCTGCTCGGTGACAAGGTGCGCATCGTCAAGCTGCGCCCCGGCTGGGCGAAGGTCGTCGTGCCCGACCAGCCGACGCCCGCCGACTCCCGCGGCTACCCCGGCTGGGTGCCGCGCCGCCAGCTCACCGCCACTCCCCCGGTCGCGGCGACGACGAGGGCCACCGTCGTGAGCCGCCTCGGATGGCTGCGCGAGGACCGGGCCGGCGGAGCGCGCACGCTGCGGATCAGCTTCGGCACCCGGCTCCCCGTCGTCGGCACCACCGGCAGCTGGGTGCGGGTGGCGACCCCCGGCGGCGCCGTACGCCGGATCCGGGCGGCGCAGGTGTCGGTGCATGCTCCCGCCGACCCCGCGCTCCCGCAGACCCGCGCCGGCCTCGTCGCGAGCGCGACGTCGTTCGTGGGGCTCGACTACCTGTGGGCGGGCCGCTCCGGGTTCGGGTTCGACTGCTCCGGCCTCACCTCGCTGGTCTACCGCGTCCACGGCGTGCGGATCCCGCGAGACGCGAGCCCGCAGTCGCGGGCCGGGCGGTCGGTCGGCCGGGTCCGCCAGGGCGACCTGCTGTTCTACGCCGACAGCGGCGGCGTCCACCACGTCTCGATGGCGGTCGGCAACGGCCGGATGGTCCACTCACCCCGCACCGGCAGCACCGTCGAGGTCATCGCGCGCAGCACCCCGGCCTACGCCCGCGAGTACGCCGGCGCCCGCCGCTATCTGCCCTAGGCCTGCGCGGGGCGGCCGGCGCCCAGCGCCCGCCGCTCTGGGACACTGAGCTGGTGACCGAGCGCAACGTCCTGGGCGGCGAGCTGGAGCAGTGCGGCGTCGAGCCGCTGACCGGCTTCTTCCGCGACGGCTGCTGCCACACCCAGGGCGACCAGGGCGTCATGCACACGATCTGCGCCGTGGTGACCGCCGAGTTCCTCGACCACCAGCGCAGCATCGGCAACGACCTCTCCACCGCCCGCCCCGAGTACGGCTTCCCCGGGCTGGTCCCCGGCGACCGCTGGTGCGTCACCGCGCACAACTGGGCGCGCGCCCACGACGACGGCGCGGCGTCTCCCGTGGTGCTGGCCTCCACCAACGAGGCCGTGCTGCGGCTGGTGCCCCTCGACGTGCTGCGGCAGTACGCCGTCGACGTGCCGCCCGATCCTGGCTCGCTGGCCTGAGCCCGGGTGAGACGGGCGCCGCCATCATCGGGGAGGGTTGCCGTCACCAGGTGACCGGAACCCGCCCCGATCACGCCGCACCGCCGCCCGTCGGAACTCCCGCCACACCTGGGGCATCAGCCCAGCACCCGCTCCCGCCCCGGGTCGAAGAACGGCTTCAGCGACACCTGTGTCGGCACCCGCGTGCCGGCGATGTCGATCTCGAACGACCCGGCGGCCAGGTCGGCGGCGGTGAAGCCCCCCTCGCGGGTGACCTCGGCGATGCCGCAGGCGGCCCCCAGCGAGTGGCCGAAGCCGCCGCTGCGCACCAGCCCGGCCGGCGCGCCGTCCCAGTAGAGCGGCTCGATGCCGTGCAGGTCGTGGTCGGGCGAGTCGAGGAGCACGTTGACCAGCCGCTTCTCCAGCGGCCCGCTCTCCTTCTGCCGCAGCAGCGCGTCGCGGCCGACGAACCCGCCCGGCTTGTCCCACGCGACGGCGAAGCCGAGCCCCGCCTCCAGCGGGGTGTCGGTCGAGTCGATGTCGTGGCCCATGTCGCGGAAGGCCTTCTCCAGCCGCATCGTGTCCAGCGCCCCGACGCCGGTCGGGCGGAACTCCCCGACCACGTCCGCCGCCGCGGAGCGCAGCTGGTCATAGAGCGTGGCGCCGAACTCCGTCGGCACCAGCAGGTCCCAGCCCAGCTCGCCGACGTACGTCACCCGCAGCGCCCACAGCGGGGTGTAGCCGAGCTCCACCTTGCGCGCCGACAGATAGGGGAACGCGTCGTTCGACCAGTCGTCGGGGCTCAGCGACTGCAGCACCTCCCGCGACCGCGGGCCCTGCACCGACAGCAGGGAGTAGCCGCCGGTCACGTCGGTGACGGTGAGGAACTCGCCGTCGCGCGTCTGCCGCCGGATCCACGCCGGCACCCGCCGGTGGATCGTGTCGCCGCTGATGACGACGTACTGGTCCTCGGCCAGCCGGGTCACGGTGACGTCGGCGATGATCCCGCCCCACTCGTCGCACCACTGGGTGTAGACCACGCGCCCGACCTCGGTGTCGACGTCGTTGGCGCAGACCCGGTTGAGCACGGCCATCGCGTGCGGCCCCTGCACGAGGTGGTGCGACATCAGCGAGAGGTCGAACATCGCGACGTGCTCGCGCGCGAAGCGGTGCTCCTCGCCGACCCGCTCGTGCTCCTCGCCGCGGGCGAACCCCCACTCGACGTGCGGGGTGTTGCCCGGCCCGGCGAAGTACTCCGGGAACTCCCAGCCGCTGGTGGCCACGAAGTAGGCGCCGTCCTCGACGTGCCGCGGGTGGTACGGCGACCGGCGGACGTCGCGCCCCTCCATCAGCTGGGCGTTGGGCCAGGAGAGGTTGGTCAGCAGGAATCCCAGCCGCTCCACGGTGCGCTCCGCCCGGAACTGCCGGGTCGCCTGGAACTCGTGGGTGCGGTCGACGCCGACGAGGGTGAGGTCCAGCGGCGGCCGGCCCTCGACCAGCCACTCGGCCATCATGTGGCCGAGCCCGCCACCGGTGAGGATGCCGATCGAGTTGAGCCCGCAGGCGAGGTAGAGGTTGTCGACCTCCGGCGACTCACCCAGCATCGGGCCGATGTCGTCGGTGAAGCTCTCGGGGCCGCAGAAGAGCGTGCGGATGCCGGCGTCCTCCAGCGCGGGGAAGCGCCGCATCGCGACCTCGAGGAAGGGCGCCATCCGGTCCCAGTCGGGCGGCAGCACGGCGAACGCGCTCTCGCGCGGGGTCCCGTCGAGCGCCCAGGCCTTGCCGACCGGCTCGAACATGCCGACCAGCAGCCCGCCCCCCTCCTCACGGTAGTAGCCGTAGGCCTCCGGGTCCTCGATCACCGGCACCGACTCCGCGGTCACGCCCTCGATCGGCTCGGTGAGCAGGTAGTAGTGCTCGGCCGCCTGCAGGGGCACCGTCACCCCCGCCTTGGCGGCGAGCTCGCGACCCCACAGACCGGCGGCGAGCACGACCTTCTCGCACGCCACGTCGCCGCGCTCGGTGCGGACGCCGACGACCCGGCCGTCCTCGATCACGAAGCCGGTGACCTCGGTGTTCTCGACCAACCGGGCGCCGCGCATCCGGGCGCCCTTGGCCAGCGACATCGTCACGTCCACCGGGTTGGCCCGGCCCTCGTCGGGCGTCCAGAAGCCGTGGATGACGTCGTCGGTGCGCATCATCGGCACCATCTCGGCGACCTCGCGCGGCGACAGCATCTCCTTGGTCATCCCCTTGGAGCGCATGTAGGCCGTCTCGCGGCGGTAGGCCTCGTCCATCCGGTCGGTCGTCGACAGCTGGAGGTAGCCGCAGCGCCGGAACCCCGTCGACAGCCCGGTCTCCTCCTCCAGCCGGCCGTAGAGGTCGGCGGAGTAGCGCGCCATCCAGAGCGCGTCCTCGAACGCGCCGCCGGAGACCACCTCGCCGGCGGCGTGCCAAGTGGTGCCGGAGGTGAGCTGCTTGCGCTCCAGGAGGAGGACGTCGGTCGCCCCGCGGGCGGCCAGGTGGTAGGCGATCGAGGTGCCGATCACGCCGCCACCCACGACGACGTACTGCGCCCGGGAGGGCAGGTCGCCCGTCTCGGCGGCGGCGTGCGCCTGCGCGGCGGCGGGGTTGATCGCGGCGAAGTCCAGGGACATGACCGCAGCCTGCCACACTGTTGAACGGCTGTTCAATAACGTGGGGGCGGTCGGTCGGGGGGACATAGTTGACTGCGAATCTGTCGTCCGCCCGGCGTGTCGCGACAATTCTGCAGTCAACTATCGGGATGGCGGCTCGACGCATGGGCCGGCGGCTCGGCGGGTACCACCCCGGCATGACCACGAACTCTCCCGTCCACAGCGACGCAGACGCCCCCGTGACCGTTCCCGGCCTGAAGGTGTCCGAGGGACACCAGGTCGCCCACACCCTGCAGATGCGCCTCCACGCGCTCAACGACCTGCAGCTGACGCTCAAGCACGCCCACTGGAACGTCGTCGGACCGACGTTCATCGGCGTGCACACCATGCTCGACCCGCAGATCGACGGCATCCGCACGATGGTCGACGACATCGCCGAGCGGATGGCCACGCTCGGGGTCTCCCCCAACGGCCTCCCCGGCGCCCTCGTCGAGGCCCGCAGCTGGGACGACTACGACGTGATGCGCGCCGACACCCGCGCCCACCTCGGCGCCCTCGACCTCGTCTACGACGGCGTGATCTCCGACCACCGCGAGGCGATCGACGAGGTCGGCGAGATCGACCCCGTCACCGAGGACCTGCTGATCGCCCAGACCGGCGAGCTCGAGCAGTACCAGTGGTTCGTCCGGGCCCACCTCCAGGACGCCGGCGGCCAGCTCTCCACCGAGGGCGCCACCACCGAGGAGAGCGCGGCCAAGAAGGCCAGCTGAGCCTGCCCCGCCCGACTGCGGCGGCGGCTACTCCGCCCGCTCCTTCACGACCGTCACGAGGTCGGCCACCGAGTCGACGACGAGCGTGGGGCGGTAGGGGAAGTCCGCCACCCGGTCGGGTCGCGTCGACCCGGTCGACACGAGCACCGTGCGGAGGCCCGCCTCGAGCCCGGCGATGATGTCGGTGTCCATCCGGTCACCGACCATCACCGTGGTCTCGGAGTGGGCCTCCAGCTTGTTGAGCGCACTGCGCATCATCAGCGGGTTGGGCTTGCCCACGAAGTACGGCGTCCGGTTGGTCGCCGTGCTGATCAGCGCCGCCACCGACCCGGTGGCGGGCATCAGCCCCTGCCGGCTCGGCCCGCTCGGGTCGGGGTTGGTCGCGATGAACCGCGCCCCGGCGTCGATCAGCCGGATCGCCTTGGTGATCTGCTCGAAGGAGTAGGTCCGCGTCTCCCCCAGCACGACGTAGTCGGGCTCGCGGTCGGTCATCACGAAGCCCTCGTCGTGCATGGCGGTGATCAGCCCCGACTCCCCCACGACGTACGCCGTCCCGCCGGGCCGCTGCTCGGCCAGGAAGCGGGCGGTCGCCAGCGCGGAGGTCCAGATCCGGTCCTCCGGCACGTCGATGCCGCTGCCCAGCAGCCGGGCCCGCAGGTCCCGCGGTGTGAAGATCGAGTTGTTGGTGAGGAGCAGATAGCCGAGCCCGGACTCCTTCAGCGCGTGGATGAAGTCCGCGGCGCCGGGGATGGCGTCCTCCTCGTGCACCAGCACACCGTCCATGTCGGTCAGCCAGGTGTGGATGGGACGCCGCTCGGCGAGCTCTTCGGTCATGCCCCCATCGTCCCAGGTGCGGTCGCCGGGCGCGGCATCCGCGCCTCCCGCGGACCGGGGTCCGGGGCGGTGTCCGAGACGGCTAGCGTTCCTCCGTGGCCGCCGTTCTCGCTCTCCTCTCCAGCCTGCTGTGGGGCAGTGCCGACTTCGGCGGCGGGCTGCTGACCCGCCGGCTGCCGGCGTACGCCGTCGTGGGGGCGTCGCAGGCGGCCGGGCTCCTCGTGGTGAGCGTGGTCGCCCTGGCCACCGGCTCGTTCGGTGGCGAAGCCGGCTGGCTGCCGTGGGCGATGCTCGCGGGCGCGTCGGGGGCGCTCGGGCTGGTGACCTTCTATGCGGCCCTGGCCACGGGCACGATGGGCGTGGTGTCGCCGATCGCCGCGCTCGGCGCCGTCGTGCCGGTGCTGGCCGGCATCCTGTCCGGCGAGCAGCCCAGCGCGCTGGCCGTCGTCGGCATGGTCGTGGCCCTGGCCGGCGCCGTCGCCGCCAGCGGCCCGGAGCTGGGAGGCGCCACGGGCGCTCGGCCGGTCGTGCTCGCGGCCGTCGCCGGCGGCTTCTTCGGCCTCACCATGCTGGCGATCGCCCGCGGCGCCGAGCACTCCTCGCTGATGACGCTCTGGGGCATGCGCGCCACCAGCGTCAGCGCGTTCCTGGTCGCGGCCGTGGTGGTGCGCAGCATCGGCGGGGTCGTCGCCCGCGACCTCGCGCCGCTGGCGGCCGTGGGGATCGGCGACGCCGGTGCCAACCTGTTCTTCGCGCTCGCGTCGACCCGCGGCCTGGTCAGCGTGACCGCGGTGCTGGGGTCGCTCTACCCGGTCGTCACCGTGCTGCTCGCGCGGATCGTGCTGCGCGAGAGCCTGCAGCGGGTGCAGCAGCTCGGCGTGGTGGCCGCGCTGGCCGGGGTCGCACTGTTGTCGCTGGGGTGAGCCTGGGCCGGACGCGGGCTACTTGTCGGTGAGGTCGACCAGCTTGGCGTCGGCCGCGGCCCGCTGCACGGCCTGGGTGCCCTTCTTGCAGGCGGCCTTCGTCGGGTAGGACTCGCCCGTGGCCACGATCTCGCCGTTGCCCGCCTTGAGCCGGAAGCGGAAGCCGTCCTTGGCCTGGTAGATCTCGAACTTGCCGGGCATCTGCCACCTCCACAGTGAGGTCGGGTCGGAGGGAGTCTCCGTCCGGCACGCTACCCGCGGCCGCACGCGACCGCCAGCAAGCGCCGGACGGACAGCCCCTCAGCGCGTTCAGTCGCCGACCAGCTCGGGGCGGCGGTGCGCCTCGTGCTCGACCTCCCAGGGGTCGCGCTGCGGGGTCAACGCGCTCTCGTCCTGACGGGCGAGCGCACTGGGCCACCAGATGCGCTGCCCGAGGTCGAGGTTGATCGCGGTGACCAGCACCGAACGGACGATCATCGTGTCGAGCAGGATGCCCAGCGCCACGGTGAGACCGAGCTCGGCCAGGAACACCAGCGGGATCGACCCGAGCACGAGGAAGGTCGCCGCCAGCACCAGACCGGCCGAGGTGATGACGCCCCCCGTCGACGACAGCGCCACGATCGAGCCGGCCCGGGTGCCGCGCTGCATCGTCTCCTCCCGCACCCGGGTCATCAGGAAGATGTTGTAGTCGATGCCGAGCGCGACCAGGAACACGAACGCGAACAGCGGGAACCCGGGATCGGTGCCCTCGAAGCCGAACACGAACTCGAACAGCAGCGTGGCGATGCCCATCGCCGCCCCGAAGGACAGCACGACCGTGCCGAGCAGGATGAGTGGCGCGGTCACCGCCCGCAGCAGGGCCATCAGGATGAGCAGCACCATGAGCAGGATGATCGGGATGATCACGGCGTTGTCGCGCTGCGCGGCGATCTGGGTGTCGAGATAGATCGCCGACCAGCCGCCGACCAGCGCCTCCGCGCCGTCGACCGCATGGACCCGGTCGCGCACCTCCTCGACGGTGTCGAACGTCGACTGCGCCGCCACGTCGCCGGCGAGGGTCGCCTCGAGATAGGCCACGCCGTCCTGGACCACCGGCTCGCTCGGCTCGCCGACGCCCTCGATGCCGGTCATCGCCTGGCGCACGGCGTCGGCCTGGTCGGCGTTGGCCACCACCTGGACGGTGTTGGACGCGTCGACGAGACCGTGCTCGGCCAGCATCTGCTGACCCTCGATGGACTCCACCTCGGTGGTGTACTGGTCCTCGGTCGCGAGCCCGGAGGTGTCCAGCCGCAGCACCCCCAGGCACGCCACGGCCAGCAGCAGCGTGGTGGTCACCCAGACCGCTCGCGGCCGGACCTTGATCCGGGCGGCGACCCGCGCCCAGATGCCGGACTGGGTCGGCTCGACGGAGCCGAACGCGGGGCGCCGGGGCCAGAACACCCACCGGCCGACGATGACCAGCAGCGCGGGGAGCAGGGTCACCATCACCAGGAAGGTCACGCCGATCCCGATGGCGGCGACGGGGCCCAGCCCGGCGGTGGAGTTCATCTCCGCGAACAGCAGGCACAGCATGCCGACGACCACGGTGGCCGCGCTCGCCAGGATGGCCGGAGTGGCCCGGTGCAGCGCGAACGCCATCGCCTCGTGGCGGTCCTCGTGTCTGCGCAGCTCCTCGCGATAGCGCGCCACCAGCAGCAGGGCATAGTCGGTGCCGGCGCCGATCACGAGGATCGACAGGATGGCCTGACTCTGGCCGTTGACGGTCAGGCCCGCGTCGCGCGCCAGGAAGTAGATCAGCCCCTGCGACACCATGAGCGCGACGACCGCGCTGAAGATGGGCAGCAGCCACAGCACCGGGCTGCGGTAGGTGAACAGCAGGATCACGATGACCACGCTCAGGGCGGCGTAGAGCAGGGTGCCGTCGATGCCCTCGAACACCTCGGAGGCGTCGGCCGCCTGCCCGCCGGCGCCGGTGATGTAGGTGGTGACGCCGTCGATCTGGGCGATCTCGCGCAGGCTCTCCGCGGCCGCCGGCATCTCCATCCAGCCGTTGGCGCCGAAGTTGAACGTGACCACCGTCTGCATCGCCTGGCCGTCCTCGGACGGGATCGGGCCGACCACGTCGCCCTCGACGCCGTCGAGCTGCGCGATCTCGGCCACCTGCTCGGTGGCGGCGGCGATGTCGTCCTGGGTGAGCCCGGACTCGCGCTCGTAGGCCACGACGGTGGGGATCGTGTCGGGGTCGTAGAACGGCGTGAGCTTGTCCAGTGCCTGCGTCGACTCCGCGGTCGCCGGCAGCCAGGAGGAGGTCTCGTTGTTCTGGACGTCGGTCAGCTTGGAGCCGAAGGTGGCGCCGACGACGAGCGCCACCAGCCAGAACACCAGGACCAGCCACTTCGTGACCCGACCCGTGAGCCTGCCCGCGATCTCTGCATGCATGGCTGTCGTCCCTCTCCTGTGGCGGAGTCCCGTGGCGGACCCCTGGTGCGGCCGTGTGGCGGCCCCTGGTGCTGCGGAGCCTCTCCACTGTCGTGAGTGGAGGGACCTGCGCGCAACCGAGAAATCATCGGTCCCGGCCCCTCCCCCTCGCGGCGAGTCTGGCAGCGGGCGCCGACGGTCGCCTCCGGGGACAACCCCGAGGTTCCCCTGAGGCTCCGGGGCCGTCCCCTACTCCGCGAACAGGTCGCCGTGCTCCTCGACGCGCGCCAGCACGTCCTCGAAGCCGAGCTGGTCGAGCGCCAGCGGGTCGTCGGCGCCCTCGGCCACCTCGTCCCAGGTGACCGGCGTGGCGACGGTGGGGCGCTCCCGGCCGCGCAGGGAGTACGGCGACACGGTGGTCTTGGAGCCGGCGTTCTGGGACCAGTCGAGGAACACCTTGCCCGGCCGCTTCGCCTTGGTCATCGTGGCGGTGACGAGTGTCGGGTGCTCGGCCTGGAGCTCCTCCGCGATCTCCTTGGCGAGCGACGTCGTCTCGTCCGGGTTCAGCCGGCCCGGCAGGGCGGCGTACAGGTGGAGGCCCTTGGAGCCGCTGGTGACCGGACGGCCGGCGAGCGAGCGCTCGGCGAGCTTGTCGCGCACCAGCAGCGCCACCTGGCAGCACTCCGAGAGCCCCGCGGGCTCGCCGGGGTCGAGGTCGA
>JAUILS010000300.1 GCA_030432975.1 Actinomycetes bacterium
ACACCCGCACCGACGGCCCGGTGATCGGAAGCCCGGGCATCGGCGGGGCGGGCCAGGTGCGCATGCCGCGAAGCCTAGCCGGGACGTGGGTCCGCCCCGACGGCCGCGGGGGCGGCCATCAGAACGGGGGCCATCAGAACGGGGGCCATCAGAACGGGGGCCAGGGGATCGACGGCCAGCCACCGGACGGCATCGGCAGCTCGCCCGTGGCCAGCAGCCGGTCGCACCGATGGGCGGCCATGGTGACCTCGGCCTCGGTGACCAGCGAGCCGAGGGCGGTCCCGAGGTCTCCGTCGAGCGCCCGGCGGACGCGGCGGACGCCCGCGACCTCGTCGTCGTCGAGCGGCTCGCCGGACCAGCCCCACAACACGGTGCGGAGCTTGGGCTCGACGTGGAACGTCACACCGTGGTCGACGCCGTAGCGGTGCCCGTCGGGCATGGCCAGCACGTGCCCGCCCTTGCGGTCGGCGTTGTTGACGACGACGTCGAAGACCGCCATCCGCCGCAGCACCGCGGTGTCCTCGTGCACGAGCGAGACCTCGTGGTCGTGGTCGTCGAGTCCGTCGAAGACGTGGAGCCACCCGTCCGGCACCCGGCCGGCGCGCACGATGTCGACGGCGGCGCGGTCGTCGTCGGTCTCCTGCCAGACCTGCACCATGCCCGGGCCGTGGGGACCGTCGCGCAGGAAGGTGAGCGGCACGACGTCCCAGCCGAAGGCCTCCGACACGAGGTACGCCGCCCGCTCGCGGCGGGCCAGGGTGCCGTCGGGGAAGTCCCACAGCGGCCGCTCCCCCACCTCCGGTTTGTAGACGACCCGGGTGCCGGCGACCTCGCCGAGGAACGTCGCGTTGGACGCGGGCATGATCCGGCCGTGGAGCTCGATCTCCTCGGTCAGCAGCGCCGGGTCGGGCTCGGTGGCTGGCTCGGTCACGCCCACGCTCGCGCCGTCGGGGTCACTCGCTGCGACGGCGGAAGCCGTTGGCCCGCACGCACAGGTGGCCGTCGGGGTCGATCGGGTGACCGCAGAACGGGCAGCTCGGCCGGCCGGCGCCGACGACGAGCTCGGCCCGCTTGACGAAGGCGCGCGCGGCTGCGGCCGACAGCCGCACCAGGAAGACCTCCTCGGGCTCGGGCTCCGTGAGATCCTCGCCCACCTGGGCCGGGTCGACGACGGCGGCCTCGGTGTAGGGGAACACCTCGACGACGATCCGCTCGTCGTCGGGGTCCCACGACAGGGTCATCGTGCCGGCGCGGAACTCCTCCTCGATCGGCTGGTCGAGGGGAGCGCCGTCCTCGGAGGCGAGCGGCGGCACGGCGGGGATCACCGCCCGCACGCGGGAGTCGTTCATCAGCTCGTCGAGCAGCTCGTCCATCCGCTCCGCGAGCGCGGTGACCTGCTGCTTCTCGAGGGCCACCGACACCAGCCTCGGACCCTCGCGCGCCTGCAGGAAGAACGTGCGGGCCCCGGGCTCGCCGACCGTGCCCGCGACGAAGCGCTCGGGCGGGTCGAAGCGGTGGACGACGGGCATGAGCCCACCCTAGGCGACCGGGCCAGCACCGCCGCCGACCGCGGCGTCCTGGCGGCGGGAGCGGCGGCGACGGGGCGGCTTGAGCCAGGCCAGCGACCCCTCCTGGGTGTTGGTGCCGAGCACGTAGGGGCGGCTCTCGGTGTAGCGCACCACCGAGATCGACGCCGGGTCGACGTGGAGCCGCTGGAAGTGGTCGAGGTGGGTCCCGAGCGCGTCGGCCAGCAGCGCCTTGATCAGGTCGCCGTGGCTGACGGCCACCCACACCGCGCCGGGGCCGTGCTCCTCCTCGACCGCGGCGTCGCGCCGGCGGCAGGCGGCCACCGCGCGCGCCTGCATCGCGGCGAGCGTCTCCCCGCCGGGGAACCCCGCCGCCGACGGGTGGCTCTGCACGGTCCTCCAGAGCTTCTCGCGGGCCAGCTCCTTGAGCGGACGGCCCTGCCACTCGCCGTAGTCGCACTCCGTCAGGCCGCGGTCGGTGCGCACCCTGATCCGCTGGGCCTGCGCCGCGGCGAGCGCCTTGGCCGTCTCGCGGCACCGCTCCAGCGGACTGCTGACCAGCGCGGCCAGCGGCAGCTCGGCGATCCGTTCGGCGGCCCGGGCCGCCTGCTCCCGCCCGCGCTCGTCGAGGTGCACGCCGGGGGCGCGGCCGGCCAGCACCCCGGCGGTGTTGGCCGTGGACCGGCCGTGACGGACGAGCAGCACGGTTGCCATGGCGCCGACCCTAGCGGCGCGCCGGTTCCACCCGGCGCGCCGGCGCCGTAGCCTGCCTGAGGTGATCATCGACAGCGCGCTCTACCGCCGCGGGACCCGGGTCCCGGTCGACTGTGAGACCTCCGACTTCACCCGCCTCCGCTCGCTGCTCACCGGCGACGACTTCGTCTGGATCGGCCTCCACGAGCCCACCGCCACCGAGCTCGGCGACGTCGCCGTCGCGTTCGGCCTGCACCCGCTCGCCGTCGAGGACGCCGTCAAGGCCCACCAGCGCCCCAAGCTCGAGCTCTACGAGGGTTCGCTGTTCCTCACCATCAAGACGCTCTGGTACGTCGACGAGCAGGACGCCGTCGAGACCGGCGAGATCAACGTCTTCATGGGGCAGGACTTCGTGGTCACGGTGCGACACGGCCAGGGCGGCGCCCTGCACGCCTCGCGGGCCTACCTGGAGTCCAAGCAGCAGGTGCTGAGCCACGGTCCGTCGGCGGTCGTCTACGCCGTCTGCGACCTCGTCGTCGACGGCTACGAGACCGTGGCCGACGCGCTGGAGATCGACGTGGACGAGGTGGAGACGTCGGTCTTCTCCGAGCAGCGCACCCGCGACAGCGCCCGCATCTACACCCTCAAGCGCGAGATCGCGGAGGTACGCCGGGCGGTGCTGCCCCTGCGCGACCCGATGCGGCGCTTCGTGGCGGGCACCGTGGCCGGGGTGGCGCCCG
>JAUILS010000057.1 GCA_030432975.1 Actinomycetes bacterium
TGGGTGGTCGTGGGCTGGAGGGTCAGCCGCCCGGGCTTGCCGGTGCCGGTGCCGGTGACCAGACCCTGGGTCGCCACCTGGGCGGTGAGACCGGTGTCGGTGTCGACGCAGTTGGTGTTGGCGTAGCGCGTCGCCGAGCCCGTGGTGGGGGTGTAGACGACGTCGGGCCCGCCCGGCCAGCAGATCGGGATCACGGCCGGGTTGGTCTGCACGGTGAGCGACAGCGGCGGCTCCAGCCCCGAGGCGATGTTGTCGGGCGCCCAGGTCGAGGGCTGGGTGGAGCGGGACAGCTTGAGCATGCCGTAGTTGCCGGCGTCGGAGGTGCCGGGGCACATGATCGGCCCGTCGCCGATCCGGATCGGCAGCGCGTTGTCGAGCGCCGTCCAGCCCTTGTTGCCCGAGTTCTTGTAGACCCGGATCCACCAGACGCCGGGCGCACTCGCCACCCCGGCCGGCACGCTGACCGACACCTGGTCGCTCGCGACGCTCGACGGAGCGACCTCGAAGCGGTTGGGGCTCTCCGAGGTCTTGCGGTAGAAGCCGACCACGGTCACCCCCGAGAGCCCGGACCCGTGGATGGTGGTCGTGCCCGTGACCCCGGTGTCGAACTGGTAGGGCGTCGCGTTGTCCAGCACGGAGTTGGTGGACTGGCTGGCGTTGGTCGACGGGGTCTGCAGCGTGGTCGGCACGATGCTCTGCACGTGGCCGTTCGCCGGGTCGCTGAGCGTCTGCGCGCCGTAGTCGCAGCCCTCGCCGAACACGGCGTAGAACGGGATCAGGTGGTCGGCCGCCGGCGTCCCGAGCCCGACCGTGGCCGAGGACGCGACGTCGGTGCTGGAGTTGCCGGTGAGCGGGACGGAGAGGCCGAACTGCACCTTCGCGCCCGGGGTGACCACCTTCATGGAGTACTTCGCGGGGAAGGTCACCTCGCCGTTGGCGGCGCTGCCGTCGGTGAGCTGCGAGGTGGTGATCGGCGCCTGGCCCTGCTTGAGGTTGCGGTTGAGGTAGTCGGCCGCCGACTGCACCGCCGCGGCCTGGGAGACCGGCAGCTTGGCCACCGCGGAGGTCGCGGCGAGGTCGGCCTGAGACTGGGTCTCGGCCTTGCGCTGGTAGAGGTTGCCGAGGTCGACGCCGAGGGCCGCCAGGCCGAACAGGGCCGTGGCCAGCAGCGCGAACATCACCGCGTAGGCGCCGCGCTCGTCGCGGCGGCGGGCCGCCCAGAAGCCGGAGGAGGCAGTGCGGGCGCTCATCCGCAGTTGCTCCAGTTCGTGTTGCCGGTCGAGCTGTAGTTCTCGACCCGGGCGACCGCGACCTCGCGCACCTTGGCGTCCTGGATCATCGGCACGAAGGGGAAGTTGAGGTCGACGGCCTGGTAGGTGATGACGATCCGCGCGTTGGCGCCGGTGTAGGCCGTCACCGGTGTCGTGAACGACGTGTCCTCCGGCTTGTAGTAGCGCCGGGTCACCTGATAGCCCGACTCGACCATCTTCGTGTTGGCCTGGGACTGCGCCGTCAGCTGGGTGCAGGACTGGCCGACGGCTGCCCGGCGGGCGGCGTCGCGGGCCGCGTTGGCCGCCGACTGGGTCGACCAGAAGTAGAGGGAGTACTGGATCATCCCGAAGAGCAGGGTCAGGAAGACCACGACCAGGAGGGCGAACTCGACGGCCGAGCCACCGGCCTCGGAGTCGGTCCCCCGTCGCCGTCGGACGCTCCCGAGAACGCTGTGCCGACTGCGCTGCATCATCACCCTGCCTGTCCCGTTGCGAGGTTCGTGTGACAGATCCCGGGAGGAGGTGGGCAAAGCCGCAGTCAAACCCGAGATCGCCGCGATCGTAGGCAGACCACCGGGGTGCATGTCCGCGGTTTCGAGAAGATTTGGCTTGCCCGGTCTGGTCGGGGCGCAGGGGTCAGCGCCGGGCGAGGTCGGCGGCGCCGATGATGCCCGCGCGGTTGCCGAGCCGGGCCGTGCGGATCTCCTGCACCGGGCGGTGCTCAGGGGCGATCACCTCGCCGAGGAAGGCCGCGCGCGCAGGCGCCACCAGCAGGTCGCCGGCCTGGCTGACCCCGCCGCCGATCACGGTCACCGCGGGGTCGAGGACGGTGGCGAGCGCGGCGATGCCCTCGCCCAGCCAGCGGCCCAGCTCGGCGAGGAGGTCGATGCAGAAGGGGTCGCCGGCCGTGGCCGCAGCGGTCACCATCGGACCGGTGATCGCGGCCGGGTCACCGCCCGCACGCTCCACCAGTGGCCGGGACTCCGGGGACCCGCCGACGGCGCGCTGCCGGGCGTTGCGGACCAGTGCGCTCCCGCTGGCGTACTGCTCGAGGCAGCCCCGGTTGCCGCAGCCGCACGGGTGCCCACCCGGGACCATCCGCAGGTGGCCGACCTCGGCGGCCACCCCGAACGCCCCGCGCAGCAGCTCGCCGTCGATGACGATGCCACCACCGACGCCGGTGCCGACGGTCAGCAGCAGCAGGTCGTCGACGTCCGCGCCCGCGCCGAAGGCGAACTCCCCCCAGGCGGCGGCGTTGGCGTCGTTCTCGACGACGACCGGCAGCCCCAGCGTCGCCTCCAGGTCGGCACGCAGCGGCACGTCGCGCAGCGCCAGGTTGGGGGTGAACATCACCACCGAGCGCCCGGAGTCGATGTAGCCGGCCATGCCCACCCCGACGGCGTCGACCTCGTGGTCGGCGCGCAGCCCCTGCACCAGCGAGACGATCGTCTGCTCGATCCGGTCGGTGTCGTCGGCCGGTGACTCCACCCGTGCCTCGGCCAGGATCGTCCCGGCCTCGTCGACGACGCCGCCCGCGATCTTGGTGCCGCCGACGTCGATGCCGATGCTCAGGCTCATGGCTGCGGCTCCTCCGGCCAGTCGTCGTCGACGGGGATCCGCTCGACGGGGGTCTGCTCCGCTGCGGTCGTCGCCGCCTGCAGGGTCGCCGTGAGCGCCTGCACCAGCGAGGCGCCGGCCGCGGCCAGGTGGGCGCGGACCTCCGGCGAGGTGTCGCGCAGGAAGCGCACCCCCTGGCAGATCGGGCAGTAGGTGCACTCCGGGGCGCCGGTCGCCAGGTGCTCGTGGACCTCGTGGCCGACGGCGCTCGCCCGGTCGGCCACGTCGTCCAGGTCGTGCTCCTGGGCCCACCCGGACAGTGCCCCGAGCAGCTTGGCGGCCTCCTCGGCCAGCGAGCCGACCTCGCGGCCCGGCTGCGGCTCCCCTGCGCCGTTGGTCACGCGGTCGTCTCCTCGAATCGCACCTGCAGCTCGCCGTCGACGACGCGAGCACCCGTGACGCTATGGCGTGCGAGCGCCGGAGGCAACGTGAGCAGGCGGCGGTACGCCGCCACGGTCACCGCCAGGTCGTCGCCGTGTCGCGTCAGGTCGACCTCCGAGCGCTCCACGAGGGGCAGCGACAGCCGCAGCGTGGTGACCCGGCCCTCGCGGGCGAACCGCAGCGGCTCCGCGCCGGCCGGGTCGGCCAGCGCGTCGGAGCCGGCGTACAGCTCCTCGGCGAGGGCGGTGAGAGCCGGGCGGCCCACCGGCTCGTCGTCGCGATAGGCCGACCGCCACAACGGCAGCTCGGCGAAGGACTGCCGCACCCGGGCGAGCACCTCGGCCTGGGCGGCGACCCACCGGGCGCGCCAGGCGTCGGCGCCCGCGTCGGGGAAGACCCGGTTGACCACGGCCCCGTCGACGCGGTAGCCGAACAGCGAGAGCGTCGTCAGCGAGCGCCGGGCCTCGGCGAGGACGACGTTCTCCGGCGTCATCACCAGCCGCACCGACGAGCGCGGCCCGGCCAGCAGGGAGCGCACCTCGTCGAGCTCGTCGTGCAGCCGCTGGACGGCGTCGAAGACCCCGTCCTCGGGCATCGGGACCCCCGCCGCGCGGCTGAGCACGGGGCTGAGCGCCCGCACCACCCGGCGCTCCATCGGGAACACCCGGTCCATGTACCACGCCAGCGCCTCGGGAAGCGCGAGCAGCCGCAGCGTCTCGGCCGTCGGGGCGCAGTCGACCACCACGACGTCCCAGTCGCCCGTGAGCACCTGCAGCCGCAGCTCCAGGAGCGCCATCACCTCCTCGGCGCCGGGCAGCACGGTGAGCTCCTCCGCGGTGACCGGGTCGACGCCGCCCGCATCGAGGACGCTGCGCAGGTAGCGGGAGATCTCCGACCAGGAGTCCTCGAAGCGGCGCTGGGCGTCGACCTGCTGGAGGTGCAGGCACTCGCCCACCGGCGTCGGGTCGGGGCCCGGCCGGTCCACCCCGAAGGCGTCGGCCAGGGAGTGCGCGGCGTCGGTCGACAGCACCAGGGTCCGGAGCCCCCGGTCGGCGGCCAGGCAGGCGGTGCCGGCGGCGACCGTGGACTTGCCGACGCCGCCCTTGCCGGTGAACAGCAGGACGCGCGGTGGGGACGGGGTCACGCCGCTCGGCCTCCGGGACGCCGGGTCACGCGGACTCGACGCGCTGCTTGAGCCCCTTGAGCGCCGCGTCGATGATCATCTTCTCGCCCTTGCGCTTGATCATGCCGATCAGCGGGATCGACAGGTCCAGCGCGAGCCGGTAGGTCACCTCGGTGCGGCCGTCGCCGAGGTCGCGCAGGACGTAGGCGCCGTCCATGTGGGTGAGCACCTTGCCCTCGACCAGCGTCCACGACACCTCGTCATAGCCGTCCCAGTCGTAGGACAGGGTGTACTCGTCGCGGATCGGGGGGACGTCGAGGGCGAAGAACACCTGCTCGGCCCAGCCGCCGTCGCCGTCCACGACCACCTCGGCCTGCTTCACGCCCTTGGCCCACTCGGGGTAGGACGGGAAGTCGCCGATGACCTCCATCACGGCGGCCGGCTCGGCGTCGATCACGATGGAGGACGTCGTCTGCTCGGCCATGCTGCTCTCCTCGGCTGCTCCTCGACGGGCGGCTCTCCGCGACGTTCGCGGGCCCAGCGAGCGTACCGGACCGAGGACCTCGCGGCGGCAGCGGTAGCCTGCGCGCTGACCCCTCTTACGGACCATCGTCGACACCAGGAGGCACGGTGCGCGAGTACGCCGCCCCCACCACGGCCGCGCCTCCGACCGGCAACCTCACCGACGCCGTCGTGGAGCGGGCCGCGCAGGACCCCGACCGGCCGGTCCTGGCCCGTCGGGTCGACGAGGGCTGGGACGACGTCACGGCCGCGGAGTTCCTGGCCGAGGTGGCCGGCGTCGCCAAGGGACTCGTGGCCGCGGGGGTGCAGCGGGGCGACCGGGTCGCGCTGCTGTCGCGCACCCGCTACGAGTGGACGCTCGTCGACTACGCGATCTGGTTCGCGGGCGGCGTCTCCGTCCCCGTCTACGAGACCAGCTCCGCCGAGCAGGTCGCCTGGATCCTGCAGGACTCCGGCGCCGTGGGCGTCGTGGCCGAGACCGGGGAGCACCTCTCCCGGATCGCGCAGCAGCGCCACGAGCTCCCCGACCTGCACCACGTCTGGTCGCTCGACGACAACGCGGTGGGGGTGCTGACCCGGCTGGGCGCCGACATCTCCGACGAGGACCTCGAGGAGCGGCGTACCTCCCAGGGGCCGGAGGACCTCGCGACGCTCATCTACACCTCCGGCACCACCGGCCGGCCCAAGGGCTGCATGCTCACCCACGGCAACTTCCTCGCCGAGGTGGCCGCCGCGACCGGCGACCTGCCGGAGCTGTTCGAGGAGGGGGCGTCGACCCTGCTCTTCCTCCCGCTGGCGCACGTGTTCGCCCGGGTGATCCAGGTGGGCTGCGTCGCGACCGGCACGCGGCTGGGGCACACCGCCGACATCCCGCACCTGCCGGCCGAGCTGCAGTCGTTCCGCCCGACGTTCGTGCTGGCGGTGCCCCGCGTCTTCGAGAAGATCTTCAACACCGCCTCCCAGCGCGCCACCGCCGACGGGCGGGGCGGGGTCTTCGCGCGGGCCGCCCGCACGGCCATCGCCTGGTCCCGTGGTCTGGACCAGGGTCGCGTCCCGGTGCGGGTCCGGGCTCAGCATGCCGCCTTCGACCGGCTCGTCTACCGCCGCCTGCGCGAGGCGCTCGGCGGCGCCTGCCGCTACGCCGTCTCCGGCGGCGCCCCCCTCGGCGACCGGCTGGGCCACTTCTACCGAGGGATCGGCCTGACCATCCTCGAGGGGTACGGCCTCACCGAGACCACGGCGGCGCTGACGGCCAACCGCGTCGACGGGGTGCGGGTGGGCACCGTCGGCCAGCCGCTGGCCGGCGCCAGCGTCCGGGTGGCGGACGACGGCGAGCTGCTGTGCCGGGGCCCCCAGGTGTTCTCCGGCTACTGGCGCGACGAGGCCTCCAGTCGCGAGGCGTTCACCGATGACGGCTGGTTCCGCACCGGCGACGTCGGCGAGATCGACGGAGAGGGCTACGTCCGGATCACCGGGCGCAAGAAGGAGATCATCGTCACCGCGGGCGGCAAGAACGTCGCGCCGGCGGTGCTGGAGGACCGGCTGCGTGCCCACCCTCTGGTCGCCCAGTGCCTGGTCGTCGGCGACGGCCGCCCGTTCATCGGCGCGCTGGTGACCCTCGACCCCGACGCCCTGGCGCTCTGGGCCGAGGCGCACGGCCGGACCGGCGGTCTGGACGAGCTGTCCGACGACCCCGAGGTGCTGGCGGAGATCTCCGCCGCCGTCGACGACGCCAACGAGGCGGTCTCGCGGGCCGAGTCGATCCGGCGCTTCCGAGTGCTCCCGGTCGAGTGGACCGAGGACAGCGGCCACCTGACGCCCAGCCTCAAGCTGCGTCGGAGCGTCGTGCTGCGCGACTTCCGCGACGACGTCGCCGACCTCTATCTCGCGTGACGGTCCTCACGTCGGCGGCCTGAGGCCGGCTCGGCCGCACCCCGCACGCAGGGGTCGAGACCCCTGTAGAACACGGGGAAACCGCCGCTGCGACGCCCTCGGCGGGGGGCATCATGCACCGCCGGCGCGGCCGCCATACAGGTTTTTGCGTTTTCGGGACAGGCCGCTGACTAGACAACTAGATTCCACGCCGAGACACCGCCAGAGCGACGCGGACCCGGCTCCCGCCGGTCGTCTCGAACCTCACCCGACACCAGGACGACGCGGATCACCGTGCCGTCCCACCTGACCGAAAGGTGCCCCCGCACCATGAACCGACGCTCAGTCCTGCTGCTCCTCGCCACGCTGGTCGCCCTCATCGGCACCGCGCTGGTCGTGGTGTACGTGCGCAGCGCAGACAACCGGGCTCAGGAGCAGTTCGACACCGTCGAGGTGCTGCGGGCCACCCAGACCATCGAGGCCGGCGAGTCCATCGAGGCCGCCACCTCCGCCGGCAAGATCGCCTCCGAGGCGGTGCCGAAGAACCAGGTGCTCGACGGCGCCATGCAGTCCGTCGACGCCCTCAAGGGCGAGGTCGCCGTGACCACGATCTTCGCGGGCGAGCAGATCATCCCCGCCAAGTTCGGCGGCGCCGCGCAGGGCCAGACGCTGGCCATCCCCGAAGGCATGCAGGCCATCTCGGTCGAGCTGACCGACTCCGCCCGCGTCTCCGGCTTCGTCAACCCCGGCTCCGAGGTCGCGATCTACCACATCGAGCCGATGCTCGACGTGAGCGCCGAGCAGGGCGTGGCCGACGCGCGCGCCGGTCTCAGCCAGAACGGCGTGCCGCCGAACGGCGTCGTCCGGCTGCTGCTCAAGCGCGTGCTCGTGCTCGGTGTCGGGTCGACCTCGACCACCACCACCACCTCGACGACGCCCGACGGCGCCGCGACCACCGAAGAGGTGCCGCGGACGCTGCTCACCGTCGCCGTCAGCCAGGCCGACGCCGAGCGCCTGATGTTCGCCTCCACCGACACCAACGGTCGCCTGGCCTTCGCTCTGCTGAACGACAAGAGCAAGTCCCAGCCCGACCGGGGCATCGGCTGGCAGAACCTCCACAAGTGAGCCACCCGACCGCCACCTGAAGGAATCCACTGCCATGCCAGTTGTCATCGACACTGACAGCAGCGTCGTCGCCAAGCTGCTGACCTCGCTGCCCGCGGGCGCCCACGGCGTCGAGAGCGTGGACCGACTCGGTCCCTGGCTCGACAACCGCACCGAGGAGTACCTCGTCGTCCTGGGGCCCAACCTGCCCCTGGACGACGCCCTCGGGGTCTGCGAGGACCTGCGGTTCAGCCGGCCCACGGTCAGCGTGGTCCTGGTCCGCAGCCTGGTCGACACCGACGTCCTCACCCGCGCCATGCACGCCGGCGCCCGGGACGTGGTGGCCGACAACGACGCCGACTCCCTGACCGCCGCGGCCTCGCGGGCCCACCAGCTCTCGGCCGCCCTGCGCGGCCCGGGCGGCGTGGCCCACATGGGCCGGGTGGTGTCGGTCTTCTCGCCGAAGGGCGGTGTCGGCAAGACCACGATGGCCGTCAACCTCGCGCTCACCCTGGCCGACCGCGGTGCGCGCCAGGTCTGCCTGGTCGACCTCGACCTGGCCTTCGGGGACGTCGCGATCACCATGCAGCTGTTCCCGTCGCACTCGATCGAGCACGCCATCGGCAGCGAGGACTCGCTGGACTACGAGGCCATCGACGGCCTCCTCACCCGGCACGAGTCGGGCCTGATGGTGCTCGCGGCGCCGAGCCTGCCGGACGCGCACGACCGGATCACGCCTGCCCTGGTGTCGCGGATGATCCGAGTGCTCAAGGAGAAGTACGACTACGTCATCGTCGACAGCGCACCCGCCTTCGACGAGCAGACGCTCACGGCGCTGGACGAGACCGATGACCTGGTGATGGTGGCCACGCTCGACGTGCCGACGCTCAAGAACGTCAAGGTGGCGCTCGAGACGCTCGACATGCTCAACATCGCGCAGGGCCACCGGCATCTCCTGCTCAACCGCGCCGACGACGCGGTCGGCATCGGGGCCGAGAAGGTGGAGGCCATCCTCGGGATGTCGGTCTCCACGCAGATCTCCACGTCGATCGACATCGCCGCCGCCACCAACGCCGGCCGGCCGATCGTCCT
Source organism: Actinomycetes bacterium (assembly GCA_030432975.1). Classification (GTDB taxonomy): domain Bacteria; phylum Actinomycetota; class Actinomycetes; order Propionibacteriales; family Nocardioidaceae; genus Nocardioides. The sequence continues at coordinate 8,983 of JAUILS010000057.1, forward strand.
GTCGGCGCCCGACCACGAGTCCAGCCGGGCCGTGCGCGCTCTTGCCACGGCGCTCACCGGCGGGGACGTGCCGGACGCCGACGACATGTCCGATGACAGCAACAACCGACGACGCAGGAAGCGCAGATGAGCTCTCTTCGTGACCGCCTGGCGGCCGCAGCCGCCACCACCCAGGCGCCCGGCACCCCGACGACGACCCCGAACGCCGCTCCGGCCGGAGCGGCCCCGAGCGACGCCGCGACCACCGCACCTGGAGGTCCCGCCGCCGGCGGTGCCGCCGGTGGGCCGACCTCGCCCGGCTTCAGCACGCCGCCGCCCCCCAAGCCGGCGCAGCCCGCGGCCAACGGCGGCAAGAGCCTGAAGAAGCTTGGCAGCCAGTCCGACCGCATCGAGGAGCTCAAGGCGAGCGTCCACGGGCAGCTGCTCAAGGAGCTCGGCCCGCAACTCTACGACGCCAACATGGACCAGCACGAGCTGGAGTCGCGCGTCCGCGCGGCGCTGCTCGACGTGCTGGCCCACCAGGACCGTCCGCTGAGCGCCGGCGACCGCACCCGGATCACCCAGGAGATCAGCGACGACATCCTGGGCTACGGCCCGATCCAGCCCTACCTGCTCGACCCGGACGTCTCCGAGGTCATGGTCAACGGCCACACCAACATCTGGCTGGAGCGCAAGGGCAAGCTGGTGGCCGCCGACGCGGTGTTCGCCGACGAGGCCCACCTGCGCCGGATCATCGACAAGATCGTCTCCCGCGTCGGTCGGCGCGTCGACGAGTCCAGCCCGATGGTGGACGCCCGCCTCCCCGACGGCAGCCGTGTCAACGCCGTCATCCCGCCGCTGGCGATCGACGGCTCCTCGCTCACCATCCGGAAGTTCTCGGCCGACCCGCTGACCGTGCACGACCTGATCAAGTTCGGCTCGCTCACCCCGCAGTCGGCGGAGTTCCTCGACGCCTGCGTGCGTGGCCGGCTCAACATCATCGTGTCCGGCAGCACCGGCGCCGGCAAGACGACCACGCTCAACGTGCTGTCGTCGTTCATCCCCGCCGACGAGCGCATCGTCACCATCGAGGACGCGGCCGAGCTCCAGCTCCACCAAGAGCACCTGGTCCGGCTCGAGTCCCGCCCCGCCAACATCGAGGGCAAGGGCGCGATCACCATCCGCGACCTGGTGAAGAACAGCCTGCGTATGCGACCCGACCGGGTGATCGTCGGTGAGGTCCGTGACGCCTCCGCGCTGGACATGCTCCAGGCCATGAACACCGGTCACGACGGCTCGATCTGCACGCTCCACTCCAACGGCCCCCGCGACACGCTCTCGCGTCTCGAGACGATGGTGCTGATGGCGGGCATGGACCTGCCGATCCGCGCGATCCGCGAGCAGACGGCTTCGGCGGTGGACATGATCGTGCACCAGACCCGCTTCAAGGACGGCTCGCGCCACATCACCCACATCACCGAGGTGGAGCGGATGGAGGGTGACGTCATCACGCTGCAGGACATCTTCCTCTACGACCACGACGCGGGCTTCGACGGCGAGGGGCGCTACATGGGCACCCTGAAGCCGACCGGCCTGCGCCCGAAGTTCCTCGACAAGATGGCGCACGCCAACGTGCATGTCGACCCGATGCTCTTCGCGATGGGACGCGCGTGATGCCTCGTCGCCTCCTCTCCCTCCTCCTGGCCGCCTGGGTGGCCGGGATCCTCGCCCTCGTCGGTGGGCCGGCCTCGGCCGCGGACGGCGCCTCGATCGCGCACGTCAAGCCCACCAACAACGGCGTGAAGATCCTCGTGTCGGTGCCCGAGGGCGCCGAGGTCGACCTCGACGGCGTCTCGGTGACGCTCGCCGGCGAGGAGGCCGAGGCCACCGCCCGGCCGGCCGACACCGACAAGGCGATCAAGCGGACCGCGATCCTGGTGATCGACACCAGCAACTCCATGAAGGGCGACCGCTTCGCCGCCGCCCAGGAGGCCGCGCGGACCTTCCTCGACACGGTGCCGGACAACGTCTACGTCGGCATCACGACCTTCGCCAACAAGGTGAAGCAGCCCCTGCCGCCCACGCTCGACCGAGACCAGGCCGTGGCCGTGCTCGACGAGCTCTCGCTGAGCAAGAAGACCAGCCTGTACGACGGCGTCATCGCGGCGACCAAGCAGGCCGGCAAGGACGGTCAGCGCAGCCTGCTCGTGCTGTCCGACGGCGCCGACACCAGCAAGACCCCGCTCGAGACCGCCACCCTGGCGATCACCGACAGCGAGGTCGACGTGGACGTCGTCGCGCTCGACCAGAAGGCCAAGAAGCTGGCCCCCCTCGAGGCGATGGCCGAGGCCGGCGACGGCACCGTGATCAGCGCCGACTCGGCGGCCCTGCAGGAGGCGTTCGCCAACGAGGCCGACGTCCTCGCCCGGCAGGTGGTCGTCGTGGCCTCGCTCCCGGAGGGCTTCGACGCCACCGAGGGCAACGTCGCGGTGAGCCTGCCCGCGGGCGGCTCGACGCTGACCGCGTCGGCGTACGCCACGCTGGCCAACGCGGCTTCCGACAGCGACGCGGCACCGACGCCGCAGTACGTCTCCGCGGGCGGCTTCACGCTCCCCGCCTGGGCGATGTACGCCGGCGCCGCGCTGCTCGGCCTGAGCATGGTCGTGCTGTTCGTCAACCTGCTCCCGGCCAAGCAGAAGACCGATCTCGCCCCCGACGAGCGGGTGGCGCAGTACACCGCCGTCACCGCAGGCATCCAGAACCCCAACGCCGTGGCCTCCGAGCGCGACATCAGCCTCGCCCAGGCCAAGGAGGCGGCGGCGGCGATGCTGCACCACAACCAGAGCCTCGAGGCGCGGATCGCGGCCCGCCTGGAGCACGCCGGCAGCAACCTGAAGCCGGCCGAGTGGCTGCTCGCCCACGCGACGATCGCGGTCATCGGCGGCGCCGTGGGCATGCTGCTGGGGCGCGGCAACATCATCGTCTCGCTCATCTTCACGGCGCTCGGCGTGGTGCTGCCCTGGATGTGGCTCGGCTTCAAGCGGTCTCGCCGGCTCAAGGCGTTCAACTCGTCGCTGCCCGACACCCTCCAGCTGATGGCCGGCTCGCTGCAGGCGGGTCTCTCGCTCGCCCAGTCCGTCGACACCATCGTCAACGAGGGCACCGAGCCGATCGCCGGCGAGTTCAAGCGGGTGCTGGTCGAGACCCGCCTCGGCGTCACGCTCGAGGACGCCCTCGAGGGCATCACCGAGCGCTTCGACAGCAAGGACTTCGCGTGGGTCGTCATGGCGATCAAGATCCAGCGCCAGGTCGGCGGTAACCTCGCCGAGCTCCTCAACACCGTGGCCGGCACGATCCGCGAGCGCGAGTACATGCGCCGCCAGGTCGCCGCCCTGGCCGCCGAGGGCAAGCTGTCCGCGGTCGTGCTGGGCGGGCTGCCGCCGGCGTTCCTGCTGTACCTGCTGCTGACGAACGGCGACTACGTCATGCCGATGTTCACCGACCCGCGTGGGTGGGTGATGCTCGGTGGCGGCGCGCTGCTCCTGGGCCTCGGCATCTTCTGGATGAGCAAGATGGTCAAGGTGGAGGTCTGAGCGATGGTCATGCTGTTCGTACTCGGCCTGCTGCTGGTCGGGACCTCCCTCCTCCTGCTGTCCATGGCGACGCGGAGCGAGGCCGAGACCACCGGCATCAACAAGTCGCTGGCCGTCCTCGAGGCGATGTCGATGGCTCCCTCGGAGCTCACCGACGACATGGAGAAGCCGTTCGCGGACCGGGTCCTCGACCCGCTGCTCCGGCGCTTCCTGGGCATCGGCCGCCGGCTGAGCGGCGCCGACACCGGCGACCGCATCCGTCGCCGGCTGGAGCTGGCGGGCAACCCGCCCGGCTGGACCGTCGACCGCGTCGTCTCGATGAAGGTCGTCGCCGCCATCGCGGGGTTCATCCTCGGCTCGCTCTTCGCCCTGGTGATCTCCCCCGGCTTCACCATCCAGATCCTGATGGTCGTGGGTGGTCTGCTGGTCGGCTTCTACGGTCCGAACCTCTACCTCTACCAGCAGTCCTACGACCGCGAGGAGAAGATCCAGCGGAGCCTGGCGGACGCGATCGACCTGCTCACCATCAGCGTGGAGTCCGGTCTCGGCTTCGACGCCGCGCTGCAGCAGGTGTCGCGCAACACCACCGGCCCGCTGGCCGAGGAGTTCGCCCGCGCCCTGCGTGAGATGCAGATCGGTCAGGGCCGCACCGAGGCGATGCGGGCGCTGTCCGAGCGCACCAACCTCGCCGACCTGAAGAGCTTCGTCAGCGCTCTGGTGCAGGCCGACTCGTTCGGTATCCCGATCGGTCAGGTGCTGCGCGTGCAGTCGGCCGAGATGCGCGTCAAGCGTCGCCAGCGCGCGGAGGAGAAGGCCCAGCAGGTGCCAGTGAAGATCACCATCCCGCTGATCTTCTGCATCCTTCCCACGCTGTTCCTCGCGGTGATGGGGCCGGCGGCGATCAGCATCATGGACAACTTCGCCAAGTGATGGGCTCCGCCACCTCGCGCACCTTCGGCCGCCTGGCTGTCGCCGCACGCGTCTTCGTGCTGCTGGCGCTGGTCGGGCCGGCCGTGTGGGCGCGGGACACGGCGTCCTTCCCCTTCCTGGTCGCCCTTGCCGTCGCCCTGGGCCTCGGCGCCATCGCGGCCCAGCGGCGCTGGCGGCTGGCGGCCTCCTCCGACCTGCTGGAGGCCACGGCCGTCGGCGTCATCGTGGCGCTGCCGGCCGAGACGTCGCCCGGCCTGCTCGCGGCGCTCGCGCTGCCTCCGTTCCTCTCCGGGCTGCGGCACGGCAACCGCGGGGTGGCCGAGGCGCTGACCGCCCAGCTGATCGGCGTCGTGGCCACGGCCTCCCTCCTGGGGGGTGGCATCGACAGCGGCCTGGGCGTCGCGATCTTCACCTGGTCGGTCTGCGGGCTGGGCATGGGCCTGGTCGCGGGCTTCCTCCACACCTTCATCCGCCGCGAGCCCGACTCGGTCGCGGGCTACCGCGAGGCTCGCCAGCTGCTGCGGGAGCTGCTCGACCTCTCCGGTGACCTCTCCTCCGGGCTGGACCCGGTGTCGCAGGCCGACGGCCTGCTCGCCGCCGTGCGTGACGAGCTGCCCACCTCGGCGCTGGCCGTCCACGTGCCGCAGCACGACGGGCTCACCCCGCTGACCCGGTCGGTCGCCCTTGCCGACGAGCCGGCCGAGGCCGCCGCGGAGCCGGACCACCGCGACCGGCTCGCCGAGCGGGTGCTCGCCACCGGTCGCCCGATGACCCGCGGCCAGGACTTCGCCTTCCCGCTGACCGCGGGCGGCAGCATCGTCGCCGTCGTGACCGGCACGCTCTCCGCCGGCCTCTCCCCCGACCAGGCCGGCCTGGACAAGAAGCTGGCGACGCTGTCGCGCGGCTTCGGCCCGGACGCCGTACGCCTCGAAGCCTCCCTGCTGTTCGGCCAGCTCCGCGACCTCGCGACCTCCGAGGAGCGGCGCCGGCTGGCCCGCGAGATGCACGACGGCATGGCGCAGGAGATCGCGTCGTTGGGCTACTTCGTCGACGGGCTGCTCGCGGCGGCCGACTCCCCCGAGCAGAAGGCCCAGCTGCAGCTGCTCCGCGACAGCATCACCTCCGTCGTGGCGGAGGTACGCCGCTCGGTGCTGACCCTGCGGTCGGCGGTGGACGGCAGCGACAGCCTGGGGGCGGCGATCGGCGGCGTCGCCCGCCACCTCAGCGCACTCTCCGGCGTGGCCATCTCGGTCACGATCGACGAGGGCACCGTGCGACTGCGGCCGGAGGTCGAGGCCGAGCTGATGCGGATCACCCAGGAAGCCCTCAACAACGCCGTCCGGCACGCCGAGGCCAGCAGGATCGATGTCGTGTGCGAGGTCAACCCGCCCGACGTGGCGATCTCGGTGCGCGACAACGGCCGCGGGCTGCAGGAGAAGCGAGTGGACTCCCACGGCCTGGAGATCATGCAGGAGCGCGCGCGCCTGGTCGGCGCCACGCTGGACATCGGTAACCACCCGGACGGCGGCGCCCTCGTCGCCGTCCGCATCTCGGGTGACGCCGCGCGTGGCGCCACCGTCTCGGACCCCGAAAGAGAGAGTGTGCTGTCATGAGCGAGACCCCCGTCCGCGTCGTCCTGGTCGACGACCACGAGCTCATCCGCAACGGCCTCGCCGCGTCCTTCACCCTCGAGCCCGGCACCGAGGTCGTCGGCCAGGCCGGCTCCGTGGCCGAGGCGCTGGAGGTCTGCGCGGCGGCCACGCCGGACGCGGTCGTCACCGACCTCCAGCTCCCCGACGGCACCGGCCTCGACATCGTCCGGCGGCTGCGCAAGGACCACCCCGACCTCGGCCTCGTGGTGCTCACCATGCACTCCGGCGACGACCAGATCTTCGCGGCCATGGAGGCCGGCGCCTCCGGCTTCGTCGGCAAGGACGCCCCCGCAGGCGAGGTGGTCCGGGCGACCATGCACGCCGCCGCGTCGCCGCGCACGTTCCTGTCCAGCGGCCTGGCCGGCGCCATGATGCGTCGCGGTGCCGCGGAGTCCACGCGGCTCTCCGACCGTGAGCACGAGGTGCTGCTGCTGCTCGCCGACGGGCTCGGCTCCGGCGCCATCGGCCAGGAGCTCTACATGAGCGAGTCGACGGTGAAGTCGCACATCGGCCGGATCTACCAGAAGCTCGGCGCCAACAACCGCGCCCAGGCACTGGTGACCGCGATGCGGATCGGGCTGCTCACCAGCGTCCGTCAGGCCTGAGGCGCAGCTCCACACCTCCGACCGGGCTCGCGTCGCGGTCCGGGAGGACCAGGGCGCACGGCCCGAAGTGACCAGGGCGCGCTGTCCGATTTCTCGCAGCGTGACGCGGAAAAGTGCGGAAGACTGAGGGCATCGAGGCGCAGACCCCGGCGATCCTCGGCTGACAGAGCACCACCACTCACCAAGGAGATACAAGAACCATGCTGGACTACCTGCGCATCATGCTGAACGCCCGCATCGAGAAGATGGACGAGCGCGGCGCCTCCGCCGTCGAGTACGGCCTCCTCGTCGCCGGC
>JAUILS010000301.1 GCA_030432975.1 Actinomycetes bacterium
CCTCGTCTCCCGGTGCCCGAACTCCTCCACAGGACCCGCGGTCACGGGGTTCTCCCCGGACCACGGAGGGGGCCGTGTCGAGGCGGGCGGATCCGAGCAGGCTCCTTCCGAGCGACCGCACCGGGCGGCCGCCGAGAAGGAGACGACATGAGAGCGCGACACGACGAGCGGGGCATCACCACGGCGGAGTACGCCATGGGCACGGCCGCCGGAGCGGGGCTGGCCGGCCTGCTCTACACCCTGCTGACCGGGGGGCTGGGGGAGCGGCTGCTGCGGACGCTGTTCGAGCACGTGATGGGGCTGCTGGGGATCGGGTGAGCGGCCTCCGGCGACGCGACGACGCGGGTGCGGCCACGGCCGAGCTGGCCATGACGCTGCCGCTGCTGGCGGCGGTGTCACTCGCCCTGGTCTGGCTGCTCACCCTGGGGCTCACCCAGGTCCGGCTGGTCGACGCGGCCCGCGAGACGGCGCGGGCGGTCGCTCGTGGCGAGTCGGTGGCCGAGGCGGTGGCGCTCGGCGAGCGGGTGGCGCCCGACGGCGCCGTCGTCACCGTGGTCGGCGGCGACCCGGTCGTGGTCCGCGTCACCGGCGACAGCACCGGACCGGCCGGGCTGCTGGGCTTCGTGCCCGGCGCGCGGCTCGAGGCCGAGGCGGTCGCCGCCGCGGAGCCGGGGTCGTGACGCCGGCGCGGCCGAGCGGACGGTCGGTCTCCGAGCGCGGCTCGGCCAGCCTGCTGACCGTCACCATGGCCGGCCTCCTGGTCTTCGTCGGGGGTGCGCTGGCCGGCGTGACGGCACTCGTCGTCGACCACCGCAGGGCCCAGTCGGCGGCCGACCTCGCCGCCCTCGCCGGGGCCGGGTCGCCCGCGGACCCGTGTGCGGCCGCCGCCCGGATCGCCGTGGCCAACGGCGCCCGACTCGTCGACTGCGCCCCTGCGGGGGCCGACCTGGTCGTGACGGTGGCGGTGACGAGCGCGGCCTGGCCGGGCCGCGCGCTGACGGTCAGCGCGCAAGCGCGGGCCGGGCCGGCGTGAGGGCCGCCGGCGAGCCGGCGTCCACGAGGCCGCCCGTCGTGGTCAGGCGCTGGGGGTGCCGGTGTCGCCGTCGGCGCGGCGCTCGGCCTCCACCTGGTCGAGCTTCTCCGATAGCTCGCCCAGCTGCTTGCGCTCCTTGCGCTGGCGCAGCTCGCGCTTGGTGCCGTACTTCAGGATCGCGAAGCCCCAGATCAGGGCGGCGCCGGCGCCGACACCGACCAGGAAGATCGCCAGGGCGGTGAGGTCCATGCCGAGCAGCTCCGCACTGCCGTCGCTGACGAACACCGCCGACAGGATCGCGACGATGCCCAGCGCGATCAGCAGCAGACCGAGGAACACCATGCGCGCAGGCTAACCCACGCCGACCCCGCGACGCCTCACCCCGGGGTGTCCGTCGACCGCGGCGCGTGCTCCAGGAGGACGTCGAGGAGCAGGCCGGCGGTCTCCTTGTCGAGGGGGTGGTTCTGGTTGCCGCACTTCGGCGACTGCACGCACGACGGACAACCGTCGTCGCAGGCGCACGAGGCGATGGTCTCGCGGGTGGCGGCCAGCCAGGCCGGCGCCGCGGCGTACCCTCGCTCGGCGAAGCCGGCGCCGCCGGGGTGGCCGTCGTAGACGAACACCGTGAGCTGCCCGGTGTCGGGGTGCAGCGCCGTGGAGACGCCGCCGATGTCCCAGCGGTCGCAGGTCGCGAACAGCGGCAGCAGCCCGATCGAGCAGTGCTCGGCGGCGTGCGCGGCCCCGGGGAGGTCGGCCGCCGCCAGCCCGGCGTCCTCGAGGGCGACGGCGGGCACGGTCCACCAGACGGCCGCCGTGACCAGCGACCGGGCCGGCAGGTCCAGCGGCTCCTCGCCGAGCACCTCGCCGCCGGGCTGGCGGCGACGGAGGTAGGACACCGTCTGGTGGGTCACCTCGACCAGACCGAACGACAGCCGGCAGTCCCCCCAGGCCTCGGCCCTCCGCTCCTCGCGGATGCTGATCTCGGTGACCTCGCGGGCGGTCGTGGAGTAGTCCAGGTCGGGAGCCGGGTGCATCAGCGCGACGCTGTCGTCGAGGTCGAGCTCGGTCACCAGCCAGGTCTCCCCGAGGTGCAGATAGACCGCGCCCGGATGGGCGGTGGCGTGCGCGCCGCCCGCGTCGACGGTCCCGACCACGCGACCGGTCGCCTCGTCGACCAGCTGCACCGGCGACCCGCCGGTCGAGCGCAGGTCGGCCAGGTCGGCGGCCCGCCGCCGGTCGGTCCAGAACCACCCACGCGGCCGCCGTCGGAGCAGTCCCGCCTCCGTCAGCGCGTCGACCGCCTCCCGTGCGGTCGGCCCGAACAGCGGCAGGTCGGCCTCGGTGAGCGGGATCTCCTGGGCGGCGGCGCACAGGTGCGGCCCCAGGACGTAGTCGTTGCCCGGGTCGAAGACGGTCGCCTCGACGGGCTGCCCGAAGATCGCGTCGGGGTGGGTGACCAGGTAGGTGTCGAGCGGGTCGTCGCGCGCCACCAGGATCCCCAGGGCGTCCTGCCGGTCGCGACCGGCGCGGCCGAGCTGCTGCCACAGCGCGGCGCGGGTGCCGGGGAAGCCGGCGACGACCACGGCGTCCAGCCCGCTGACGTCGATGCCGAGCTCGAGGGCGTTGGTCGCGGCGAGGCCGAGCAGCTCGCCGCTGCGCAGCCGCTGCTCCAGGGCCCGCCGCTCCTCGGGGAGGTAGCCGCCACGGTAGGCCGCGACCCGCGCCGACAGTCCGGGCTCGACCTCGTCGAGGAGCGCGGCGACGGCCGCCGCGACCTGCTCGACCCCGCGCCGGGACCGGATGAAGGCCAGCGTGCGCACCCCGTCGACCACCAGGTCGGTGAGCAGGTCCGCGGTCTCCGAGGAGGCCGCGCGGCGCACGGGCG
>JAUILS010000058.1 GCA_030432975.1 Actinomycetes bacterium
CCTCGAGAGCGCACGGTGGTCGGTCGTCGCGGCGGCTGCCCACGACGCGCTGGTGGCCGGCGTCGCGCTGCATCCCAACGAGGCGCCCCGGCTGGCGGCCCAGGGCGAGCTGAGCGCCGCGTGGGTGGAGATCGAGCGGCTGGCCGCCGACCCGGTGGTCCGCGCGGTGGGGGAGACCGGGCTCGACCACTTCCGCACCGGACCGGACGGCCGAGGGGTGCAGGAGATGAGCTTCCGCTGGCACATCGACCTCGCCAAGCGGCTCGACAAGACCCTGGTCATCCACGACCGGGACGCCCATGCCGACGTGCTGCGGGTGCTCGACGAGGAGGGTGCCCCCGACCGCTGGGTGATGCACTGCTTCTCCGGCGACGGGGACTTCGCGCGGGCCTGCCTGGACCGCGGCGCCCACCTCAGCTTCGCCGGCACGGTCACCTTCAAGAACGCCGCCGCGCTCCGCGTGGCCGCGGCGCTGACCCCCCTCGACCGGCTGCTCGTCGAGACCGACGCGCCCTACCTCACGCCGTCGCCCCACCGCGGCCGCAGCAACGCGTCGTACCTCGTGCCGATCACTGTTCGCGCGCTCGCCGAGGTGCGCGGTGAGGACCTCGAGACCCTGTGCGCAGGCATCGACGCCGCCACCAGCGAGGCCTTCGGAGGCCCCTGGTAGCCGGTGAGACATGCCTCACGGAGCGTCCGGATTCCGGCGTTCGAATTTGCCATCACCCCCCACGCCGTTATCGTTCTGTGACTGTTGGCCGGGATCGGGAGCGATTTCCGCCGACGCGAGACCCCCCGCTCGCACCCCTTCCTCACTCTGCGGAGTGAGTCGCGCGCGGGTTCGCGCCGGCACCCGAGGCCCGGAGAGCACGACCTTGGAGAGCTGTGCGGGACCGCATCGTAGGACTGACCCATCGAGTGGCCGAGGCCCTGACCTCCCGGCTGCCTGCCCGTGAGGGTGGCGCCGGTGAGTCCACCGGACGCCGCAAGGCGGTGGTCGCCGGCGTGGTGGCCGCCAGCCTGGTCGCGATGGCCGGAGGAGCCGCCGGCTACGCCGCGCTCAGCCACCCGGTCACGCTCACCATCGACGGCGAGGCCCAGGACGTCCGCGCGTTCGCCGGCACCGTCGGCGGCGTGCTCGAGGCCGAGGGCATCGAGGTCGGCGAGCACGACCGCGTCGCGCCGGGCCTGGACGAGACCGTCACCGACGGCAGCGCCATCTCGGTGCAGTACGGCCGGCCGGTCGACCTCACCGTCGACGGCGAGACCCGCACCGCCTGGGTCTACTCCACCGACGTGCAGAGCGCGCTGGAGGAGCTGGGCCGCGGCTACCGCGGCGCCGAGCTGTCGGCCAGCCGCAGCGCCTCGATCGGCCGCGACGGCCTGGCCCTGCACGTGGTCACCAAGAAGCGCCTCAAGGTCAAGGTCGGCGCCCGCAAGGTCCGCATCGAGAAGCTCCCGGCGCTCACCGTCGGCGACGCGCTGGAGCGGCTCGGCGTCAAGGTCCGCAAGCACGATAAGGTGAAGCCCGCCGTCGACACCGAGGTGAACGCCGGCGACAAGGTGGTGCTGACCCGCATCAAGGTCGTGCGCAAGCACGTCAAGGGCCAGGCGGTGCCGTTCCGCACCGTCAAGGAGAGCGACCCGTCGGCGTTCGAGGGCGAGACCTCGGTCGTGCGCGAGGGCAAGCAGGGCAGCCGCAACGTCGTCTACAAGCTGCGCTACAAGAACGGCGAGTTGGTCGCCCGCAAGGTCGTCAAGACCAGGGTGACCACGCAGCCGGTCGACGCGCTGGTCAAGGTCGGCACCAAGAAGAAGCCGCAGCCGGTCGCCGCGAACTTCGCCGGCGGCAGCACCGTCTGGGACCGCCTCGCGCAGTGCGAGTCGGGCGGCAACTGGGCCATCAACACCGGCAACGGCTACTACGGCGGCCTGCAGTTCTCGCTCGGCACCTGGCGGGCCTACGGCGGCACCGGCTACCCCCACCAGCACAGCCGCGCCACCCAGATCGCCGTCGCCACCAAGCTGCGCAACGCGCAGGGCGGCTACGGCGCCTGGCCCGGCTGCGCGGCCAAGCTCGGCCTGCCCCGCTGACCCACCCTCCTCCGCGAGATGGCGCTCGGGCGTCGCGAGATGGCGCCTGTGCGCCGCGAGTTGGCGCCTGTGCGCCGCGAGTTGGCGCTCGCGCGAGTCGTCGGTGGGGCCGGTCGGACAGGCAACCGAAGCGTCCGGGCCTCGGCCCCGCAGGCAGAACGGCCCACGTCCCGCCTTTGCCTGTCCGAGTGGCCCCGAACGGCGCAGTCCACTCCCGCGGGCGTACGGCGACGTTCGGCCGCCCCGGGCATGACACCAGTCGCCGCAGCGGCGCGGCAGTGGGCAACGAACGGCGACGACGGTGCGTCGTACCCCTCCGACTAGGCTGGCGCGCATGTCCGACGTCCCCGTCGGCACCCCTCCTGAGAGAGCCTCGGCCGGCGCGGGTGTCCGGCTGCTCGGCCCGGCCGAGGTGCGCTCGCTCGCGGCCGGCCTGGGGCTGCGCCCGACCAAGCAGCGCGGCCAGAACTTCGTCATCGACGCCAACACCGTCCGCCGGATCGTGCGGGAGTCGGGCGTCGGCGCCGATGACATCGTGCTCGAGGTCGGGCCCGGGCTGGGGTCGCTGACGCTGGCGCTTCTCGAGGTGGCCCCGCAGGTCACGGCCGTCGAGGTCGACCCGCTGCTGGCCGCCGCGCTGCCCGCCACCGTCGAGGAGTACGCCGGCGCGCGCGGCGCGGGCTTCCGGGTGGTCGAGGCCGATGCGCTCCGCGTGACCGAGCTGCCGGGCCCGCCCCCGACGGCGCTGGTCGCCAACCTTCCCTACAACGTGTCGGTGCCGGTGCTGCTCCACCTGCTCGCGACGTTCCCGACGCTGCGCCGCGGCCTGGTGATGGTGCAGGCCGAGGTGGCCGACCGGTTGGCGGCGCCCCCGGGCTCGAAGGTCTACGGCGTCCCCTCGGTGAAGGCCGCGTGGCACGCCCACGTCCGCCGCGCCGGCGCCGTCGGCCGACACGTCTTCTGGCCGGCGCCGCACGTCGACTCCGGTCTGGTGGCGCTGGACCGGCGCGACCCCCCGGCCACGACCGCCTCCCGCGAGCGGGTCTTCGAGGTCGTCGACGCGGCCTTCGCGCAGCGGCGCAAGACCCTGCGCGCGGCCCTCCGAGGTCTGGCCGGCTCGACCGAGGCCTCGGTCGGGGCGCTCGAGCGGGCCGGGCTCTCCCCGGACGCGCGCGGCGAGACGCTCGACCTCGACGCGTTCGTCCGGCTGACCGAGGAGCTGCACCGGTGAGCGGCGCGGCTCCTCGGGGCGCGGCCGCCCGGGGCGCGGTCACCGTCCGCGCCGCGGCGAAGATCAACCTCCACCTGGGCGTGGGGCGGCCGCGCCCGGACGGCTTCCACCCCTTGGTGACGGTCTTCCACGCGGTCTCGCTCTACGACGACCTCACCGTCACGCCCGCCCTGGACTGGCGGGTCGAGACCCACGTGGCGAGGCACGTCGACGACGCGGCGCTCCCGCCCGACGGCGACAACATCGTCGACCGTGCCGCCGCCCTGCTGGCGCGCCACCACGGACGCGACCTCACCGGGCACGTCCGCGTCGAGAAGGCGATCCCCGTCGCCGGCGGCATGGCCGGCGGCAGCGCGGACGCCGCCGCCGCCCTGGTCGCCCTCGACCGCGCCGCCGACCTCGGCACCTCCGACGACGACCTGCTGGCGCTGGCCGCCGAGCTCGGCAGCGACGTGCCGTTCGCCCTGGTGGGCGGCACCGCGCTGGGGGAGGGGCGCGGGGAACGGCTCACCCCCGTCGCCGACGACGGGTCGTGGTGGTGGGTGGTCGTGCCGGCGGCCGGCGACGGGCTCTCGACGCCCGCGGTCTACCGCCGGTTCGACGAGCTGCACCCCGACGCGCCCGCGCAGCCCGCACCGGCCGGCGTACTCCTCGAGGCGGTGCACTCCCGCGACCCCGACCGGCTGGCCGCCGCGCTGCACAACGACCTGCAGCCGGCGGCGGTCGACCTGCGGCCCGACCTTGCCGACACCCTCGCCGCTGGCGAGGCCGCCGGCGCCCTGCGTGGCGTGGTCTCCGGGTCGGGCCCCACCTGCGTCTTCCTGGCCCGCGACGCCGACCACGCCCGGGAGGTGGCCGGCGCCCTGCGCGACGACCATCCGACCGTCGTCGTCGCGCACGGCCCGGTCGCGGGGGCCCACGTCGTCACGGTCGAGACCCGCTGATGGCCAACCTGGTCAACCTCGAGCGCGTCTCGAAGGCGTACGGCGTCCGCCCGCTGCTCAGCGACGTGTCGCTGGGCGTCTCCGCGGGGGAGCGGATCGGCGTCGTCGGCCGCAACGGCGACGGCAAGACCACGCTGCTGCGGGTGCTCACCGGGCTGGAGCAGCCGGACGCCGGCCGGGTGTCGCAGGCGCGTGGACTGGAGATCGGCTACCTGCAGCAAGGCGACGAGCTCGACGACACCCACACCGTCCGCGAGGCGGTGCTCGGCGGTCGCGCCGACCACGAGTGGGCCGCCGACCCGCGCACGCGCGAGGTGGTGGAGGAGCTGCTGGTCGGGGTCACCCTCGACCGCGTGGTGCACGGGCTGTCCGGCGGTGAGCGGCGCCGCTGCGCCCTCGCCTCGCTGCTGCTCTCGCACCACGACCTGCTCGTGCTCGACGAGCCGACCAACCACCTCGACGTGGAGGCCGTCGCCTGGCTGGCCGCGCACCTGGCGGCGCTGCCGTCGGCGCTGGTCGTGGTCACGCACGACCGCTGGTTCCTCGACGCGGTCTGCCAGTCCACCTGGGAGGTGCACGACGCGGTGGTGGACGCCTACGACGGCGGGTACGCCGCCTTCGTGCTCGCCAAGGCCGAGCGGCAGCGGCAGGCCGCGGCGTCCGAGGCGCGGCGGCAGAACCTCGTCCGCAAGGAGCTCGCGTGGCTGCGCCGTGGCGCCCCCGCACGGACGTCCAAACCGAAGTTCCGCATCGACGCCGCCACCGCGCTCATCGCCGACGAGCCGGCTCCGCGTGACCGCCTGGCGCTGCAGCGGTTCGCCACCCAGCGGCTGGGCAAGGACGTGCTCGACGTGGAGGACGTCGACCTCGTGCGCGGCGAACGCACTCTGCTCTCGCACGCCACCTGGCGGCTGGGCCCGGGCGACCGGGTCGGCATCGTCGGCGTCAACGGCGCCGGCAAGACGTCGGTGCTCAACCTGCTGTCCGGGCGGCTCGCGCCGAGCGTCGGCCGGGTCCGGCACGGCCGCACCGTGGTGCTGCAGCAGCTCACCCAGGAGCTCGACGACCTCGACCCCGAGGCGCGGGTGCTGGCGACGATCGAGGGGATCCGGCGAGTCACCCGCACCGTCGACGGTGAGGTGACGGCGACCTCGATGCTGGAGCGCTTCGGCTTCACCGGCGACCGGCTCACCGCGAGGCTGGGCGACCTCTCCGGCGGCGAGCGGCGCCGCTTCCAGCTGCTGCGGCTGCTGCTGACCGAGCCCAACGTCCTGCTGCTCGACGAGCCGACCAACGACCTCGACATCGAGACGCTCACCGTGCTCGAGGACTTCCTCGACGGCTGGCCGGGGACCCTCGTCGTGGTCTCCCACGACCGCTACTTCCTCGAGCGGGTCACCGACTCGACCTGGGCGCTGCTCGGCGACGGACAGCTGTCGATGCTGCCGGGAGGGGTCGACGAGTACCTCACCCGCCGCGCCGCCACGCTCGCCGCCGAGCGCGCGGCGGCCGCGGCGTCGTCCCCGGCCGCCTCGCCGGAGCCGGCGTACGCCGACGCGGCGGGTGGCGCGGCCACGCCCCCGCGCTCCGGCAGTGCGCAGGAACGCGCGACCGGCTCGACAAGCAGCTGGCCCGGGTCGCCGAGGAGGAGGCCGCCCTACAGGCGCAGCTGGCCGAGCACGCCAGCGACTACGAGCGCCTCGCCGGGCTGTCCGCCGAGCTCGACGCGCTGCATGCCCGCCGGGCGTCGCTCGAGGAGGAGTGGCTGGCCGCCGCCGAGCACCTCTCCTGACCGCGAGGTGCGCGCCGTGGTCCCGCGAGATGGCAGTTGTGCGCCGCGAGACGGCGGCGGTGCGCCGCGAGATGGCAGTTGTGCGCCGCGAGACGGCGGCGGTGCGCCGCGGGCCGGCACTTCTGGCCGTCGGGGTAGGAACGGTCTCAGGCGAACGGCGCCAGCAGCGGCCGGAGCAGCGCGGCGAGCCGGGCGCGGTCCCGCTCGCTCAGGTCGGCGAGCAGCTCGCGCTCCGCGTCGACCAGCGCGCCGAAGGCACCGTCGACGGCCCGCTTGCCGCCGGGAGTCAGCCGGACCAGCACGCCGCGCCGGTCGTCGGGGTCGGGGTAGCGCTCGACGAAGCCGCGCGCCGTGAGCCGGTCGACCCGGTTGGTCATCGTGCCACTGGTCACCAGGGTCTCCTTGAGCAGCCGCCCCGGCGACAGCTGGTACGGCGTCCCGGCACGCCGCAATGCCGCGAGCACGTCGAACTCCCACGGCTCGACGTCGAAGGCGGAGAAGGCGTCGCGGCGGACGCGGTCGACATGGCGCGCCAGCCGGGTGATCCTGCTGAACACCTCGATCGGCGCCAGGTCGAGGTCGGAGCGCTCGCGCGCCCATGCCTCGACGAGCTCGTCCACCTCGTCCCGCATGGTGCGAGCGTAGCCCAGATCAAGAATCTTGACATCGAGAAGGATCGTCGAGGAAGATATCTTGATGTCAAGATAAAGTGGGAGAGCCGATGCACACGTGGGACCCCGACCGCTACCTCGCCTACGCCGACGAGAGGGGGCGACCCTTTCTCGACCTGCTGGCCCGGGTGGGTGCCGCACACCCGGGCCTCGTCGTGGACCTTGGCTGCGGTCCCGGCAACCTCACCCGAATGCTCGCCGAGCGGTGGCCCGACGCCGAGGTCAGCGGCCTGGACGCGAGCCCGGCCATGATCGAGCGCGCCCGCGCGGGCGGCGGCCGGGTGCGCTACGACGTCGGCGACCTGCGCACCTGGTCGCCCCCACCGGCCGGCGTCGACGTGCTGATCTCGAACGCCACCCTTCAGTGGGTGCCCGGACATCTCGACCTGCTGCCGCGGCTGTTCGCCGCGCTCGCCGACGGCGGGTGGCTGGCCTTCCAGGTGCCCGGGAACTTCGACCAGCCCAGCCACACGATCCGCACCGAGCTCGCCGCCGAGCCGGCGTACGCCGCGCACACGGCGGGCGTCGCCGTCCCGAGCAGCCACGACCCGCAGGTCTATCTCGAGGCGCTGGCCGGTCTCGGGGCCGAGGTCGACGCGTGGGAGACGACCTATCTCCACGTGCTCGACGGCGAGGACCCGGTGTTCGCCTGGGTGTCCGGCACCGGCGCCCGGCCGACGCTCGAGGCGCTGCCCGAGGATCTGCGCGGGGAGTTCGAGCACGAGTTCCGTCGGCGCCTGCGGGCGGCGTACCCCTCCCGCAACGGGCGGGTGGTGCTGCCCTTCCGCCGCGTCTTCGTGGTCGCGCGACGGGGCCCGCGCTCGTGAGGCTGCACCACGTGCAGGTCGCGATCCCGCCCGGCGGCGAGGAGGCGGCGCGCCGCTTCTATGTCGACGGGCTCGGGCTGACCGAGGTCGAGAAGCCCGCGCCGCTCCGTGGTCGCGGGGGCCTCTGGCTCCGGGCGTACGACGACTCCGGCGGCGTCGCTGCCGAGATCCACCTGGGCGTCGAGTCGCCGTACCACCCCGCGCGCAAGGCGCATCCCGCTCTGCTGCTGGGCTCTCGCGACCACCTCGACGAGGTCGCCGCGCGACTGGGGCGGCTGGGCTTCGACGTCGACGGCACCGAACGGCACACCTTCCCCGGCCACGAACGCGTCCACACCTTCGACGCACACGGCAACCGAATCGAGTTGCTGGCCCCGGTGTGAGCAGAGGCGCCGGTTCGTCTGGCGGGAGTGCCGTCTCGCGCCGCACCAGCGCCATCTCGCGCCGCACAAGCGCCATCTCGCGGACCTAGGTGAGCCTCGCCTGCGTGAGCGACGAGACAGCCCGAAACCCTTCACTCCGGATACCCCCCGGGGTAGGACTGAAGTATGAACACTTCGACCGCCACCACGTCAACGTCCCTGCTCATCCTCGGCGGCGGAACCGCCGGCACC
The DNA here is from genome assembly GCA_030432975.1 of Actinomycetes bacterium. Classification (GTDB taxonomy): domain Bacteria; phylum Actinomycetota; class Actinomycetes; order Propionibacteriales; family Nocardioidaceae; genus Nocardioides. Next base: position 8,174 of record JAUILS010000058.1, read on the forward strand.
ATGATCGCCAACAAGGTGCGCAAGCAGCTCCCGGACTGGTCGGTCACCGTCGTCGACAAGACCGACATCCACGACTACCAGCCGGGCTACCTGTTCATCCCCTTCGGCATGAACGAGCCGAAGCAGGTCCGCAAGACCAAGCGGCCGTTCTTCGCCGACGGCGTCAACCTCGTCATGGGGGAGGTCGACATCGTCGACCCCGAGTCCCAGAAGGTGACCCTGGAGGACGGCCGCATCCTCGCCTACGACTACCTGGTCATCGCCACGGGCACCACCCCGCGCCCCGACCAGACCGAGGGGATGCTCGGCCCCGAGTGGCACAAGACCGTCACCGAGTTCTACACCTACGACGGCGCGGTCTCGACCCGCGCGGCGCTGGACAAGTTCACCGGCGGCCGGCTGGTCGTGCACGTGACCGAGATGCCGATCAAGTGCCCGGTCGCGCCGCTGGAGTTCAGCTTCCTCGCCGACGACTACTTCACCAAGCGCGGCATCCGCGACCAGGTCGAGATCGTCTACGTCACCCCGCTCGACGGCGCGTTCACCAAGCCGGTCGCCAGCCGCGAGCTCGGCCACAAGCTGGAGGAGAAGAAGATCGTCCTCGAGCCCGACTTCATGATCGAGTCGGTCGACCAGGAGGCGAAGGTGCTGCGCTCCTACGACGAGCGCGAGATCGCCTACGACCTGCTGGTCACCGTGCCGCTCAACATGGGCGCCGACTTCGTCGCGAAGTCCGGGCTGGGCGACGAGCTCAACTACGTGCCGGTCGACAAGCACACCTTCCAGAGCACGCAGTACGACACGATCTTCGCCCTCGGCGACGCCAGCAACATCCCGACCTCCAAGGCCGGCTCGGTCGCCCACTTCTCCGTCGACGTCTTCATGGAGAACCTCCAGCAGCTGGCCGCCGGCCAGGAGATGACCCACAGCTTCGACGGGCACGCCAACTGCTTCGTCGAGTCCGGCGGCGGCAAGGCGCTGCTGCTCGACTTCAACTACGACACCGAGCCGCTCACCGGCACGTTCCCGCTCCCCAAGGTCGGGCCGATGTCGCTGCTCAAGGAGTCTCGGGCGAACCACCTCGGGAAGCTGGCCTTCCGCCACATCTACTGGAACGCCCTGCTCCCCGGACGGCCGCTCGGCCTCAAGGCCGACATGACCATGGCCGGCAAGAACACCGAGTGACCCACCCCCGCGAGACACCCAGCGTGACCGGAACCCCGCTCACCGCCACCACGACAAGGAGCTGAAACACCATGGCCACCACGACCATCGCCGGACAGACCTACGACGTCAACGAGGAAGGCTTCCTCACCGACCCGCAGGTGTGGACCGAGGAGCTCGGCACCGAGCTCGCCAAGCTGATCGGCATCGAGATGACCGACGCCCACTGGAAGGCGATCCGCTTCCTCCGCGAGGACCACGGCGTGATGGGCGAGACGCCCACGCTGCGCCGGGTCAGCACCCAGGCCGGCATCCCGGTCAAGGAGCTCTTCGCGCTCTTCCCCAAGAAGCCCGCCAAGAAGATGGCCTACGTCGCGGGCCTGCCGAAGCCCAAGGGCTGCGTCTGAGTCGGACGTCGTACCCACCCCGTCAGCCACCAGCGTCAAGGAGGACGCCATGACCGCCACCACCACCGAGACCACCTTCGTCCCGTCGTTCGACGACGAGGACTCCGGTGACCGGAAGCTCGCCATCATCTGCTCCAAGGGCAACCTGGACATGGCCTACCCGGGCCTGATCCTGGCGAACGCCGCCCTGGGCGAGGGCGTGGAGACCCACCTGTTCTTCACGTTCTGGGGCTTCGACATGATCAACAAGAAGACGATGGAGCACCTGAAGTTCTCCTACCTCGGCAACACCGCGATGCACCCGCCGGGATCGTCCTCCTCCATGCCCCAGGGCCTCGCCGGCCTCCCGGGGATGACCGCGATGACGACGAAGATGCTGAAGAAGCAGATCGCCGACCTCGACATCCCCGAGGTGCCCGACTTCCTGGAGCAGATCTACGAGTCCGGCGGCCACCTGTGGGCCTGCCGCCTCTCCGCAGACATGATGAAGCTCCACGAGGAGGACCTCTACGAAGGAGTCGAGGGCATCATCTCGGCCAGCGACTTCATCGAGATGACCGACGGCGCCCAGCTGTTGTTCATCTGACCATGGACCAGACCTGCGCCCCGCTGCCCCCGGACGGCAGTACGACGGGTGAAGCCGGTCAGCTCGCAGCGGTCGACGAGCGCGGCAACACCAGGGCCGGGCGCCTTCGGCGCCGTGGCGGTCGTCGTCGGCAGCCCCCCGGTGGCCCGTAGCCGCGAGGAGCGGCAGCGGGGCCAGGTCTGCTAGCCCCCCACAGCCGGTCGTGTGTCCCAGCCGTCGTACCCCATGAGAGGGCTGGGCACACGACCGGCTTTTGCTGCGCCCACCCGCGCCTCGGCCGGGGTGCCGCGTGGCTAGCCGCCGAGGTCGGGTGAGGTCTCGAGGCTCGAGAGGCCGTGCCAGGCCATGTTGACCAGGTGGGCGGCGACCACCTGGCGGTCCGGCTCGCCGGTGTCGAGCCACCAGAGGCCGACCTGGCTGCCCATCCCGATCAGCATCTGGGAGTACATCGGCGCCATCCGCGGGTCGAGGCCGTGCCGCGCGAAGCCCTGCGTGAGCAGCCCCTCCACCCGGTTGGCCAGGTCGCCCATGATCGACTGGAACGTCGCGTTGGAGGAGTCGCGGGGAGTGTCGCGGACCAGGATCCGGAAGCCGTCGGGCCGCTGCTCGATGTAGTCCAGCAGCGCGTTGGCCGACGACTCGAGCACCTGCCGGCCGACCCCGGTGGAGAGCGAGCCGGCCATCCGGTCCAGCAGCAGCGCGACCTCGAGGTCGACGACCGCGGCGTAGAGGCCCTCCTTGCCGCCGAAATGCTCGTAGACCACCGGCTTGGACACCTCGGCCCGGGCGGCGATCTCCTCGATCGCGGCGCCGTCGTAGCCCCGCTCGGAGAACAGCCCGCGGGCGACGTCGATCAGCTGGTCGCGGCGTTCGGCCGCCGGCATCCGCGAGCGGGGTGACGCCCCCGCTCCGCTCCGGCCGGACCCCCGTTTGTCGTGTGACACGGCGGTATTATCACCTCACCCATGTTACCGGCTGGTAACCTTCCGCCATGTCCTCGGTCCTCAGCCTCTGGCAGCGCCTCGGTCGGCTCCCATTCGGCGACCGGCTCTTCTCGGTCGCGTTCGGTCGCAAGGCGCCCTACTTCGCGAGCATCCGGCCCCGTTTCACCGTCGTCGAGCCGCACCACGTCGAGCTCGTGATCCCCGACCGCCGCCGGGTCCACAACCACCTCGGCACGGTCCACGCCATCGCCCTCTGCAACGGTCTGGAGGCGGCGATGGGAGCCCTCGCCGAGGTCTCGATCCCGCGCGGCAAGCGGTGGATCCCGAAGGGGATGGAGGTGTCCTACACCGCCAAGGCCGACTCCGACATCACCTGCGTCGCCGAGACCACTGCCGAGCAGTGGGCGTCCGGCGACCCCGACCTGCCGGTGCGGGTGCGCGGCGTCCGCGCCGACGGCACCGTCGTCATCGAGGGCGTCATCCACCTCTGGGTGACCGACAAGCGCTGACCTCGCGTACGCCGGCCCGGCCGGCACCGGCCGCCGACGGGGGCCTGCGCCGTCGGCGGGTCAGGCTTGCCGCTCCGACCGGCGTACCAGCAGCGTCGTGACCAGCGCGGCGGTGCCACTGACCAGCAGGGTCACGGCCGCCGCCTTGCCCGGCCACGGGCCGAGGTCGCCGGCGGTCTGCGCGGCGCGCAGGGCGTGGCGGGACTGCGACGAGAGCACCGACCCGGAGCTCTGGTTGGACAGCAGCGACCGGTCGCTCTGGTTCGAGGCGACCGACAGGAAGGACATCACCGAGCCGACCGAGAACGCGGAGGCGAAGGAGCCCACGCTGCCCACCGAGAGGAACGACCCGGAGCTGCCGACCGAGAGCACCGACCCGTCCGACCACGCCGACAGGATCGAGTTGCGTGACTGGAAGGACCACATGGGTCCAGCGTAGGCCCGCGGGTTCACGCCCGGCTCGCGAGGCGCCGTACCCTTGGCGACTGTCATGAGCGCTGTGTCCGAGCCCCGCACCTACGAGGTCCGCACCTACGGGTGCCAGATGAACGTCCACGACTCCGAGCGGCTCACCGGGCTGCTGGAGGAGGCGGGCTACGTCGCCGCGCCGGCGGACGCGCAGGCCGACGTCGTGGTGTTCAACACCTGCGCGGTCCGCGAGAACGCCGACAACCGGCTCTACGGCAACCTCGGCCACCTCGCGCCGGTGAAGGCGAAGAAGCCCGACCTGCAGATCGCCGTCGGCGGCTGCCTGGCGCAGAAGGACCGCGACACGATCACCCGCAAGGCGCCGTGGGTCGACGTCGTCTTCGGCACCCACAACATCGGCTCGCTGCCGGTGCTGCTGGAGCGGGCGCGGGTGCAGCAGGAGGCCCAGGTCGAGATCCTGGAGTCGCTCGAGGTGTTCCCGTCGACGCTGCCCACCCGCCGCGAGTCGGCGTACGCCGCGTGGGTGAGCGTGTCGGTCGGGTGCAACAACACCTGCACCTTCTGCATCGTCCCGAGCCTGCGCGGCAAGGAGAAGGACCGCCGGCCGGGCGAGATCCTGGCCGAGGTCGAGGCGCTCGTGGCCGAGGGCGTCACCGAGATCACCCTGCTCGGCCAGAACGTCAACTCCTACGGCGTCGAGTTCGGCGACCGGGAGGCATTCTCGAAGCTCCTCCGGGCCTGCGGCGACGTCGAGGGGCTGGAGCGGGTGCGGTTCACCTCGCCGCACCCGGCGGAGTTCACCGACGACGTGATCGAGGCGATGGCCGAGACCCCCAACGTGATGCACTCGCTGCACATGCCGCTGCAGTCCGGGTCCGACCGGGTGTTGAAGGCGATGCGGCGGTCCTACCGGCAGGCGCGCTACCTCGGCATCCTCGACCGGGTCCGCGCCGCGATGCCCGACGCGGCGATCACGACCGACATCATCGTCGGCTTCCCCGGGGAGACCGAGGAGGACTTCCAGGCGACGCTCGACGTCGTGCGGGCCGCGAGGTTTGCCGGTGCGTTCACGTTCCAGTACTCCCCGCGCCCCGGCACCCCCGCCGCCGACCTGCCCGACCAGGTGCCGCCCACCGTGGTGCAGGAGCGCTACGAGCGGCTGGTCGCGCTGGTCAACGAGATCACCTGGGCGGAGAACCAGCGGCTGGTCGGCTCGCGGCTGGAGCTGATGGTCGCCGAGGGGGAGGGGCGCAAGGACAGCGCCACCCACCGGCTCTCCGGGCGCGCCCCCGACAACCGGCTCGTGCACTTCAACCCCGCCGGCGCCGAGGCGGTGCGCCCCGGGGACATGGTGACGGTCGAGGTCACCTACGCCGCCCCGCACCACCTGGTCGCCGACGGGCCGGTGCTGGGCGTCCGCCGCACCCGCGCCGGCGACGCCTGGGAGGCGCGCACCTCCGCTCCCACTCCCGCAGCCGTGGGCCTCGGCATGCCCGCCGTCGGCGTCCCCGCCCCGCTCCCCGAGGCGCCCGCCTGCGGCTAGGGCTCGTAGGGGTGGTCGTCGTGCCGCGGGTCGCGAGACGGGTAGCCAGCCGCCGGCTCGATGCCCTCCGGCTGAGGCTCCTCGCCGCCGGCCTGCTGCTCGGGCGGCGCGTCCTCGGGCGTGGGGAGCTCGGAGGTGTCCTTGAGCCCGTCGGTGCGCTCCTGCCCCGGCCCGGCGTCGCCGACGCGCTCGCTGCTCACCCCCATGCCGCCGGCCGCCCCGTCCGGTCCCGAGGAGTTGGGCGTCGACTCGCGCTGGTCCTGGGTGGGGTCGAACTGCTCGTCGGTCATGGGGGAGCGGTACCCACCCGGCCGACGTCGTACGCCTGTGGAGGGCCGAGGCGGGACTCCGACGAGGGCGCGATAGTCGACCCATGACCGCCGCCGAGATCCTGCACTCGCTCGGCGGGGTGGCGCGGTGGGCGGAGCTGGAGCGCCGCGCGGGCGAGGTCGAGGTGGCGCGCGCCGTCCGGGCGGGAGAGGTCGCCCGAGACGCGCGCGGACGCTATGCCCTGCCCGGTGTCGACGCGGCGACCCGCCGGGCCAGCATGCTGACGGCCGTCCTGTCGCACCGAAGTGCGGCCGCCGCCCACGGCTGGGCGCAGAAGTCACCTCCCGACCGGCCCGAGCTCACGGTGGCGAGGAACCGACGGCTCACTGCAGAGCAGCGCCGAGGCGTGACGCTGCACCGCGCCGACCTCACGGTGGACGAGGTGGTCGGAGTCGTCACGTCTCACGAGAGGACCATGGTCGACTGCCTGCGAGCGTTGCCGCCGGACGAGGCACTGGCGATCGCCGACTCCGCGCTGCGGGAGGAGTCGTTCACGCCCGCGTCGCTGCACCGGCTGGCGGAGGGCATGCGAGGTCCCGGTTGCGTCCGAGCGCGAGCCATCGTCGAGCGGGCCGACGGCCTGGCGGCGAACCCGTTCGAGTCGGTGCTGCGGCACCTGGCGTGGGAGGCCGGACTCGACGTCCGGCCGCAGGTGCCGCTGTTCGCCGACGAGTTCCTCGGACAGCCCGACCTCGTCGACATCGGGCGTCGGCTCGTCCTCGAGGCGGACTCCTTCGCTTGGCACGGAGACCGCGCCGCGCTCGACCGCGATGCCAAGCGCTACAACCGCTTCGTCGCCCAGGGATGGTTGGTGCTGCGCTTCTCGTGGGAGGAGGTGATGCTGCGCCCCGCGCAGGTGCTGGTCTTGTTGGGCGGCTTCACACAGGAACGCACGCATTGCCTGTTCTGTCGTCGGTCTTCAGCGTGAGTGACCGGTTCGAATGGTCGTTGTGTACGTCCGTGTGTGAGCTGCCCGCCTCAGAAGAACTGGTCGACCAGGATGGCGTTGCCGTCCGGGTCCAGCAGGGTCAGGGAGGCGGGACCCTCGGTCGGCTCGTCGGCGACGGAGGTGGTGAGCTCCAGGCCGGCGCGTTGGAGGGCCGCCTGGATCTCCCGGATGTCGAGGTGGCGGTCGAGCCGCTCCATCCGGTCGGTCAGCCCCGGGTTGAAGGTGAGGATGTTGCCCTCGAAGAGGCCCTGGAAGAGGCCGATGGTGGTCCGGCCGTTCTTCATCATGAGGTACGTCGGCTCGTCACCGCCGACGACCTCGAAGCCCAGCGCCTCGTAGAACGCCTGGGAGCGGGCGAGGTCGGCGACGTTCAACGAGACGGAGAAGGCGCCGAGCTCGAGCGTGCCGGGCAGGTCGGTCTCCGCCTGCGGGACATGGGGCAGGTCGTCCATCTGGTCTCCCTCGTGGATGAGGTGCCGACGCTACCAACGCCCGCGCTCAGAACCCGAAGGTCGTGTAGGGCGCCAGGGTGGTCGTCGCGCTCAGGGCGTCGAGCACCACGCGCTCGTGGGGCACCACCGGGTCGGGCAGGTCGTCGAGTGCGTCGAGTGGGCACCAGCGCAGCTCGGCGCACTTGCGCGGCTCCATGATCCGCGGCTCGCCGCGCCAGGAGCGGGCGGTGAAGAAGAAGTCGATCCGCTCGTCGATCGGGTCGGCGTGGCGGGTGCGCTGCATCGACGTGACGAACTCCAGCGCGACGTCGCGCACGTCGATCT
>JAUILS010000302.1 GCA_030432975.1 Actinomycetes bacterium
CGTCGATCGCCTCGTCGTCGAGGTCGACCATCAGCATCGTGTGCTCGCGCACCGGCATCGGGTCGCTCGGCTCCGCCGCGACGTCGGTCAGCTGGCTCGGCTGGAAGAGGCCCATCAGGTCCATCTCCACCGGTGCCGCGGCCCGCAGCGACCAGAGCAGCCGCTCGGCCATCTCCGCCGAGCCGAGGTACGTCGACGCGACGGTCACGAAGGACCGGCCGCGCATCGGCTCGGGGACGACGTCGAGGTCGGGCAGGTGCAGCAGGTGCGCCCAGAGCGTGAGCTCCCGGGGGGCGACCAGGGCCAGGTCGCGGAACGCGCGCAGCACCGCCGGGGCCTGCTCGACCGGCCACAGCAGCTGGCCGCCGTAGAGCTCCGGCGCGGCGAAGAGCCGCAGCGTCACGCCGATCACGACGGCGAAGTCGCCGCCGCCGCCGCGCAGCGCCCAGAACAGCTCGGAGTCGGTCTCGGCGTCGATGGTCCGCCGCACGCCGTCGGCGTCGACGACATCGAACGACACGACGCTGTTGGCGGTGAAGCCGTGCTTGCGGGTGAACCAGCTGACGCCGCCGCCCAGGGTGAGGCCCACGACCGTAGGGTCGCCGTTGCTGCCGGCGAGCGCCATCAGGCCGCTGCCGTCGAGGGCGGCACACAGCTCGCCGAACTTCACGCCCGCGCCGACGGTGGCCGTGCCGGCCTCGGCGTCGATGGTGATCTCCTGCAGCGCGCGGGTGCGCAGCAGCAGCGTGTCGTCGACGGTACGCCGGCCGGCGTGGCCGTTCGGCTGGGTCGACACGGAGTAGCCGTGCCGGACGGCCCAGCGCACGGCCGCGACCAGGTCGTCGGCGTCGGCGGCCTCGAGGACCGCGAACGGCCGCTGCTCGATGTTGACCGCCCACGGGGTGCGGGCGCGGTCGTAGTCGGCGTCCGCGGGGGTGACGAGCCGGCCGGTGGTGGCGGCGTCGAGCTCGTCGAGCGCCGCGGGTCGTGGGGCGGCGGTCTCGCGGATGGGAAGGATGGTGCTCATCGGGAAGGTCTCCTCGTGGTGGTGTCGGGTCTGACGTCACTCACGGTCGCGGGGGTCGCTTGGTCTCCTCTTGGGGCCGACTGAGGGCCCGGCTGAGGGCCTGGCCGAGGGTCCGGCCGAGGGCCCCGTTGAGGTGATCGCCGGCAGCGTGTCCGAGGGGCCGCAATGGGGCTGCCGGGGCGGCCCGCGGAGCCCTATGCTCTGGCCGTGCGCATCGGCGTCCTGGGGGAGACCGAGGGCCGGCTCGCGAGCGGCAGCCCGGTCGCTCTGGGCACCCGCAAACAGCGCGCGATCGTGGCGGCGCTGGCCATGGAGCGCGGTCGTCCGGTGTCCTACGACGCCCTGGTCGACCTGCTCTGGGGCGACCACCCGCCCGACGGGCTGCCGGGCACCCTGCACGTCTACATCGCCGGCCTCCGGCGTGCCCTGGAGCCCGACCGGGCACCGCGCTCGCCGGCGACGGTGCTGGTCAGCGTCGGCGGCGGCTACGCCCTGCGCACCGAGCCCGACGACGTCGACGCGGGCGCCTTCGAGAGGGCCGTCACCGACGGGCACCGGGCGCTCGGCACCGCCGGGCTGCTCGACCGTCCGGCCGCCGGGATCGAGACCCTCCACGAGCTGGCCGCCGGGCTCGACGCGGCGCTCGCCAGCTGGCGCGGGCCGGCGTACGCCGACCTCGACGACCACCCCTCGGTGCTGGCCGAGCGGGCGCGCCTGGAGGAGCTGCGCAGCGTGGCGCTGGAGGACCGGGCGGTGGCCGGGCTGGCGCTCGGGGAGCACGCGCGGGTGGCGGGGGAGCTGGAGGCGCTGACGGCGGCGTACCCGCTCCGTGAGCGGCTCTGGGGGCTCCGCGCGCTCGCGCTGGCCCGGGCCGGGCGGCAGGCCGACGCGCTCGACGCGCTGCAGCGGGTGCGCGACGTGCTCGACGAGGAGCTCGGCCTCGAGCCGTCGGCGGCGCTGCGCGAGCTGCAGACCGCGATCCTGCGCCAGGACCCGCGGGTCGCCTGGACCCCGCCGGAGCCGTCGGCGGCCCCGCCGGCACCGCGCCGTCCCGATCCCCGGCCGCCGGCCGCGGCCGCCCCCGCGCTGCCGCCCTGGCCGCTGGTGGGTCGCGACGACCAGCTGGGGGCGCTGCTCGAGGCCTACCGGTCGGCGGGCGGGGGCACACCGGCGTACGCCGCCCTCACCGGCGAGCCGGGCATCGGCAAGTCGCGGCTGTGCGCCGAGCTGGCGACGCGGGTGGTCGAGGACGGCGCCCGGCTGCTGCTCGGGCGGTGCTCGCAGGACGACGGCGCGCCGCCGCTGTGGCCCTGGCAGCAGGTGCTCCGCGGGCTCGGGACGGACCTCGAGGTCGACGCCGGCGACGACGAGGGCGCGGAGTTCCGCACCTGGGAGTCGGTGGTCACCCGGATCGTCGCGGCGGCGCAGGACGAGACGCTCGTCGTGATGCTCGACGACCTGCACTGGGCCGACCCGCCCACGCTGCGGGTGCTGCGGCTGCTGGTCGCGACGGCGGAGGTCGGCCGGCTGCTGGTGCTGACCACCTGGCGCCCGCACCCCGAGCCGACCGGGGCGCTGGCCGACGCCATCGAGACCCTCGCGCGCCGGCACGCCCTCCGCCTGAAGCTCACCGGCCTGGAGCCCGCCCAGGCCGCCGAGGTGGTCGCCGCGGTCACCGACGCCGCGCCCAACGCCGGGCAGGCCGCGGTGCTGACGGCGCGCACCGACGGCAACCCGTTCTTCCTGGTGGAGTACGCCCGGCTGGCCCGCGACGGCGGCGACCTCGACGCCCTGATGCGGGAGCCGGACCCGCCGACCGCGGTCAACGACGTGCTGCTGCGCCGGTTCGCGATGCTGCCGGAGCCG
>JAUILS010000059.1 GCA_030432975.1 Actinomycetes bacterium
GTCGTGGGCCGCCGCCGCGACGATCGACCACCGTGCGCTCTCGAGGTCGCAGCCGATCTGCACGATCCGGGTGACGCCGACGGCCGCGGCGGCGTCGATGGCGGTCTCGACGTCCAGCGGCGGGTCGTCGGAGCCGTGCCGGCGATGGTCGAGGTGGCAGTGGTTGTCGGGCACCGGGTGCGGCAGGGGCTTCGGCGCCCTCGGCCACTCGAGGGGCAGCTCGTAGGTCATCCGTCGTCCCGCCGGGGGTCGCGGTGGACCAGGTCGTAGACCTCGCGCTTCGGCACGCCGGCCTCCTTGGCCGTGGCCGCGATCGCCTGCTTGCGGCTCAGCCCCTCGTCCTCGAGCTCCGCCACCCGGGCGCGCAGCTCCGCAGGGGTCGACGGCGCTCCGGCGCCCGGAGGCGCGCCCGCCACGACCAGCGTCACCTCCCCGCGGACCTCGCCCTCGGCCCAGGCGACCAGCTCGGCCAGGGCACCGCGGCGTACCTCCTCGTGGGTCTTGGTCAGCTCGCGGCACACCGCCGCCCGCCGGTCGCCACCGAACGCCTCGGCCAGGGCGGTCAGGGCGGCGTGGGTGCGATGGGGCGCCTCGAAAAACACCATCGTGCGCTCCTCGCCGGCCAGCGCGGCCAGCCGGCGGGCCCGCTCCCCCGGCTTGCGCGGCAGGAAGCCCTCGAAGCAGAACCGGTCGACCGGCAGCCCGGAGACGGCCAGGGCGGTCGGTACGGCGGACGGGCCGGGGATCGCGGTCACGTCGACGCCCGCCGCCACCGCCGCCGCGACCAGGCGGTAGCCGGGGTCCGAGACGCTCGGCATGCCGGCGTCGGTGACCAGCAGCACCCGCTGCCCGGCCAGCAGCTGGTCGACCAGCTGAGGTGTCTTGGTCGCCTCGTTGGCCTCGAAGTAGGACACCACCTGGCCCTGCGGGTGGACGCCCAGGTCGCTGCAGAGGCGCCGGAGCCGACGGGTGTCCTCCGCCGCCACGACGTCGGCACCCGCGAGCTCCTCGGCCAGTCGCGCCGACGCGTCGGCCGCCCTCCCGATCGGCGTCGCCGCCAGGATCAGCAGGCCGTGCCCCAGCGCCGGCCCCGTGGGCTGCTCCGTGGGCTGCTCCCTGGGCTGCTCCGTCACGGGTCGATCATGTCAGGCGGCGGGGTGGCCTGGCGTGGGGGAAGTGGCGCCTCCGAGGAGCGAAAACCGGCCTGGCGGCCCGAAAAAGCCGGAGTTGGCTCCTCGGAGGAGCAAACCACCCCACCAGCACCGGCCGTACCATCGAGCCCGTGACCGTGCCCGCCGCGCCGGAGGCCGAGCCGTCGGCTGACGCTCCGGAGGAGACGAGCGAGGGCGCGGCACCCCCGGAGCGGCGTGAGGGGCTCTCCCGCAACGCGGCCGGCCACCGGGTGCCCCTGGCGGCGCAGCGGGCCTACCGCCGGATGGACGACGCCTTCGTCGGCTGGTTCGCGAGCGTCGCGGTGACCCTGCTGGCGCTGTTCCTGCGGCTGTGGCGGCTGGGCGAGCCCCACGACTTCCTCTTCGACGAGACGTACTACGCCAAGGACGCCTGGTCGATGGCCAACCACGGCTACGTCCTCTCCTACGTCGACGGTGCGGACGACAAGATCCTGGGCGGTCAGGTCACCGGGCAGTGGACCGACACCCCGAGCCTGATCGTCCACCCCGAGGTGGGCAAGTGGCTGATCGCGGCCGGCGAGAAGGCCTTCGGGATGGACCCGTTCGGCTGGCGGGTCTCCGCCGCCGTGGTGGGCTCGCTGATGGTGCTGGTGATGATCCGGCTGGTCCGCCGGATGACCGGCTCGACGCTGCTGGCCTGCACCGCCGGGCTGCTGCTCTGCTTCGACGGCCTGCACCTCGTGCTGTCCCGGATGGCGCTGCTCGACATCTTCGTCGCGTTCTTCATGCTGCTCGGCGTGCACGCCGTGGTCGCCGACCGCGACTGGTTCCGCCGCCGGCTGGCCGAGCGGGTCGGCCCGGCGGGCGGTGTCGAGCAGGGCTGGGGGCCGGTCCGCGGCGCGCTGTTCCGGCCGTGGCTGCTGTGGGGCGGGGTGGTGTTCGGGCTCGCCGTCGGCACCAAGTGGTCGGCGCTCTATCCGCTGGCGGCGTTCGGGCTGCTCGCCTGGCTGTGGTCGGCGGGCGCGCGCCGCTCCTTCGGCGTCGGGTGGGCGACGGCGCGCTCGGCCCTGGTCGACGGCGTCCCGGCGTTCCTGCAGCTCGTCCTGGTCGCCTTCATGGTCTACGTCGCCTCGTGGGGCGGCTGGCTGGCCCACGCCCACGACTACGAGGAGGCCTGGTCGAGCACGCAGTACACCCGTTTCGTCTCCTGGGACGGCGGCTGCGACCTCGAGGACGAGAAGCTGCTCGACGTCGAGAGCAACGACGACCGGTGGCCGACGGCGACCGAGGCGGACGCCTCCGGGCTCGGCGAGGTGGGCCAGTCGCTCCGGTCGCTCTGGTACTACCACCAGGACGTCTTCACCTTCCACCGCTACTTCCTCGACTGCTCCTCCCACGACTACGCCTCCAACCCGGCCGGGTGGCTGCTGCTCAACCGGCCGGTCGGCGCCGACGCGCAGCTCGACATCCAGCCCGGCGACCAGGGCTGCGACGCCGAGGAGGGCTCCGACTGCCTGCGACAGGTGCTGATCCTCGGCAACCCCGCGCTGTGGTGGGGGTCGGTGCTGGCGCTGGTCGTGTCGGCGGTGCTCTGGGTCGGCACCCGCGACTGGAGGTACGGCGTCGCCGTGGTCGGCGTGCTGTCGACCTGGCTCCCGTGGCTCGCGAACGACGACCGGCCGATCTTCAGCTTCTACGCGATCCTGTCGCTGCCGTTCCTGGTGCTCGCCTCGACGCTGGTGATGGGACGGATGGTCAACGCGGGCGGCGGCGTCCCCTCGGCACGGCGTACCGCCGGGGTGATCGTGTCCGGCACCTTCGTCGTGCTGGTGCTCGTCACGTTCGCGTGGTTCTGGCCGATCTGGACCGACAGCCTGGTCACCCACAGCGAGTGGCTGCAGCGCATCTGGTTCAAGCGCTGGATCTGACAGGCTCCTCCCATGCCCGAGCTGATCGCGCCGACCACCGAGCTGCACGCGGCGTGGCTGGAGTCGCGCGACGACTGGGGTCGCGGGGTGCACCAGGACGGGTCCGGACTGCACGCCGACGACGACGTCGACACCCCCGCGGGCTTCGCGGCGTACGTCGGCCGGCTGCGGCGCGAGGAGGACGTCTCGGTCCCGCCCCAGGAGGGCCGCGTGCACTGCACCACCCGCTGGATCGTCGAGGACGGGCGGGTGCTCGGCGCCATCTCGCTGCGCCACGACCTCAACGAGTTCCTGGCCCGCGCCGGCGGCCACCTCGGCTACGGCATCCGCCCAGCAGCGCGGCGCCGGGGCCTGGCCTCCTGGGCCCTCGGGCGGATGCTGGAGCAGGCCCGCGACCTCGGGCTGACCCGGGTGCTGCTCACCTGCCACGACACCAACGTCGCGTCCCAGCGCGTCATCGAGGGCGCCGGCGGGGTGCTCGAGGACGTCCGGGAGACCGAGCTCGGCACCACCCGCCGCTACTGGATCGACCTCACCCGCGCGTCCGACAGCCACCCGTGACCAGCGCCCGCACCGCGGCCGACCCGCTGTGACGAGCGGAACCCCCGTCGCGGTGCTCGCGCCCTTGGCCGCATCCGCCCACAGCGGGACGCTGGAAGGAGAAGGACTCCGGCGGCGTCCGCCGCTCGGGCCGACGCCGCCGTGACCCGGGGGAGGCGGTCATGTTCACCACGGTGCACCACGTCGTCGGTGTCGCGGCGGTGGTGGGGGTGATGTCCGCCGGCTTGGCGTGCGCCGGCCCGGCCTCGGTCGAGAGGTCCGTGGGCGACGCCGCTGGTCGCGCTCCGGAGGCGGGCGCCGCGGCGGCGACCGGCTGGAGCGCCCCGGTGACGTTGGCCCCGGAAGGACGCCCGGTCTCCGCGTCGGTGTCGCCCGACGGCGACCTGGCCGCGGTCTGGCAGACCGAGGACGGCCCGCGTCTGGCCGTGCGACCGGCCGGCGGCGACTGGACCGACCCGACCCCCGTGGCGCCGTACGCCGGCCTCGCCGAGGTGGCCTACGACGGCTCCGGCGACCTGGTGCTGGCGTGGGGCGACCACCGGCCCGGCCTCCCGGCCCGGGTGCGGGTCCGTCAGCTGAGCGACGGCACGTGGAGCCCGGGCCAGACCATCGCCCGTCGTGACCGGGGCGGTCTCGGCGTCGTCGACCTCGCGGTCCACCGCCGCGGCGCGACGCTGGTCGCGTGGCGGTGGGAGAAGGGGCTGCGGACCACGGGCTTCGTCTCCCGCGGACACGTGGGCGACACCTGGACGACCGGGCTGCGCGTGCCGCACGCCGCTTCGCTGCAGGTCGCCATCGGCGACGGCGGGCTGGCCGCGGCGATGGTGCAGCGGGCGGTGGTCGACCCGAGCACGTCGGCGGCCGAGCTCACCTGGGCCGTGGCCCGGCAGTACCGCGGGCGCCCCTGGTCCTCGCTGCGGACCCTGCAGCAACTCACCGACGTCGGCCCGCCGTGGCCCGGGCCCGGCGACGTCCACGTCGACGCCGCGGGACGCACGACCGCGGCCTGGGACCACCGCGGCTCCGACGGCCGCTGGCGCATCGTCGCCGCGCGGGCCGTCCAGGGCGAGCCGTGGCAGCAGCCGAAGGTGCTGGCCCGCCGGGTGGGCTGGGGCGACTTCCCGGTCCGGGTGACCGGAGCCCAGCAGGGCGAGCTGCTGGTGACCTACGTCCGCCAGCCGGCGAACCGGCGGCTCGAGGCGGTCCGGTGGGCGAGCCCCGGCTGGGAGCGCCCCGTGAGCGTCTCCGGCGACGTCCGCTACGTCACCGACTGGGACGCCGCGATGGACCCGAGCGGAGCGGCGGTCGCCCTGTGGACCCCGTCGGACGGCCCCGGCACGCTCGGACGAGGCGTCACCGCGGCCTTGATGACGGCCTCCGGCTCGTGGGCCGCACCCCAGCGGCTGAGCAGGGCGGAGACCCCCGACGGTCACGCACGGGTGGCGGCGATGGGCGCCGGCCAGGCGTCGGCGTGGTGGAGCCAGCGGCTCGACGACGCCTTCGGCGTCCGGGTGCGCACGCACAGATGAGTCATGCGGCTCGGCCGGGCGGTCGCTAGCCTCGACGGATCGACCGAAGCCAGACGAAGGCGGGAACCATGCGTGCATCCACGCTCGCGGCCCTGGCGGCCGCGACCCTGATCGGTCTCGGGATGACGGGCTGCGGAGCCGGCGACGAGCCCGGCGAGCCGGACCCACCGGACACGGCCGACGAGGCCGCGGCGGCCGACCCGGCAGCGGCCTCCGGTGAGGTGACCATCGGCACGCCCACCGTCACCGCCGACCCGGGGACCGCCTGGGCCGAGGTCGACGGCATGCGGATCGACTACCCGTCCGCGGGCTCGCTCAACTACCTCTGCGACATCGGGCCGGAGCGGGTGCAGGTCAACGTGCAGACCAACGAGGGTCGCGACCTCCTGCTCCAAGCCTCACTCCAGGGGGAGCAGTGGCTCGGCCAGCTCACCTTCAAGCCCGGGGAGGGCACCGTGCAGTACGGCGCCTCGTTCCCCGGCGACGCCCGGATGGTCATCGGCGACGGTGCGCTGAGCGTCGAGGGAACCGTCTCCAAGGTCGAGGACTTCGACCTGGCCAACGCCACCGACGTCGACGCCACGCTCGCCGTCGCGTGCGCCGCCGCCGAGGGCTCTGGCGAGGAGCCGACGGCCGTCGTGGACGGCACGACGTACACCTTCCCGGCGAGCGGCGCCCAGAGCTTCGACTGCTCGATCACCCCCGACAACCTCGACGTGCGGATCAACCGGCTGGCGCTCGACGGCCTCCAGCTGGAGGTCTCCGCCCGGCTCGAGGGCGGGTCCTGGGTCGGCGCCGTGGTCGTCTACACCCCCGAGGCGACGTTCACCTCGACGCTCACCCCCGAGGGGACCGGTCTCGAGGTCGACGGGTCGTCCGTGGAGTTCGAGGGCACCTTCACCGGGGGCCCGGCCGGAGACGTCCCGGGCACCGTGTCGGCCACCTGTCCGTGACGGTCGGCGCCCGGAGCGTGACTAGGCTCGTGACTAGGCTGAGGCCCCCGCACCGAACGCCAGGAGGTGGCCGTGCCCGTCGACAGTGACGGCCCGCCCGTGATCGTGGTGGTCGGCGCCGGCCCCGGCGTCGGCGGCCACGTGGCGCGCCGCTTCGCGCAGGACGGGTACGCCGTCGCGCTGGTGTCGCGCGACCCCGACGAGCTCGCGCGGCTGGCGGACGAGGTGGCCGCCCTCGACGTCGACGTGGTGACCCACGCGCTCGACGTGACCGACGGCCCGGCCATGACGGCCGCGGTCCGGGCCGTCGGCGAGCGCTTCGGCCGGGTCGACGTGCTCCACTTCAACCCGAGCACCTACCGCGCGAAGGACCCCCTCGCCCTCACCCCCGAGGAGCTGGCCGCCGACGTCACGCTCGGCGTCGGCGCCCTGCTCACCGCCCTCCAGGCGGCCCACCCGTTCATGGGCGACGGCGCCCGGGTGACCGTGACGGGGAGCATGGCCGCCGACCGCCCGTCGGCGGAGGCCGCCTCGCTCGGCGTCCAGAAGGCCGGCGTCCGCAACCTGGTCCGGAGCATCGACCAGGCCCTGGCGCCCGAGGGCATCCGCGCCGTCTCGGTCACCGTGCGCGGCAGCCTGTCCGCGGACGGCCGGTTCACCCCGGCCAGGGTCGCCGAGGCCGTCCACGCGGCCGCCCACCAGCCGGTCGACACCTGGCAGTCCGAGCTGCCGCTCGAGGGCTAGCCGCCCCGGCCCCGCGCGCGCCGCCCGGGCCCGCGTCACCCCTTCCCGCCCGCCGATGTGATGACGGCGACGGTTGCTTGAGCCCGCCCCAGGGCCGGGAGCACGATGGGCGGAGAAGGGTCGTGATGGTGATGGCCGAACGGTTCGACTACGACCTCGAACGCCAGGCGTTCTCGTGGGAGCAGGCGGCGGCGACGCTGCCGAGACTCCCCTCCGGAGGGCTCAACATCGCCCACGTCGCCCTGGACGCCCACGTGGCGGCCGGGCACGGGGACGACGTCGCGCTGATCTGCGTGGACGAGACCGGCGGGACGACGCGGCACACCTACGCCGACCTGAGCGGCGCCACCAGCCGCTTCGCCCATCTGCTCCGGTCGTTGGGCGTCGGCCCCGGCGACCGGGTGATGTCGCTGCTGGGCCGCCAGGTCGAGCAGTACGTCACCGCGCTCGGAACGCTCAAGAACCGCAGCGTCTTCTCACCGCTGTTCTCCTCCTTCGGCCCCGAGCCGATCCGGCAGCGCCTCTCCCTCGGCGAGGCCAAGGTGTTGGTCACCACGCCAAGCCTCTATCGCCGCAAGGTCGCGGCGATGCGCGCGGACCTGCCGCACCTCGAGCACGTGCTGCTCGTCGGTCGTCCGATGGAGGGCACCCTGGACCTCACCGCCGAGCTGGCGGCCCAGCCGGACACCTTCGAGATCCCGCCGACCGACCCCGAGGACCGGGCGCTGCTGCACTTCACCAGCGGCACCACGGGCACGCCGAAGGGCGCCATCCACGTGCACCAGGCGGTGCTCGCCCACCACGTGACCGGGCGCTACGCCCTCGACCTGCACCGCGGCGACATCTTCTGGTGCACCGCCGACCCGGGCTGGGTGACCGGCACGTCGTACGGCATCATCGCGCCGCTCACCCACGGCGTCACGCTGGTGACGTACGCCGGCGAGTACGACCCGCGGGTCTGGTACGGCATCCTCGCCGAGCAGCGGGTCAACGTCTGGTACACCGCCCCGACGGCGCTCCGGATGCTGATGCGCTCCGGCGCGGCGCTGGCCCAGGACTACGACCTCGGCGCGCTGCGCCACATCGCCAGCGTGGGCGAGGCCCTGAACCCCGAGGTGGTCGTCTGGGGCGAGGAGGCCTACGGCCTGCCGATCCACGACAACTGGTGGCAGACCGAGACCGGCGCGATCATGATCAGCAACTACCGCGGCGCCGAGGTGCGGCCCGGGTCGATGGGCCGGCCGATGCCGGGCATCGAGGCCGCCGTGCTGGTCCGCGGCGAGGACGGCCGGGCCGACCGAACCGACGGGAAGGTCACCCCCGCCGGCGTCGATGAGGTCGGCGAGCTCGCGCTGCGGGCCGGCTGGCCGTCGATGTTCCGTGGCTACCTCGGTGAGGAGGAGCGCTACCGCTCCTGCTTCGCCGACGGGTTCTACCTCTCCGGCGACCTCGCCACGGTGGACGCCGACGGCTACGTCTGGTTCGTCGGCCGGGCCGACGACGTCATCAAGTCGGCCGGGCACCTGGTCGGCCCGTTCGAGGTCGAGACCGCGCTGATGGAGCACCCGGCGGTCGTCGAGGCCGGCGTGATCGGCAAGCCCGACGAGCTGGCCGGCGAGATCGTCAAGGCGTTCGTCACGCTGCGCTCGGAGTGGGAGCCGACCGAGGAGCTGCGCGGCGAGCTGCTGGCCTTCGGCCGCAAGAAGCTGGGCGGCCTGGCTCCCAAGGAGATCGCCTTCGACCAGCACCTCCCCCACACCCGCAGCGGCAAGGTGATGCGGCGGCTGCTGAAGGCGCGCGAGCTCGGGCTCCCCGAGGGCGACGTGTCGACCCTGGAGGGGGCTGAGTCCTGATGGCCGCGCGACGGCGTACCCCGGCCAAGGCCGACCCCGCGGCCGAGCACGAGCGCGAGCTGCTGCGCACGATGCTGCGGATCCGCCGCTTCGAGGAGGCCTGCGCCGAGCTCTACAGCGCCACCAAGATCCGCGGCTTCCTGCACCTGTACGTCGGCGAGGAGGCCGTCGCGACCGGGGTGATGTCGGTGCTGGAGCCCGACGACGCCGTGGTGTCGACCTACCGCGAGCACGGGCACGCGCTGGCGCGCGGCGTCCCGATGGACGCGCTGATGGCCGAGATGTTCGGCCGGCAGACCGGCTGCAGCCGGGGCCGAGGCGGGTCGATGCATCTGTTCCACGCCGACACCCGGTTCGTCGGCGGCAACGCGATCGTCGGCGGGGGGCTGCCGCTCGCGGTGGGCCTCGGGCTCGCCGACCATCTGGCCGGGCGGCCGCGCGTGACCGCGTGCTTCTTCGGCGAGGGCGCGGCGGCCGAGGGTGAGTTCCACGAGTCGCTCAACCTCGCGGCGCTGTGGCACCTGCCGGTGCTCTTCGTCTGCGAGAACAACCGCTACGCGATGGGCACCTCGCTGGCCCACGAGCACGCGCGGACCGACATCGCGCTGCGCGCGTCGTCGTACGGCATGGCCGCCTGGGCGGTCGACGGGATGGACGTGCGCGCGGTCGAGGAGTCCGCCCGGCAGGCCGTCGAGGCCATCCGGCACGGCGGCGGGCCGCACTTCCTGGAGGTTCGCACCTACCGCTTCCGGGCGCACTCGATGTACGACCCCGACCGCTACCGGCCCAAGGCCGAGGTGGCCGAGGAGAAGACCCACGACCCGGTCACCGCGCTCGCCGAGCTGATGACGAGTGAAGGCCGGCTCACCGACCGGCAGCTGGCGACCCTGGAGAAGGAGGTCGCCGCCGAGATCGCCGCTGCGGTGGAGCACGCCGAGCAGGCGCCTCTCGAGCCGGTCGAGGACCTGACCCGCTTCGTCCACAGCGACCGGACCCCTGCGGAGGTGACGTGATGACCGCCACGATGGTGAAGACGACCTACCGCGAGGCGCTGCGCGAGGCGATCCGCGAGGCACTGCAGCGCGACGAGCGGGTGTTCCTGATGGGCGAGGACGTCGGCGCCTACGGCGGCTGCTTCGGCGTCAGCCTCGGGCTGCTGGAGGACTTCGGCCCGGAGCGCATCCGCGACACCCCGCTGTCCGAGAGCGCCTTCGTCGGCGCCGGCATCGGGGCGGCGATCGGCGGGCTACGCCCCATCGTCGAGGTGATGACGGTCAACTTCAGCCTGCTGGCGCTCGACCAGATCATGAACACCGCAGCCTCCCTGCAGCACATGTCCGGCGGGCAGTACGCCGTCCCGCTGGTGATCCGGATGACCACCGGCGCCGGACGGCAGCTCGCCGCCCAGCACAGCCACAGCCTCGAGGGGTGGTACGCCCACATCCCCGGGCTCCGGATCGTGACGCCCGCGACCCTCGAGGACGCCCGCGGCATGCTCTGGACGGCGCTGGAGGACCCCGACCCGGTGCTGGTCTTCGAGCACGGCTCGCTCTACAACCTGGCCGGTGAGATCGCCGCCGACGCGGGCCCGGTGGACCTCGACCACGCGGCCGTGCGACGGCCCGGTGACGACCTGACGCTGATCACCTACGGCGGCACGCTCGGCCGCACGCTCGAGGCGGCCGAGGAGCTGGCCGGCGCCGGCGTGAGCGCCGAGGTCGTCGACCTGCGCACGCTGCGACCGCTGGACGACGCGACCTACCTCGGGTCGGTCACCCGCACCCATCGAGCCGTCATCGTCGACGAGGGCTGGCGGTCGGGGAGCCTGTCCGCGGAGCTGAGCGCCCGGATCACCGAGCAGGCGTTCTACGACCTCGACGCGCCGGTCGAGCGGGTCTGCACCGAGGAGGTGCCGATCCCCTACGCCCAGCACCTGGAGGAGGAGGCGCTGCCCCAGGTGCGTGACATCGTCGCCGCGGCGCACCGGACCCTGGGCGAGCAGCCATGAGCGACTTCACCATGCCCTCGTTGGGGGCCGACATGGAACGGGGCACCGTCCTGGAGTGGCTGGTCGCCCCCGGCGACGTCGTGCACAAGGGCGACCCGATGGCCGTCGTCGACACCTCCAAGGCCGCGGTCGAGGTCGAGACCTTCGCCGACGGCGTGGTCGTCGACCTGGTCGTGCGGGTCGGCTCGGAGGTGCCCGTCGGGACCGTGCTGGCCCACCTGGGCCCGGTCGGCGCGGCGGCGCCCGCCCCCGCGCCGGAGCCGGCGCCGGAGCCGGAGCCGACTCCCGAGCCCGCCGAGGTGGCCGCGCAGGAGCCCGCGGCGACGACGGGTCACCAGCCGGTGGTGCACTCGCCGCTGGCCCGTCGCCGGGCCCGCGAGCTCGGCGTCGACCTGGCCTCCGTCGCGGGCACCGGCCCCGGCGGTGAGATCACCCGGGAGGACGTCGAGGCCGCCGCACCCGCCGCTCCGCCCACCCCCTCGACCGTCCCCGAAGCTGCCCCCGCGACGACCCCGGCCGCCCGCGGCGCGGGTCGCCCGCGCGTGACGCCGTACGCCCGCAAGCTGGCGCGCGAGATGGGCGTCGACCCGGCGGCGGTCACCCCGCACGACGGCGAGACCGTGCGCGCGAGCGACGTCCGGGCGGCCGCCATCGCGGCGCCTGCTCCCGCCGCCCAAGCCCCACCACCCCCGGCGCCACCACCCGGCGCCCCACCACCCACCGGGGCGCCGCGGCCCACCGCGGCCGCCACCCGCGCGCAGACCATGCGCGAGACGATCGCCCGGCTGATGGCTCGGTCGAAGCGCGAGATCCCGCACTACTACCTGACGACGACCGTCGATCTCACCGACGCCCTGGCGTGGATGCGCGAGCAGAACGCCGGGCTGCCGATCGCCGAGCGGCTGGTGCCCGCGGCGCTGCTGCTGCGGGCGACCGCGCTCGCGACCGCTCGGCACCCGGCGCTGAACGGGTTCTGGGTCGACGACGCCTTCGTCCCCGGGAGCGGGGTCCACCTCGGCGTCGCCGTCTCGCTCCGCGGCGGAGGGCTGGTGGCCCCGGCGATCCACGATGCCGACCGGCTGACCGTGACCGAGACGATGGCCGCGATGCGCGACCTGGTGACCCGTGCCCGGGCCGGCCGGTTGCGCGGCTCGGAGATGGCCGACCCGACGCTCACCGTGACCAACCTGGGCGAGCAGGGCGTGGAGTCGGTCTACGGCGTGATCTACCCGCCGCAGGTGGCGCTGGTCGGCTTCGGCCGGGTCGTGGAGCGGCCCTGGTCGGTCGACGGGCTGCTCGGCGTCCGCCCTCTCACCACGCTGACCCTCGCGGCCGACCACCGGGCCACCGACGGCTTCACCGGCGGCCGCTTCCTCGCGACCATCGACGATCTCCTACAGCACCCGGAGGAGCTATGAGCACCCCAACGACCAGACCCACCGCCGACGCCGCCCGCGAGGCGGTGCAGGCCGCCGTCCGGCACGTCGTGCCCGACGCCGACTTCGACTACGTCGACGACGACACCCCGCTCCGCGGCGAGTTCGAGCTCGACTCGCTCGACTTCCTCGGCTTCGCCGAGACCCTCGCCAGCCGCACCGGCGTCCCGATCGCGGAGGCCGACTACCCGCGGCTGGCCACCATGGCCACCTGCGTGGCTTTCCTCACCGGGGCCCGCGATGGCACGTGAGAAGCGACCCGGGCGGGCGAGCCGCCGCTTCGGCTACACCGTTGCCGTCCTCGTCAACGTCGCGATCCTCGTCGTGGTCAACCGCTGGCCGGGCTGGGAGGCGGTGCCGTTCCTGACCGACGACACCGAGCAGGTGCTCGGGATCGTCAACGCCTCGGTCGTCGCCGGAGTCGTGGCCAACCTGGCCTTCCTCGTCGCGGACCCGCCGTGGTTCAAGGCCGTCGGCGACATCGTCACCACGGCAGTCGGGCTGGCTGCGGCGGTGCGCCTGTGGCAGGTCTTCCCGTTCGACTTCGGCGCCGGCGCGGCGTGGGACACGGTGGCCCGCATCCTGCTGGTCATCGCGATCGTCGGCAGCGTGATCGGGATCCTCGTCACGACCGGACGACTCATCGCCGGCGCCGTGCACGACCTGACGCACGACCACCCGCACCACCCGACGCCGACCCGCTGAGCGCGGCCGTCGGGCGCACCTAGCGCACGCCCGCCGACGCCGGCACGCTCGGGGCGTCCTCGTGGCGAGTGGCGTGCGTGAAGCCCCGCACGATCAGCCAGATCGCCAGCACCATCTCCTGCAGCCCGATGGGGGCGGCCATCAGCCCCTGGACGGCAACGGCCATCGAGGCGTCGTACATCTCGACGACCCCGCGGACCAGCAGGAGTGCCCCGCCGAGCAGGCCCCACCAGGCCAGCCAGCCGGGCACCAGCGACCCGCGCAGCAGCAGGACGTTGAGCAGCACCGCCGAGACCGAGAAGACCAGCACCGGCCCGAGGGTGAAGCTCCACTCACGAAGGTCGACCAGCGCCCCGTGCCGCGGGTCCGCGGCGAGGGACGTACCGAGCTCCGGGGACACGACGACGAGCACGCTCAGCACGCCGACCAGGACGAAGACGGCCTCCAGCGTGCGGACCGCGACGTAGCCCAGGGCCATGCCTTCGTCGGTACGCCGCAGCACGGGATAGAGCGTGACGGCGATCGCGACCACTGACAGGGCGAGCACCACCTCGACCACCGCGCCGGTGACCACCTGCCCTCGCGACACCTCGGACAGCGGCGTGCCGTCGGTCGCCGGCAGGGCGAGCGTGCCTCCGACGATCGCGGCCGCGGACGCGACGATGAACAGGACTCCTGTGCTGCGGGCGACTGCCCGGTCCGACCACATGACCGGCCTCCTTCCGGAGCTCCTCCGTCCACACCTACTCCCCGCCGGCCCCGTCGCCAAGGCTCTGTGACGAGGGCGACGGCGAGGCAGCGCAGAAGGGGCTAGCGTGGACGGGAAGGGAGTGACGGGTCATGACGCGCATCGATCCTGTCCCGCACCACGTGGACCAGCACCGCACGGCGGTGCGCGACTTCTTCTACCACCTGGTGGTCTTCGTCTTCGTGATCGGCCTGATGGTGGTGCTCGACGTCAGAGCCGGCACCGGGGACGGCGCGATCGCCGGCCTCGACTGGGCCTACTGGGTCGCGATGTTCTGGGGTGTCGGCCTCGCCGCCCACGCGGTCTACGCGTTCCTCGGCGACCACGAGCGCTGACCCCGTCGTCGACAGGGCCGGGCCTGACGGCCGCTGGGAGGGGTAGCGCCCGACGACCGACCCCGACCGACGGAGACGACATGGCCGACCGGCCCTGCGCATCGACGACCACGGCGGCGACGGGCGACCCGTCGTGCTGATCCACGGCTGGGCACTCTCGGGCACCTCGACGTCGGAGCAGGTCGGTCCCCTCCGCGCTGTCGGCTACCGCGTGCTGACCTACGAACGCTGCGGCTTCGGCTCCTCCTAGCCGAGCGACGACGACGCCGCGGGCGACTTCGACCGGTGCTGCCCGATCTCGACCTCACCGACGCTCGTGGGCTCTCCATGGGCGGCGGCGAGGTCGCGCTCGCCCTGTGTCTGCAGTCCGACCGGGACGCAGCGCTGGGCCTTATGGACGCCCGCTCCGGGTAGGCGGCATCGTAGCCTCGGCGAACGCCACGGCGAGTCACCGTCCGGGTGGACGGTCGTCTCGATGCGGTCCGCGACGCCACCGCCCCGCCGACTTCAGCGCGCCGGCGGGGCGGTGAGTCTTGTCAACAGGCCCCAGCGGCCTGGCAAAGCAACGGGAGCACCTCGGCAACGATGCCAGCGGCCCCGGCCGCCGCGAACGCCTTGGCGAAGATCGCAGCGACCTGGGCGGGCGCTAGTCCCGTCTCGGCGGCGACCGCGGCACCCCCTGCAGCCTCGATCGCGGGTTCGGCCGGGGCCGCCGCCCCGTCCGAGGCTATGAGCGCGGCCACAGCGACCGCCGCCATTGCCGTCACCGTGGCGCCGATGGTGATCTGACAGGCGGCACACCCGACCGGTGAGCGCTGGAAGATGGCCTCGGACGCATCGTTCGTCGTGTCGAGGTCACCGAGTCCACCGACGTCCAGACCGGAGATGACGGTGCGGTACTGCGCGAGATACGTCGGGTCGACCGTACTGAAGTCGGATCCGAAGGACTCCAGGTAGGCAAGGGGATCGGCCTGCCACCGTGCGAGGTTGTCGGGATCGTTCAGGGCTGCTACCGCGCGCTGTGCTGCTACAGTCATGGTGAGCTCCTCATGGGGTGTCCTCGAACGTATCGGTAGCGGCACCTGGCCGCAAGGGGACCGCGCTCGGCCACGCCCCGACTGGTCGGCGCCCGCCGAGCCGCCCGCGAACGGCAGCTCACGTGAGTCCCGAACCCCGGCCCCGGACGGGCGTCAAGCCGGCCGAGCACCGACGAGCGCCGCATTCAGCAGCTGCTCCAGCCCCGCCTGGTCGAGCGGGCGCGGGTTGACCGGCGCCGCCTCGACCACGAGGCGGGCCGCCTCGGCCACCGAGTCCGCCGACCAGCCGAGGGCGCCGAGCGAGGTGGGGGCGCCCAGGTCGCGGGCGAGGTCCCACAGGCCGGCCGCGGCCGACGTCGCCGGGCGGCCGGCGGCCTCCAGGGCCCGGCTCACGCGGGCCATCGCCTCGGGGGCGGCCTGGGCGTTGAACGCGGTCGCGTGCGACAGCACCGCGCTGTGGGTCTCGGCGTGCGGGAGCTGCCAGGTGCCGCCCAGGACGTGGCAGACGCTGTGGTGGACCCCCATCCGGCTGCCGCCGAGCACCGACCCGGCCAGCCAGGCGCCGTAGAGCGTGTCGGAGCGGCCCCCCAGGGCCGTCGGGTCGGCGACCACCGCCGGCAGCCCGGCCGCGAGGGCGCGCACGCCCTCCTCCGCCGCCAGCATGGTCAGCGGCGAGACGTCGGGGGCGTAGAGGCCCTCGACGACG
>JAUILS010000303.1 GCA_030432975.1 Actinomycetes bacterium
GTAGTTGAGGAAGTACATGTTCGAGCCCGGCGAGCACACGGTGGTGTGGTATCCCATCGGCACCAGCACCAGGTCGCCGTCGTGGGCCACCGAGACCTCGTCGAAATCGGCCGGCTCGCCGTCGGGTGCCGCGCCGTCGTTGAAGTTGCGGTGCAGCACGTACCCCTCGGTCCGGTCGAGTCGGAAGTAATACGTCTCCTCGAGGTACGGGGCGCCGTCGTCGCCGTCGTGACGGTGCGGTGGCCACCCGGCCCAGGTACCACGTGGGATGTACACCTCGTAGACGATCAGACGCTCGGCCGGCAGCGGGTGGGCGCGAGCTCGCAGGAGATCGAAGCTCGCCTGGATGCCGGCCCGGTCTCGATACGCCAACCGGAACTCGGGCAGCGAACCGTCGTCGACGTCGAACCAGCCGTGGAGGCTCTGCCAGAGCTGCCACGTACGCAGGAGTCGGTCCAGGTCAGATGCACGAAGCCGATCCGAGCTCGATTCCAGGTCGATCTCGTGCGCATGGCCGCGGAGGTAGCCCACGGCGCTGACGACAGCCTCAATCAGCTCACCGCTGGACAGGTCCGCGGCGGACCAGCAGCCGACCAAGGAGCGCAGGTCGTCGCGGGAACAGGGCATCACGGTCTGGAACTCCCGCTCAGGAACGAAGGCCCCGTCGGCGAGGGCCTGCAGGCAGTCCCTGGTTAGGCGCATGTCCCTTGCCTTGATTCGTGAGGACACTGCGGAGGGCTCCGGCCGATGCGTGGATGGAGCTGTCAGTCCCACAGGGCCGCCGCGACCTCGCGCGCCTCTTCGCACAAGACCTCGGGATCACCCGTGAGCAGGCGATTGTCGGCCACTATGTCGCGCCCGTCGACCCGGACGTGACCGAGGGTGACTTCGGTCGTCAGCGAAGCGTCCGGGATCAACTCGGCGAACAGGTCGTGACCCGCCGCGAGACGAGCGGCGGAAGATCGCGGGGGCTCCCCGTGCGCCGCGGACTGCAGGATCAGCATCTCGGCCTCGTCGATCATGTCGGCGGGGAAGCCGTCGGTGCCGAGGGCGACCTTGGAGGAGCGGGAGAGGGCGCGGGGGTAGCCGACGGCGTTGGCGAGGTTGGAGCGGGGGTTCTGGACGAGCCAGAGGTCGCGGGCGGCGCACTCGGAGACCTCGTCGGGGGTGAGGTGGACGCCGTGGGCCAGGATGGAGCCGGGGGGGAGGGCGTCGCAGGTGAGCAGGCGGGCGAGGACGCCGTCGTGGCCGCGGCGGCGGGCGTCGTCGACGTCGATCACGTCCTCGGCGACGTGCAGGTGGACGACCGTGTCGAGCTCGCGGGCCAGGGCGCCGGCCTCGCGCAGGGTGTCGTCGGAGACGGTGAACGGGGCGTGCAGGCCGACGACGCCGCGGACGAGGGGGCGCTCGTTCGTGACGATGAACCGGCGGCATTCCTCGAGGCCGGCGCGGGCCTCGTCGCGGCCGCCGTTGCGCTCGGTGGCGCCGTAGCAGAGCACGGCGCGCATGCCGAGCTCCTGGCAGGCGTCGGCCAGGACGTCGAGGCTCCCCTCGATCGCGTCGGGCGACTCGTGGTGGTCGATCAGGCCGGTCGTGCCGGCCAGCAGGGCCTCGGCCACGTAGTAGCGCGCGGCGGCGCGCAGGATGTCGTGGTCCAGGGCGCGGTCGAGCTTCCACCAGCGGCGCTCGAGGATCTCGAGGAAGCTCTTCGGCGGCGGGTCCAGCTCGGGCATGCCGAAGGGCGCCAGGCCCGAGTACAGGTGCGTGTGGGCGTTGACGTAGCCCTGAGAGGCGGGGGGCTCGGGCGAGTCGGTCACCGCGTCGCGCTCCTCCCGTCCGGCCTCACGTGCGCCCTCACGTGCGAGCGGCGTCGCGCCGCCGGATGCGGCCGACGCTCATGGCCCGCGCGGCGGGCGAGTCCTTCATCGGCAGGCGGAAGCGGCGCTCGCCGTCGAAGGCGTGCAGCGCGCCGGCCACCGCGCCGGCGGTCGGCACCAGGCCGATCTCGCCGACGCCCTTGGCGCCGAAGGGGCCCTCGGGCTCGGGGTCCTCGACCAGGAAGACCTCGACCGCGGGCATGTCGCGCGCGCGCAGCACGCCGATGTCGCGCAGCTTGTACGTCACCGGCCAGCCGTCCTCGCAGGGCAGGTCCTCGGTCAGGGCGTAGCCCAGGCCCATGTGGACCGAGCCCTCGATCTGACCCTCGCACAGCGCGGGGTTCACGGCGCGGCCGACGTCGTGGGCGGCCAGGAATCGATCGACGCGCCCGTCGGCGTCCAGGATGCAGACCTGGGTCGCCAGGCCGAAGGCGGTGTGCGTCTTGATCTTGCCGTTGGCCTTGCCGGGCGCGGTCGTGTCGTCCACCAGCACCTCGGCGCCGAAGACCGAGCCGGCCAGGTCGGCCAGGGTCTTGCCCGCGTCCAGCTCGGCCCTCAGCTTCTCCGCCGCGCTCTTCACCGCGCGCCCGCCGAACAGCGTCGCGCGCGAGCCGGTCGTCTGGCCGCAGCCCAGGGCGAAGGTCGAGTCCACCTTGGGGCGGAAGACCGCGGCGGGCAGGCCGGTCACCTCGACGGCGCACTGCGTCAGCACCGTCAGCAGCCCCTGGCCCATCTCGGTGTAGCCGTTGTACAGCGACACCGTGCCGTCGGCCTCGACCACCAGGCGCGCCTTGCCCCACTCGGCCGCGCCGTTGCCGATGCCGCTGTTCTTGATGCCGCAGCCGATGCCGACGGCGCGGCCCTCGGCGCGGGCGGCGTAGTAGGCGTCCTTGACCGCCAGCAGCGTCTGCTTCAGGCCGATCGACGGCTCGAGCACCTGGCCCGTCGA
This sequence comes from Actinomycetes bacterium, assembly GCA_030432975.1. GTDB lineage: Bacteria > Actinomycetota > Actinomycetes > Propionibacteriales > Nocardioidaceae > Nocardioides. The sequence goes on from JAUILS010000303.1 coordinate 2,827, forward strand.
GAACAGGTCGCCGACCTCGACCGCGTTGCGCCAGCGGATCTCCCAGCCGT
>JAUILS010000304.1 GCA_030432975.1 Actinomycetes bacterium
ACCACCGTCGCCGCGTTCGCCGCGGGCGTGGGCGGCGCGGACGCCGTGACGGTGCTGCCGTTCGACAGCCCGCTCGGCGAGCCGGACGCCTTCGGCCGCCGGCTGGCCCGCAACATCTCCTCGCTGCTGATCGCGGAGTCCCACGTCGCGGCGGTCGCCGACCCCGGCGGCGGGGCCTACGCCGTCGAGCGGCTCACCGACGACCTCGCCGCCGCCGCCTGGGCGGAGCTGCAGCGGATCGAGGCCTCGGGGGGCGTCGCCGCCGCGTGGGCCGACGGCTCGCTGCCGGCCCGGATCGACGAGGTGGTGACCCTGCGCGATCGCGAGGTGGCGACGCGGAAGCGGCCGCTGACCGGCGTCAGCGAGTTCCCCAACCTCGCCGAGACCCTGCCCGAGCGACCGGGCGGGCCCGACCCCGTACGACGCTACGGCGCGGCGTACGAAGCGATGCGCGACGCCCCCGCGGCCGCGCCGGTGTTCCTCGCGACGATGGGGTCGATCGCGGCCCACTCGCCGCGGGCGCTGTTTGCGACCAACCTGCTGGCCGCGGGCGGGGTGGGCGTCGAGGTGGCCGGCGCGACGGCCGGGGTCGACGACGTGGTGGCGGCGTACGCCGGCCAGCCGGTGGTCTGCCTGGCCGGACCCGACCCGGCGTACGCCGACTGGGGGTCGGCCCTGGTGGCGGCTCTCCGCGAGGCCGGCGCGGTGCGCGTGGTGCTGGCCGGCAAGCCCGGCGAGTCGAGCGTCCCGCCCGACCTGGTCGACGACTTCTGCGCGGTCGGCGAGGACGCCGTGGCGTTCCTGACCCGCACCCGCGAGGCCCTGGAGGTGGCCCGATGAGCATCCCCGAGAGCTTCGCCGACCTGCCGCTGGTGGCTAACGACGCCGCCTCCCCGGAGGCCGCGAATGTGCAGGAACGACAGGTTTCCGCCCCGGAATCCCGTTGTTTGGACCCAAACAGCAACAGCCCCGCCACCCCCTGGCACAGCCCCGAAGGCATCGACATCCTGCCGGTCTACGGCCCGGAGCACCTCGAGGGCCTCGACGCGCTGGACACCTGGCCGGGGCTGAGCCCGTTCCTCCGCGGGCCCTACCCGACGATGTACACCACGCAGCCGTGGACCATCCGGCAGTACGCCGGCTTTTCGACCGCCGAGGAGTCGAACGCGTTCTACCGGCGCAACCTGGCGGCCGGCCAGAAGGGCCTCAGCGTCGCGTTCGACCTGGCGACCCACCGCGGCTACGACTCCGACCACCCGCGGGTGCGGGGCGACGTCGGCATGGCGGGCGTGGCCATCGACTCGATCTATGACGCGCGGACCCTCTTCGACGGGATCCCGCTGGACCGGATGAGCGTCAGCATGACCATGAACGGCGCGGTGCTGCCGATCATGGCGCTCTACATCGTGGCGGCCGAGGAGCAGGGGGTGAAGCCCGAGCAGCTGGCCGGGACCATCCAGAACGACATCCTCAAGGAGTTCATGGTCCGCAACACCTACATCTACCCGCCGGCGCCGAGCATGCGGATCACCTCCGACATCTTCGCCTACACCGCCGCCCGGATGCCGCGCTTCAACTCGATCTCGATCTCCGGCTACCACATCCAGGAGGCCGGGGCGACCGCCGACCTCGAGCTGGCCTACACGCTGGCCGACGGCGTCGAGTACATCCGCGCCGGCCTGGACGCCGGCCTCGACATCGACGCCTTCGCGCCCCGGCTGAGCTTCTTCTGGGCGATCGGCATGAACTTCTTCATGGAGGTCGCCAAGATGCGCGCAGGCCGGGCCCTGTGGGCGCGGCTGGTGCGCCAGTTCGACCCGAAGAACCCCAAGTCGCTGTCGCTGCGCACGCACAGCCAGACCAGCGGTTGGTCGCTCACCGCGCAGGACGTCTTCAACAACGCGGCCCGCACCTGCATCGAGGCGATGGCGGCCACGCAGGGCCACACCCAGTCGCTGCACACCAACGCCCTGGACGAGGCGATCGCGCTGCCCACCGACTTCTCGGCCCGGATCGCGCGCAACACCCAGCTGCTGCTCCAGCAGGAGAGCGGCACCACCCACACCATCGACCCGTGGGCCGGCAGCTACTACGTCGAGCGGCTCACCCACGACCTCGCCGAGCGCGCCTGGGCGCACATCACCGAGGCCGAGGACGCGGGTGGCATGGCCAAGGCCATCGAGCAGGGTCTGCCCAAGATGCGCATCGAGGAGGCCGCGGCTCGCACGCAGGCCCGGATCGACTCGGGGCAGCAGCAGGTGATCGGCGTCAACACCTACCGGCTCGACCACGAGGAGCCGCTCGACGTGCTCAAGGTCGACAACGACGAGGTCTACCGCCAGCAGATCGCCAAGCTGGAGCGGCTGCGCGCCGAGCGCGACGCCGACGACGTTCGGCGCTCGCTCGAGGCGCTGACGACGGCCGCCGGCCGTGAGCCCTCGCGCGACGGCACCCTCGACGACAACCTCCTGGCGCTGGCCGTCGAGGCCGCCCGGGCGAAGGCGACGGTGGGCGAGATCTCCGAGGCGCTGGAGAAGGTCTACGGGCGGCACCAGGCCGTGATCCGTACCATCTCGGGGGTGTACCGCTCCACGGCCGCCGACGGCGACGACTCTCCCGACACCGACCTCGCCGAGGTGCTGCGCGAGACCGCGGCGTTCGAGGCCGAGGAGGGCCGCCGGCCGCGGATCCTGGTCGCCAAGATGGGCCAGGACGGCCACGACCGCGGCCAGAAGGTCGTGGTCACGGCGTTCGCCGACCTCGGCTTCGACGTCGACGTGGGCCCGCTGTTCTCCACCCCGGAGGAGGTCGCCCAGCAGGCCGTCGACAACGACGTGCACATCGTCGGCGTCAGCTCGCTGGCGG
>JAUILS010000305.1 GCA_030432975.1 Actinomycetes bacterium
CGACCGTGATCTCGATGGTGATCGGCACCCTGGTCGGGCTGCTGTCGGGCTACTTCGAGGGCTGGCTCGGCGCCCTGCTGTTCCGGATCACGGAGTGGTTCCTGGTGATCCCGTTCCTGCCGCTGGCGATCGTGCTGGCGACGGTGCTCGGACGGTCGCTGTTCAACATCATCCTGGTCATCGGCATCACCTCGTGGCCGGCGACGGCCCTGCTGATCCGCAGCCAGACGCTGTCGATCAAGGAGCGCCCCTACCTCGAGCGGGCCCGCGTCCTCGGCGCCGGCCAGAGGCACCAGATCGGGCGTCACATCCTGCCCAACGTGATGCCGATGGTCTTCGCCAACACCACGCTGACCGTCGCGATCGCGATCCTCACCGAGACCACGCTCAGCTTCCTCGGGCTCGGCGACCCGACCCGGGTGTCGTGGGGCACGATGCTCGACCAGGCCTACAGCGTCGGCGCGATCACCACCGGGTCCTGGTGGTTCTTCCTCCCGCCCGGCATCTGCGTGATCCTCGTGGTGCTGTCGTTCACGCTGATCGGCCAGGCGCTGGAAGACGTGGTCAACCCCCGACTCAAGGCGCGCCGATGACGACGACACTGCTCAGCATGCGCGGGGTCTCGCTGACCTATCGCGCCCACGACCGCGAGGTCCCCGCGGTGCGCCAGGTCGACCTCGACGTCGCCCGTGGCGAGATCGTCGGCCTGGCCGGGGAGTCGGGCTGCGGCAAGTCCACGCTGGCCAGCACCATCCTGCGGCTGCAGCCCACCTCGGCCACGGTCACCGGCGAGGTGCTGGTCGACGGGGCCGACGTGCTCACCATGCGCTGGGGCGACCTCCGGGCGCTGCGCTGGGGCGAGGCGTCGATCGTCTTCCAGGGCGCGCTGCACTCGCTCAACCCCGTCCACCGGATCAGCCGCCAGATCGGCGAGGCGATCACCACCCACGAGCCCGACGTCTCCGACGACGAGGTGCAGAGCCGGGTGGGCGACCTGCTGGAGCAGGTGGGGCTGCCGCGTCAGCGCGCGGCGGCGTACCCGCACCAGCTCTCCGGCGGGCAGAAGCAGCGGATCATGATCGCGATGGCGCTGGCCTGCCGGCCGTCGCTGATCGTCGCCGACGAGCCGACCACCGCGCTCGACGTCATGGTGCAGGCGCAGGTGCTCGACCTGCTGAGCGGGCTGGTGCGCGACCTCGGCGTGGGGATGCTGATCATCAGCCACGACCTGTCGGTGCTGGCCGGGCTGTGCGACCGCATCGTGGTGATGTACGCCGGCCGCGTCGTCGAGGTCGGACCCGCGAACGCCGTGTTCGACACCCCGCTGCACCCCTACGCGGCCGCGCTCTCCGCGGCGTTCCCGAAGGTCGGCGACCCGCGGGCCCGGTTCGCACCCGCCGGCCTGCCCGGTGACCCGCCGGACCCGGCGGCGCTGCCGCCCGGCTGCTCGTTCGCACCGCGCTGCCCGCGCGCGGTCGACGCCTGCTCACTGGAGGTGCCCGAGCTCGCCGACCACGGGGGCGGCCGACGCGCCGCCTGCTGGCGGGTGGGGGAGCCGTGAGCGCCCCGGTCGAGACGCCCGACACCGACCGTCCCGCCCTGGAGGCCGACGGCGTGGTCGTCGAGTTCACCACCCGCTCCGGTGCGGTGGCCCGGGCCCTCGACGGCGTCGACGTGCGCGTCCGCCCGGGCGAGATCCTCGCCCTGGTCGGGGAGTCGGGGTCGGGCAAGACGACCCTGGCGCGGACCCTGATCGGGCTGGAGCGGCCCGTCGCGGGCCGGGTCAGCTGGGACGGCGCCGGCCTGGACTACTCGGGCCGCGGCCTGAAGGAGCTCCGCCGCCGGGTCCAGATGGTGCTCCAGGACGCGTCGTCGTCGCTCAACCCGCGGCACACCGTCTACGACTCCGTCGCCGAAGGGCTACGGCTGCACGGCCTGGTCGACGCCGACCCGGAGGGACGCACCGAGGCGCAGCTGGTGGCCGCGGCGCTCTCCTCGGCCGGGCTGCGGCCGCCGGAGTCGCTGTTCCTGCGCTACCCGCACGAGCTGTCGGGCGGCCAGCGACAGCGGGTGCTGATCGCCGGCGCCCTGGCGCTGCGGCCCGAGCTGCTCATCGCCGACGAGCCGGTCTCCAGCCTGGACGCCTCGATCCGCGGCGAGATCCTGGCCCTGCTGCTGGCGCTGCGCGAGGAGATGGGGCTCGGGGTCCTCGTGGTCACCCACGACCTGGGGCTGGCCTGGAACATCGCCGACCGGATCGCCGTGATGTACCTCGGCCGGGTCGTCGAGTCCGGGCCCACCGAGGAGGTGCTGGCCAACGCCCGCCATCCCTACACCCAGGCGCTGCTGTCGGTGGTGCCGGAGATCGAGCAGCTCGAGCCGGTCGTGCTCAGCGGCGAGATCCCCGACCCGACGCGGATCCCCGGCGGGTGCCGGTTCCACCCGCGCTGCCCCGCGCTCTCCGACGGCGCGGCCGAGGCCGCGGGAGTGGCGGCCGCCTGTGTCGGCTCGCCGCTGCCGGTGCTGCCAGACGACACCGCCGGCCACCACGTCGCCTGCCACCTGGCGACGGCGCGGCAGGGCGGCTGATGGCCGAGCGGGTGGACTACGCCGTCGTCGGGCTCGGCGCGCTGGGCTCCGCCACGGCGTACCACCTGGCGAAGGGCGGGCACCGGGTCGTGGGGCTGGAGCGGTTCCGGCTCGGGCACGACCGGGGCGCCAGCCACGACACCAGCCGGATCCTGCGGCACAGCTATCACACGCCGGCCTACGTCCGGCTCACCCACGAGGCGTACGCCGACTGGGCGGCGCTGGAGGCCGACGCCGGGGAGTCGTTCGTCACCGAGGTCGGCGGGCTCGACCT
>JAUILS010000060.1 GCA_030432975.1 Actinomycetes bacterium
GCACGTCGGCGAAGTCGCCGGTGACGATGCCGCGCAGCACCTGGTCGACCATCGCCCGCAGCTCGTCGGGGCCCGGCGGGTCGGCCACCCCGGCCACCACGCGCGCGACGGGGGCCCGGGTGCGGCCCGCCTCGTACTGCTCGGCGACGCCCACCGGGTCGGCGTACACCCAGGAGCGGAGGAGGTAGAGACGCCACAGGCAGCCGGCCACGGAGTCGGCGGGGGCGCCGGCCCAGAGCTCGGCCAAGGTCTCCAGGCCCTCGGTCTCGGCGAGGTGGACGAGCCGCTCGGCGACGGCGGCGTCGGCGGAGTCGTGGGCGCCGCGCACCAGCAGCCGGGCGGCCTGCTCGGCCCGCTCCCGCACCGCGGCCGGGTCGGAGCCCTCGTCGGTGACGGCCTCGAAGAAGCCGTCGCCCGGCGTCATCGGCCGGTGGTGCTGGCGTCCGCTCACCCGCCCACCCTAGGTCGCCCCACGGCGGTAGTTGACTGCAAATGTGCTGCTTCCACGGCGTGTCGGCAGCAGATTTGCAGTCAACTACCCGGGATCAGCCGGTGAGGGCCTTGCGGATGCGCTGGTCGCTGACGCTGCCGTCGGTGCCGAGCTGCTGGGCCCACAGGGAGACGCGGTACTCCTCGAGCAGCCACCGCACCCGGCGCAGGTGGTCCGGCGGGGGCTGGCCCGCGGGCAGCGCGGCGAGCTGGTGGTCGTAGGCCGCCTGCAGGTCGGCGACCCGGGCCATCAGGTCGCGGTCGCGAGCCACCTCGCCGGCGAGCCGGGCGTGCCGCTGCTCCAGCGCGGCGAGGTAGCGGCGGTAGTGGCGCAGGCGCGCGACCCCCACCTCGCCGACGAACCCCGGGTGGACCAGCCGCTCCAGCTGGGCCGCCATGTCGGTGCGGGCCGGCAGCTCGGCCAGCTCGGTGCGCCCGGAGAGGAGCCGCTCGACGACGCGCCACTGCGTCAGCACCACCCCCAGGTCGGTCACCGCGGCCGCGAGCCGCGAGGCCCGGTCGGCGCCGGCGGCGGCGAGGAGCTCGGCGAAGGCCTCCGGTGTGCGCACTGGGGGGCGGGCGTCGACCAGGTCGAGCACCAGCCCCGCCTCGACGTCGGCGACCAGCTCCGCCACCGAGGAGTACGGCGGCCCGGACAGGGCCAGCTTGCCGGCATTGTCGAGCCCGCCGGCGACCGCGCGGACCGGCGCGGCGCCAAGGCGGAGCAGCACCAGCCGGCGTACCCCCACGCGATGGCGGGCGTCGGCCTCACGGGCGGCGCCGAAGACCGCCAGCCCCACGGTGTCGCCCTCGTCGACGAGCGCGGGGTAGGCCACCACCTGGTGCCCGGCCCGGGTCTCGACGAGCTCCTCGGCGACCGTCCCGAAGGTCCAGTCCGCCTGACCGGTCGCGCTGAGCCCCGCGTCGCCAGCCACCTCCGCGAGCGCGTCGGCGAACTGGGGTCGCAGCGGCTCCTTGAGCCGCTCCAGGTCCTTGCCACGGGCAGCCTCGGCCCCCGCGTCGTCGACCACCCGGAAGGTGGGGCGCAGGTGCTCGGGCACCTTCGACCAGTCCCAGGCGTCCCGGGGCACGACGACGCCGGTGGTCGACCGCAGGTGTCGCTCCAGGGCGTCGAGCAGCGGCTCCTCGCCGGCCGGCACCTCGGTGAGGAACGCCCGCGCGGTGTTGGGGGCCGGCACGAAGTGGACCCGCAGCTGCTTGGGCAGCGACCGGATCAGCGCCGTGACCAGCTCCTCGCGCAGCCCCGGCACCAACCACGAGAAGTCCTCGCCCGAGACGCGGTTGAGGGTGGCGACCGGCACGTCGATGGTGAGCCCGTCGTCGGCGGCGCCCGGCTCGAAGTGATAGCTGATCGGGAAGGTCAGCCCGCCGTCGTCCCACCGGGTCGGGAAGTCCGCCTCCCGCACCGGCTCGGCCGCATCATGGGTGAGCATCTCGGGGTCGAAGGTGAGCAGCTCTGGCTGCCGCCGGCGGGCCTGCTTCCACCACTGGTCGAAGTGCGCGCCCGACACGACCTCCTCGCCGATCCGCGCGTCGTAGAAGTCGAACAGCGTGTGCTCGTCGACGACGATGCCGCGGCGGCGGGCGCGGTGCTCGAGCTCCTCGGCCTCGGCGAGCAGCCGGCGGTTCTCGGCATAGAACCGGTGGTGCGTGCGCCACTCCCCCTCGACCAGGGCGTGCCGGATGAACAGCTCGCGGGACACCGCCGGGTCGACCTTGCCGTAGGACACGAGCCGGTCGGCCACCAGCGGGACGCCGTACAGCGTCACCCGCTCGTAGGCCATGACCGCGGCGCGCTTGGCCGACCAGTGCGGCTCGGAGTAGGTCCTCTTCACCAGGTGGGCGCCGAGCCGCTCGGCCCACTCCGGCTGGACGGCGGCGTTCTGCCGCGCCCAGAGCCGCGAGGTCTCCACCAGCTCGCCCGCCATCAGGAAGGACGGGTTCTTCCCCTTCAGGGCGCTGCCGGGGAAGATCGCGAAGCGGGTGCCCCGGGCGCCGAGGTACTCACGGGGCCCGCGCGGCCCCTTCGGTCGGCCCGGTCCGCCGGACTCGCGCTCCTGCAGCGCGCCGACGTGGGACAGCAGCCCGGACAGCAGCGCCTGGTGGATGCCGTCGGCGTCGGGGGTGTCCGCCGGACGGCCCACCTGCACCTTCATCTCCTTGCAGACCTGGCGCAGCTGCGACTCGAAGTCCTGCCACTCGCGGACCCGGAGGTAGTTGAGGTACTCCCGCTTGCACATCCGCCGGAACGCGCTGGACGACAGCTCGCGCTGCTGGGTGCGCAGGTAGCGCCAGAGGTTGAGCCAGGTGAGGAAGTCGGAGGTGTCGTCCTTGAAGCGCGCGTGCTGCTGGTCGGCCTGCGCCTGCTGCTCGGCGGGGCGCTCCCGGGGGTCCTGCAGCGACAGCGCCGCCGCGATCACGATGACCTCGCGGACACAGCCGAGCCGCTCCGCCTCGAGGATCATCCGGCCCAGCCGCGGGTCGATGGGCAGCCGCGCCAACCGCTGGCCGAGGCGGGTCAGCCGCGGCGAGCGCTCCCCCACCCGCGCCGGGGCGAGCGCGCCGAGCTCCTCCAACAGCTGTACGCCGGCCGTGACGTGCCGCCGGTCGGGCGGGTCGACGAACGGGAACCGCGAGAGGTCGCCGAGCCGCAGCGACGCCATCTGCAGGATGACCGAGGCGAGGTTGGTGCGCAGGATCTCGGGGTCGGTGAACTCCGGGCGCGCCTCGAAGTCCTCCTCGGAGTAGAGCCGGATCGCGACGCCCGGGGCCACCCGGCCGCAGCGTCCCGAGCGCTGGTTGGCCGAGGCCCGGCTGACGGCTTCGATCGGCAGCCGCTGCACCTTGGTGCGGGCGGAGTAGCGACTGATCCGGGCGACGCCGGTGTCGACGACGTAGCGGATTCCCGGCACGGTGAGCGAGGTCTCGGCGACGTTGGTCGCGAGCACGACCCGGCGACCCGGGTGCGGCTGGAAGACGCGGTGCTGCTCCGCCGCGGAGAGGCGCGAGTAGAGCGGGACGACCTCCAGCGGGGTGCGCGACGGGTGCCGCTGCTGGAGGTCGGCGAGGGCGTCGGCGGTGTCGCGGATCTCCCGCTCGCCTGGGAGAAAGACCAGCACGTCGCCGGGGTCCTCGCGGCCGAGCTCGGCCACCGCGTCGAGGATCGCCTCGGTCTGGTCGCGCACCACCGCCTCCCCCTCGTCGTCCTGCTCGGGGAGCTCCACGAGTGGGCGGTAGCGCACCTCGACCGGGTAGGTGCGGCCGGAGACCTCGACCACCGGGGCCGGGCGCCCGTCGCGGTCGGCGAAGTGGGCGGCGAACCGGTCGGGGTCGATGGTGGCGGAGGTGATGACGACCTTGAGGTCGGGACGACGCGGCAGCAGCCGCTGGAGGTAGCCCAGCAGGAAGTCGATGTTGAGGCTGCGCTCGTGGGCCTCGTCGATGATGATCGTGTCGTAGCGGCGCAGGTCGCGGTCGCGCTGCAGCTCCGCGAGCAGGATGCCGTCGGTCATCAGCTTGACCCGGGTGTCGGGCGAGGTCGTGTCGGTGAAGCGCACCTGGAAGCCGACCAGGTCGCCCTCGCCGCCGAGCCGGCCGCTGCCCAGCCCGTCGCGCCCCAGCTCCTCCGCGATCCGCTCCGCCACCGACCTCGCGGCGATCCGCCGGGGCTGGGTGTGCCCGATCAGCCCGTGGGTGCCGCGGCCCAGCTCGAGGCAGATCTTCGGCAGCTGGGTGGTCTTGCCGGACCCGGTCTCTCCGGCCACGACCACGACCTGGTGGTCGCGGATCGCCTCGGCGAGTTCGTCACGACGCTGGCTGACCGGCAGCTCCGGCGGATAGCTGATCGTGCCGGCGGGGATGGGCTCGCGGGGCTCCCGGGGTGCCCGAGGCGTCCGTGGGGGGCGTCTCTTCCTGCGGTCGGCCATGGCGCCGCCCATGGTGTCACCCGGCCGGGCGGCGTCGCGACGTGGTTGTCGCGCGACGTCAGCTCGGCAGCGGGATCCCCGTCGGAGCCGACCGGACGACGGGCGCTCCGGCGGTCACCCGCCGGCCGAGCCCGTCTCGGGGCGCGAGCACGGTGCCGTCCTCGTCGACGAGGGCGACCCGCCGCACCTTGATCCGGAACTTCTTGACGTCGTAGCGAGACCCCTCGGCCAGGCCCACGCTCCAGACGAGGTACGGGCGGCCCTTCTGGTAGCGCACGAGGGACTTGGCCTTGCGTGACTCACCCGCGTGCCAGGCCACCTTCGGTCCCAGCTTGGTGCGGCCGACGAAGCCGTTGTGGCTGGCGCCGTAGTAGCCGAGGATCAGGTAGCCGCGGCCGGCCTTCTTGGCCTTGCCGCCATAGACCTCGACGGAGATCTTGCCGTACTCCTTGTTCCGCGACTCGGGCACCCACCAGGCGTGGGCGCCGACGACCACGTCGGCGCTGTTGGCGGTGCGGCGGCACCTCGCCTTGGAGTAGTAGCCCTGCGAGCCCGGCCAGCCGCGCGCCTTGGCCGGGCTGACGAGCTTCGAGCAACGACCGACGAACTTGTCGTACATCGACTTCTTGGCGCGATGAGAGGTCGTGGTCGTCGTCATCCGCCACTTGGCCAGCGACACGGCGACGTCCGCCGACACCTCGACGACGTTGCCTGCAGCGTCGGTGGCGGAGGCGATGACGGTGTAGTCCCCGGCGGGCGCGAGCTTGCGCGGGTCGGCTCCCCGGCCGTTCCAGTTCTGCTGTGCCGGCTCGCCCGCGACGACGTCGACCCGACGCAGCGTCCTCACGGTCGCCCCGGTGTCGTCGGCGATCCTGATCCGCACCACGACGTCCTCCGAGGCGTCGAAGGTCATCCGCAGCAGGTCGCGGTAGTCGTCCTCCATCGGGAAGAAGAGCGGCCGGTTCAGGCGCATGCTGACCGTCGGCGGGTTGTCGACGACCACCGGCACGATGCCGGACGCCCCCGACGCCGACCCGGCGCCCGCGACGTCGTGGCTCGCCGCGACCTCCAGCCCGTAGGTGCCCTCACCGAGCTCGGAGGGTGTCTCGAAGGTCAACGACACCACACCGTCGACGTCCGGCGTGACGTCGTCGCTTCCGGACCGCACCACCGGGTCGGTCTCCAGCAGGCCCGCACGGACCACCCACTCCAGCTGCACGGGCTCGCCGGCGGGGTTGGGGTCGATCGTGAACCCGACGGTCGCGGGCTCTCCGACCGCGACGGGACCGACCGGACCGGTCGGCGTCACCGTCAACGTGGACTCGGCCGACGCCGGCGACAGCGTCGACAACGTCAGCGGGAGGGCGAGCACTCCGATCAACAGCGCGCGTGCACCAGCCGTCAGTCGCATCAGGTTCCCATCGTCTCGACGCAAGGTCCCGGGCACCTTACGTCATCACGGGAGTGACCGGGCCGGATGCCGGGTCAGCGGCGGGAGTCGCGGTCCCGTCGCCACGGGGGCGGCTGCTGCTGGCCCGGACCTCGCTGCGGGCCCCATCCGTCGGGACCGCCTCCCTGGCCGCCGGGGCCGCGGTGCCAGCCGGATCCGCCCTGCCGCCAGTCCCCGCGGTCCTGGTCGACCACGTGACCGAGGGCGAAGCCGCCCAGGCCGCCGACCAGCAGCGCGCCGGCCGCGACAGCCGCGACGCCGCGCACCCCCAGCACCCGGTCCTGCCAGCGCGGGGAGGCGACGACCGGCGCCGGCTCGGCACCCAGCTCGGGCTCGGCGGCCGGCTCGCGCGGCAACTCGGCCGTGGGCTCCTCCAGCGGCTGCTGGGACGGCTCCTGGCCTGGCTCCTCCGGGGGCGTCTGGTCGCTCATGGCGACATGATGCGCCCTCTCGCTGTGTCCCACCTGTGAATCGGAGACGAACGTCACCCACCGACACCACAGAGCGCTCACAGACAACGCACAGGTTCAGCCGCCAGGGTGGTGCCCATGGAGATGACCCGGGCCGACGGCACCCCCCTGCGCGTGCTGGTCGTCGACGACGAGCAGAACATCGCCGAGCTGATCGGCATGGCGCTGCGCTACGAGGGCTGGGACGTCCACCAGGCGCTCACCGGCACCAAGGCGGTCGCCGCCGCCCGGGAGTTCAAGCCCGACGCCGTCGTGCTCGACATGATGCTCCCCGACTTCGACGGCATGGAGGTGCTGCGCCGGATGCGGTCCTTCGACCCCGGCGTCCCCGTCGTGTTCCTCACCGCCCGCGACTCGGTCGAGGACCGGGTGGCCGGCCTGACCGCCGGCGGCGACGACTACGTCACCAAGCCGTTCTCGCTCGAGGAGCTGGTCGCGCGGCTCCGGGCGCTGCTGCGCCGCGCCGGCGCCCAGGCCGTCGTCCACGAGCACGTGCTCACCGTCGGCGACCTGACGCTCGACGAGGACTCCCACGAGGTGTTCCGCGGCGGCGACGAGGTGGCCCTCACGGCCACCGAGTTCGAGCTGCTGCGCTTCCTGATGCGCAACCCGCGGCGGGTGCTCAGCAAGGCGCAGATCCTCGACCGGGTGTGGAACTACGACTTCGGCGGCCAGGCCAACGTGGTCGAGCTCTACATCTCCTACCTCCGCAAGAAGATCGACGCCGGCCGCGAGCCGATGATCCACACCATGCGCGGCGCCGGCTACGTGCTCAAGCCCGCGGGCGGCGACGCCGCCGATGGCGGGGGCGCCCCGTGAGGTCGCTCACCGGTCGCCTCGTCGCGACCGCCGTGGCCCTGGTGGCCGTGGTCAGCCTGCTGGTCGTCGGGCTCACGACGTACGCCATGAGCAGCTATCTCTCCGAGCGGCTCGACGAGCGCGTGCTGCTCACCGGCTACGGCTCGGCTCCCCGCGGCGACTTCCGCACCGACGACCGTGATCGCGACGGGCGCGACGGGCGCGACGACGACGGGCCGGACGACGGCCGCGGGCCGGGCGTCCTGCAGGCGGTCCTGCCCGCCACCGGCACCGAGGGTGGCCACGGCACGGTCGACGAGGGCGGTCGCGACCGCTCCGCCCGGGCGCTGACCGACGACGACCTCGAGGCGCTCGACGACGTCCCCGTCGACCGGCAGGTCCACGTCGTCGACCTGCCCGACGCCGGGGAGTACCACCTCGTCAGCCGGCCGGCGGTCACCACGAGCGGGGCCCCCGCACGGACCCTGGTCGGGCTGCCCAGCAGCGAGATCACCCGCACCCTCACCAGTCTGCTCTCCCGGGGCCTGCTGCTCGCAGGGGCCGGCGTGCTGCTCGCGGGCGCCGCCGGCTTCGCGCTCGTACGCCGTCAGCTCCGGCCGCTGCGCGAGGTGGCCGCGACCGCCCACGAGGTGTCCGACCTGCCGCTGGCCACCGGCGACATCAACCTCACCACCCGGGTGCCCGCGCACCTCACCGACGAACGCACCGAGGTCGGCCAGGTGGGCTCGGCGCTCAACACGATGCTGGCCCACGTCGAGACCTCACTCGAGGCCCGCCACCGCAGCGAGCAGCAGGTGCGTCAGTTCGTCGCCGACGCCTCCCACGAGCTGCGCACGCCGCTGGCGACGATCACCGGCTACACCGAGCTCGCGCGCGGGCGCCCCGACGACGAGACCGTGCAGGAGACGGCGCTGGCCAAGATCGAGGCCGAGAGCGAGCGGATGACCAGCCTGGTCGAGGACCTGCTGCTGCTGGCCCGCCTCGACGCCGGACGCCCACTGGAGCGCGAGCCGGTCGACGTGTCCCGGCTCCTGGTGGAGGCCGTCTCCGACGCCCGGGTGCTCGCGCCCGACCACCACTGGCGGCTCGACCTGCCCGACCAGGCCCTCGAGGTGGCCGGCGACGAGCAGCGGCTGCACCAGGTCGTCACCAACCTGCTCACCAACGCCCGCCGCTACACCCCGGCCGGCACGACCGTCACGGTGCGCGCCCGGGTCGGGGAGGTCGCGGTCCACGACGACGGACCGGGCTTCCCGCCCGACCTGGTCGGCTCGGCGTTCGAGCGCTTCGCTCGCGGCGACTCCTCACGCACCCGCGCGGGCGAGGGCGGCGTGGGCCTCGGACTGTCGCTGGTCAAGGCGATCGCGGTCGCCCACGGCGGCTCGGTGCGGCTCGAGAGCGCCCCCGGCGACACCACCGTCGCGGTGCTGCTGCCCGGTCTCGGCGAAGCCACAGCCGACTGACAGGTCCACCCCACCGCGGCGACAGCCGCGGCCGCCAGCGTGGGTGACGTGAAGACGACGCTGGCCGCGGACGCGGCACCCTCCACCGCCCCCGTCCCTCCCGACACCACCCCGCCCCGCCCCGTCGCGGGCTCCTCCCCCGACCCCGGCACGGCCGCGCCGGGGCCGGCCCGATGGGAGCGTCCCGCGCTGCTGGCCCTGCTGGCCGGCACCGCGCTGCTCTACCTCTGGGGGCTGGGCGAGTCGGGCTGGGCCAACTCGTTCTACTCCGCCGCCGTCCAGGCCGGGGCGGAGTCCTGGAAGGCGTTCTTCTTCGGATCCTCCGACGCCGCGAGCTCGATCACCGTCGACAAGACGCCGCTGGCCCTGTGGCCGATGGCCCTGTCGGTGCGGCTCTTCGGGCTCTCGTCGTGGAGCATCCTGGTGCCGCAGGCGCTGTTCGGCGTCGCATCGGTCTGGCTGCTGGCCCGCACCGTCCGGCGTACGACGGGGTCGGCGGCCGCCGGGCTGCTCGCCGGCGCGGTCCTGGCGCTGACCCCCGTCGCGGTGCTGATGTTCCGCTTCAACAACCCCGACGCCCTGCTGACGCTGCTGCTCATCGGCTCCGCCGCCGCCACGCTGCGCGCGGTCGAGGAGAGCCGCCGCCCGCTGGGCCGCCCGCTGCGATGGGTCAGCCTCGGCGGCGCGCTGGTCGGGCTGGCCTTCCTGACCAAGATGCTCCAGGCGTTCCTGGTGCTGCCCGCGCTGGCCGTCGCCTACCTGCTCTTCGCCGCCCTCCCGTGGCGGACCCGCATCGGCCACCTGCTCGCGGCGTTCGGCTCGATGGTGCTCGCCGGCGGCTGGTGGATCGCGATCGTCGAGCTCTGGCCCGCCGCGTCGCGGCCCTTCATCGGCGGCTCGCAGACCAACTCGATCCTCGAGCTGACCCTCGGCTACAACGGCCTCGGCCGGCTCACCGGCGACGAGGTCGGCTCGGTCGGCGGCGGCAACGGCTGGGGCGAGACCGGGCTGACCCGGCTCTTCGACGCCGACAGCGGCGGCCAGATCGCCTGGCTGCTGCCGGCGGCGCTGCTGCTGGGGGCCGCCGCCCTGTGGTGGGGCCGGCGGGAGCGCGCCGTGCTCGCGGCGGTCACCGTCTGGCTGGGCTGGCTGCTGGTGACCGGGCTGACCTTCAGCCTGATGGCCGGCATCTACCACGCCTACTACACCGTCGCGCTGGCTCCGGCGATCGGCGCCCTGGTCGGCATCGGCGGGGTCGTGCTGTGGCGGCACCGACGCTCCCTGGCGGCCAGCGGCGTGCTCGCCCTCGCGGTCGCGGCCACCGCCGTGACGTCGTTCGTGCTGCTCGACCGCGCGACCGACTGGCACCCCTGGCTGAAGTACGCCGTCGCGACCGTCGGCCTCGCCGCGGCGCTCCTGCTGGTCGGCATCCGGCACCTGCCGGCACGCGTCGGCGCCGCGGTCGCCGGGGCGGCACTGCTGGCCTCGCTGGCCGGCCCCGCGGCGTACTCCCTCTCCACGGCCGCCACGCCGCACACGGGCTCGATCCCCAGCGCCGGCCCTGCGGTCGCCGGTGGCTTCGGGCCCGGCGGCCGGGGTGGGCCCGGGGGCGGGCCGGGCTTCGGCCCCCGCGGCCAGACCGACGGCACGAACGGCACCGCCCCCGCCGCTCCTCCCGGCCAGGCGACCGGAGGCCAGGCCACGGGAGGTCAGGCGACCGGCCAGAACGGTCAGCCCGGCCAGGCTGCCGGCGGTGCGGGCGGGCTGCTCGAGGGCAGCACTCCCGGCGCGGAGATCACCGCGCTGCTGGAGGCGGACGCCGACGCCTACACCTGGGTGGCGGCCGCGGTCGGCTCCAACACCGCCTCGGGCTACCAGCTGGCGACCGAGCAGCCGGTGATGGCGGTCGGCGGCTTCAACGGCAGCGACCCGAGCCCGACGCTGGAGCAGTTCCAGGCATGGGTGGCGGCCGGCGAGATCCACTACTTCATCGCGGGCGGCGGCGGTCCCGGCGGCGTCGGCGGCGGTCCCGGCGGCACCCGCGGCGGAGGCCCCGCAGGCATGGGCCAGGACGGCAACACCGCCTCCGAGATCAGCACCTGGGTGGCGGAGAGCTTCACCGCGCAGACGGTCGACGGCATCACCGTCTACGACCTCTCCGCAGGGGCCGCGTCGTGAGCGCCGCCCTCCCCCTGCCGGACAGCCGGAGCGTCGAGGTCGTCGTCCCCGTCTACAACGAGGAGGCCGCGCTGCCCCGCGCGGTCGAGGAGCTCACCGACCACCTCGCCCGGCTGCCGTGGTCGTGGCGGGTGACGATCGCCGACAACGCCTCGACCGACGCCACCCCGCTGGTGGCGCACCGACTGGCCCACGAGCACGAACACGTGCGAGTGGTGTCGATGCCGGAGAAGGGCCGCGGTCGCGCGCTCAAGCGGGTCTGGTCGGAGTCCGACGCGGAGGTGCTGGTCTATCTCGACGTCGACCTCTCCACCGACCTCAACGCGCTGCTGCCGCTGGTGGCACCGCTGCTGTCCGGGCACTCCGACGTCGCCATCGGCAGCCGGCTGAGCCGCGGCTCGCGGGTGACCCGGGGTCCGAAGCGCGAGCTGATCTCACGCGGCTACAACGTGCTGCTGCACGGCACGCTGCGCACCCGCTTCAGCGACGCCCAGTGCGGCTTCAAGGCGGTCCGCCGCGACGTGGCGCAGGCGCTGCTGCCGCTGGTCGAGGACGACTCGTGGTTCTTCGACACCGAGCTGCTGGTGCTGGCCGAGAGGGCCGGGCTGCGCATCCACGAGGTGCCGGTCGACTGGGACGACGACCCCGACTCCCGGGTCGACCTGACCCGCACCATCCTCGACGACCTCGCCGGCATCCACCGGCTGGCGTGGGCGCTGCTGACCGGCCGGCTCCCGCTCGACGACGTCCGCCGACAGCTAGGCCGCGGACGCCGGGAGGGCCGCACCGGCAGCCAGCTGGTCTACTTCGCCGGCATCGGGGTGGCCAGCACGGCGGCGTACGCCGTGCTGTTCCTCTTGCTGCGCCAGCTCTGGCCGGCCCAGACCGCCAACGTCGTCGCGCTGCTGCTGACCGCGGTCGCCAACACCGCCGCCAACCGCCGGCTCACGTTCGACGTGCGCGGCGCCGGGGTGGTCAAGCACCAGCTGCAGGGGC
Organism: Actinomycetes bacterium; assembly: GCA_030432975.1. Classification (GTDB taxonomy): domain Bacteria; phylum Actinomycetota; class Actinomycetes; order Propionibacteriales; family Nocardioidaceae; genus Nocardioides. Next base: position 11,813 of record JAUILS010000060.1, read on the forward strand.
TGCTGGTCTTCGGGCTCGGCCTGGCCTTCACCAGCGGGTCGCTGGTGGCGCTGGACGCAGCGACCTCGGCGCCGCACCCGGTGGTCGAGGTGGTGGTGCTGACCGCGGCCAACCTGCTCGTCACGGTGCTGCGGTTCAGCGCCATGAAGTGGTGGATCTTCCGCCGGGGCCGCGAGGTCGCCGCCGCCTGACGCGCCCGTGCCATGATCAGGCATGGCCTCGTCCGCGACGGACCTCGTCGTCGAGGGTCGCGCCGCGCTGGCCGCCGGCGACGTGGCGGGCGCGCGGGCGGCGTACGCCCGGGCTGCCGCGGTCGCCGAGACCGGCGACGTGCTCGACGGGCTCGCGGAGGTGACCTACCGCGAGGTCGACTTCGCGGCCGCCGGCGCGCTCTACGGGCGGGCCTTCGCCGCCTACGAGCGGGAAGGGCGGCCGCTCGACGCCGCGCGGGTGGCCCGCACGCTCGCCTACCAGTACGCCCTCCACGGTGACGACGTGCTGATGACCGGGTGGGTCGAGCGCGCGCGGTCCCTGGTGCCCGACGACGAGGCGCACGTCGAGCGGCTCTGGGTCGAGCTCTTCGACGCGCTGGGCGACCCCGACCTCGCCTCCCGCGAGCGCCGCCTGCGGTCGCTCACGCTGGCCGACACCCGCGACCGCAACCTCGACTGCGACGCGCGCGCCCTGCTGGGCAAGCTGTGCGTCGACACCGGCCGGCTCGCCGAGGGGATGTCGTTGCTCGACGAGACGCTGACCGCCGTGGCGGCCGGTGAGGTCGACGAGTTCGTCGTGGTCGAGGGCGCGCTCTGCCTGATGCTGGGCGCCTGCGAGGCGACCCAGGACGTCGACCGGGCGGAGCGGTGGACGGCGGTGGGCGAGCGGCTCACCCACGAGCGCGGGCTGGGCTCGCTCGGGCCGCTCTGCCGGGGCTACTGGGGCGGTGTCCTCATCGCCGCCGGGCGGTACGCCGAGGCCGAGCGGGCCCTCTCCGACACGATCCGTGGCCTGGAGCACGGCTACGCCTACGCCCGCGACAGCGCGCAGGTGCGGCTCGCCGGCCTCCGGCTGCGCCAGGGTGAGCCCGAGGCGGCGGCCGAGCTGCTGCGCGGCGTCGAGGAGCACCCGGACGCGGCGTACGTCCAGGCCACCCTGCTGCTCGACCGCGGCGAGACCGGCCGCGCGGCCGAGCGGGTCGACCGCGCCCTGGCGACGACGTCGGGGGTGGGGGCCGCGCGGCTCCTCGCGCTCCGGGTCGACCTCCGGCTGGGCGACGGCGACCTCGAGGACGCGGCGGCCGCCGCGCAGCGGCTCGACGAGATGGCGGCGGCCGACCGCACCAACCCGGTCCTCGGCGCGATCGCCGCGCTGGCCCGCGGCCGGGTCTGCCTCGCGACCGGGTCCGCCGACGCCGCGGGGTGCCTGCGCGACGCCCTCGCCGGGTTCGCCCGTGCCCGGATGCCCTGGGAGCTCGCCGGCACCCGCCTCGCCCTGGCCAGGGCGCTCGCGCACGACGCTCCCGACGTGGCCGTCGCGGAGGCGACGCTCGCCCGGGAGGGCTTCCTCCTCCTCGACGCCCGCCGGGAGGCAGACGCAGCCGCCGCGCTCCTCCGGGAGCTGGGCGCCCCCGTCGGCCCGGGCGAGCGCCTCGGAGGCGAGCTGACCGCGCGCGAGCGGGAGGTCCTCGACCTGCTGGGTCGGGGGCTGACCAACCCCGAGATCGCCGACCGGCTGGTGATCAGCCGCAAGACCGTCGAGCACCACGTCAGCCGGGTGCTGGCCAAGCTCGGGCTGCGCAACCGCGCCGAGGCGGCGGCCCGCGCGGTGCGGGAGAGCGGCGGCTGAGTTCCCATCCGGCTCCGCCGCCGGATGGGTGAGGTCCCCGATGTGCGGCGCGTCGGCCGCGGAGCACGCTCCTGGGAGGCGGGAGCGTCCCGCCGCGAGAGGGGTGCGGAGATGGCCGACACGGCAGCAGAGGGGTTCCAGATCACCCGCGAGCAGGCGGAGGTCTACGAGGAGAGGTTCGTGCCGGGGATCTTCGCCGAGTGGGCGCCCCGGCTCGTCGCGTTCGCCGGCATCGCCCCCGGCGACCGCGTGCTGGATGTCGCCTGCGGCACCGGCATCGTCGCGCGGACCGCCGCAGACGCCGTCGGGCCGGACGGCGCCGTCACCGGGCTCGACCTCAACCCCGCCATGCTCGAGGTGGCCGCGCGGGTGCGGCCCGACGTGACCTGGCGCCAGGGCGACGCCCAGGCGCTGCCCTGGGCCGACGACACGGCCGACGTGGTCACCTGCCAGATGGCGCTGATGTTCCTGCCCGACCGGCCGCGCGCGATCGCGGAGATGGCGCGGGTCGCGCGGCGGCGGGTGGCCGTGCTGGTCCCGGCCTCGCTGGCCGACCAGCCGGCGTACGCCGCGCTGACGGGGGTGGTCGCCGACCACGCCGGGGAGGAGGGGGCCGCGCTGATGGCGGCGTACTGGTCGTGCGGTGACCTGCCGTGGCTGCTCAACCTCGCGGCCCGGGCGGGGCTGACCGAGGTCGAGTCGCGCACCGTCAGCGGGACCGCGAGGTTCCCGTCGGCCGAGGCGATGGTCGAGACCGAGGTGGAGGGCTCGCCGCTGGTCGACCGGATCGACGAGACGACCTACGCGCGGATCCGGCAGGACGGGGCGCGCGCGCTCGCGACGTACGCCGGCCCGGACGGCGCGGTCGCGGCGCCGCTGGTGTGCCACCTGGTCGCGGGCAGCCCGGGCTGAGCGGCGGGTGCGGCCCGTGCGGGTCGGCCAGCCGGTCGGTCGGGCGAGCCGGCACCGCCGGTCAGTAGGGTCGGCCCATGCGGACGCTCGACGGCAAGGTCGTGGTGATCACCGGCGCGGCCTCGGGGATCGGCCGGGCGCTGGCCGTCGAGTGTGCGGGGCGGGGCTCGTTGCTCGCGCTGTCCGACGTCGACGAGGCGGGCCTGGCCGAGACGGCCCGGCTGGCCGGGGCGGCGGGCGCCGTGGCCGTGCGCACCGACCCACTCGACGTGGGCGACCGCGCCGCGTGGCCGGCGTACGCCGACGCGGTCGTGGGGCAGTTCGGCCGCGTCAACATGCTGGTGAGCAACGCGGGGGTGTCGCTGTCGGGTGACGTGCTGGACCTCGACTACGACGACCTGGACTGGATCGTGGCGACGAACCTCTGGGGCGTCATCCACGGCACCAAGGCGCTGCTGCCGCACCTGATCGCCAGCGGCGACGGGCACGTGGTGACGATGTCGTCGCTGTTCGGGCTGATGTCGGTGCCGGGGCAGAGCGCCTACCACGCGACGAAGTACGCCGTGCGCGGCTTCTCGGAGTCGCTGCGCGAGGAGATGCTCGTCGCCGGCCACCCGGTCGGCGTCACCGTGGTCCACCCGGGCGGCATCCGCACCGGCATCGTCCGCAACGGCCGCTCCGTCGCCGGCATCGACCAGGAGGAGCGGGCGCGGCGCTTCGACGACGAGCTCGCGCGGACGGAGCCGGCACGGGCGGCCGAGGTGATCCTCACGGGTGTGCTCGCCGGGAAGGCGCGGGTGCTCGTGGGCCTCGACGCGCACGTCTACCACCAGGCCGCCAGGCTGCTCGGCGCGCGCTACCAGGACCTCGTCGCCCGGCGCGCGCGGCGTCTGCTGGGAGATAGTCCAGTGCGGAATCGGGGTGAATAGCCGGATTTCGCCCCGGAAACGCACTGGACTATCTCCCGGGGACGCCGTCCGGAT
>JAUILS010000306.1 GCA_030432975.1 Actinomycetes bacterium
GCTCTACGTGCTGGCGATGATCACGGGGGCCGTCTCGATCCCGCTGATCCTGGTCGGGCCCTCGCTGCTGCGCGACTGGCTGCCCGACCGGTTCGACCCGCTGCTGGCGTTCTACTGGCCGACGGTGGTCGTGGTCTGCGTGTGCTTCCTCGCGACGCTCTATCACGTGTCGGTGCCCGTGCGGACCAACTGGAGCTTCAACCTTCCGGGCGCGACGTTCTCGCTGGTGGCCTGGGTGCTCGGCTCCTACGTGCTGCGGTGGGTGCTCACCGAGACCGCGGCGGACTCGCGGTCGATCTACGGACCGCTGGCGGCCCCGATCGCGGTCCTCATCTGGCTCTACATCGTGGCGATCGCGGTGCTGATCGGGGCGGCGGTCAACGCGGCGTTCGACCAGGTGTTCCCGCAGACCGCGACCTCGCGGGCCCGCCGCGAGCTCGTGCAGCGACTCCGGGACCGGATGTCGGTCCGCGGGCGTCCGGTCGACTAGGGTCCAAGGGTGGCCGAGGAGTCCAGGGAGCGCGCGCTCGCGCCCATGCTGGGGAAGGTCACCCTCCCCGAGCGCGCCCGGTCGCCCTGGTTCGAGCTCACCCGGCGGCTGATGCTGGCCGTCGGGATCCTGGTCGGGACCGTGCTGCTGGTGTGGTTCGACCGGGAGGGCTACCGCGACGGCAACGACCCGCCGCTCTTCGAGGTCGACTTCCTCGACGCGATCTACTACACGACGGTCACGCTCAGCACCACCGGCTACGGCGACATCGCGCCCGTGACGTCCACGGCCCGGATGGTCAACGCGTTCGTGATCACGCCCGCCCGCATCGGGTTCCTGGTGCTGCTGATCGGCACCACCCTGGAGGTGCTGGCCTCCCAGGGGCGCGAGATGTTCCGCATCGACCGGTGGAGGAGAAGCATGCAGGACCACGTCGTCGTCATCGGCTACGGCACCAAGGGCCGCAGCGCCGTGGAGACGCTCGCCAACAACGGCTTCCCGCGCGACAAGATCGTGATCGTGGACCCCGGCAGCGCCGCCGTCCAGGACGCCCAGATCGACGAGGTCGCCATCGTCACCGGCGACGCCACCCGCCGGGAGGTACTCCGGCGGGCCGGTGTCGACCGGGCCGCCCAGGTCATCATCACCACCGACCGCGACGACACCAACGTGCTCGCCGCGCTCACCGTCCGCCAGCTCAACCCCGACCTCTGGATCGTCGCCGCCGTGCGCGAGCAGGAGAACGTCACGCTGATGCGCCAGTCCGGCGCCGACTCGGTGATCACCTCCTCCGACGCCGTCGGCCGCCTGCTCGGCCTCTCCTCGCTGTCGCCGACGCTCGGCTCGGTGATGGAGGACCTGCTGACCTACGGCGAGGGCCTCGAGGTCGCCGAGCGCGAGCTGCTGGTCACCGAGGTCGGCCGCCCGCCCCAGTCGCTGCCCGACCAGGTGATCGCGGTGATCCGCGACGAGCAGGTCTACCGCTACTTCGAGCCCTCGGTCTCCCAGCTCGCCCGCGGCGACCGGCTGATCGTCGTCCGCCCCGCCCAGGAGCTCCCCTGGGCCCCCCGCCCCGGCACCCACGGCGAGGACACCACGGTCGACAACGAGTAGCCCGCGACATGCGGGTCGGGCCCCGCGAGATGCGGGCCGTGTCCCCGCGAGATGGCGCTTGTGGCGCCCGAGACGGCACTTGCGGCGCCCGAGACGGCACTTGTGGTCAAGCGAGCCGGCAGTTCCGGCGACTGGCCGCCGCTCTCCTGACGCTTGCCCTGGCCGGCCTGGTGGCGCCTCCGAGGAGCCAACTCCGGCATTTCCGGCCGGAAGAGGCGTAGTTCGCTCCTCGGAGGAGAAGATCCACGCCTACGCCGACCCGGCCGCCCGCCGGCGGGCGCGGAGCGCACGGGTCTTCTCGCGGTTGCCACAGCCGTACTCGCACCACCGGCGGGACTGGTTCTTCGAGTGGTCGAAGTAGGCCCACTCGCACTCGTCGGAGGAGCAGATCTTCAGCCGCGGCCAGGTGCCGTCGCGGGCGGCGTCGTACGCCGCGATGCCGACGCGCGCCAGTGCCGCGGGCACGCCGGCGCCCCGCGGTTCGAGCCGTGGGCCCGCCTCGGCCCAGGTGAGGCGAACGTCGAGCCGCTCCAGCGCAGCGCCGAGCCCGGGCAGCGGGTCGGTGCGCCCGTCGTGGTTGGCCAGCAGCGCCTCGCGCAGCCGCGCCCGCAGCTCGCGGGCCGCCGCCAGGTCACCGCGCGTCGCGCGCGTCGACCCCGGGAGCAGCCCCTCACCCCGGAGGTACGCCGTCAGGCCGGCCGCCGTCGTGATCGCGTCGACGCCGGTCTCCCGGTCGTCGGTGTTGACGAAGTCGCGCACCACGGCGATGGCGGGTGGGGCGTCCGGTCGGGGCAGGTCGGGGAAGCGAGAGATGGGGGAGGCGCTCACGACACCAGCATAACTGTTTTGGTGGTTGCGGTTCGCCCGTTACGGGCATAACGTGTTTGCTGGTGACAACGGGGAGGTGTCCGAGATGAAGCTGCCACTGACCAAGGACGTCGCGGAGACGCTGATGAGGGCGGCCTCGACGCCCACGCCGGAGACGCGCAGACGGGCGGCACGGCACCGCCGCCGAGCCGCACGCGCCTGGTGGCGCCGGCGCCCACCGGTCATCGTGCCGGCTCAGTCGACCCCGGGGCCGACCTCGGGGCTGACCTCAGGGCCGACCGCTCAGTCGCCCTCCAGCGAGGGCCGAGCCATCAGCGCGGCCAGGGCCAGCAACAGCGCCGGCGCGAGGAAGACCCCGACCGTCGCGGCGCCGATCGCGGCGGCGAGCGCGATCACGACGACGGCCGCGACCGCCGCCCAG
>JAUILS010000307.1 GCA_030432975.1 Actinomycetes bacterium
GGCGGCGTCGGAGCCGGCGTCGGGCTCGGAGAGGCAGTAGGAGAAGCCACCCTCGCCCGCGGCCAGCTTGGTGAGGTAGTGCTTCTTGAGCTCCTCGGAGCCGGCGATCATCACCGGCAGGCTGCCGAGCTTGTTGACGGCCGGGATCAGCGAGGAGCTGACGCAGGCGCGGGCGACCTCCTCGATGACCAGGACCGTGGCCAGCGCGTCAGCGCCGGCGCCGCCGTACTCCTCGGGCACGTGGGGCGCGTGGAAGTCGCTGGCCTGCAGCGCCTCGGCCGCCTCGTGGGGATAGCGCGCCTCCTCGTCGACGGCGGCGGCGAAGGGAGCCACCTTGGCGTCGCACACGGCACGCACGGCCTCGCGGATGGCCTGGTGCTCCTCGGACAGGGCGAACATCGGCTGGTCGTCAGTCACCAGGCCAGTCTAGGAAGGGTTAACGACCGTTCACCACGGCTAGAGTCGTGGACATGGTCACACCGGGGGGCGCGCCGACCGACGCCGCGGCGCGGTCGTGGCGCGACCCCGAGGCGGTCGCGCTGATGCTCGACGAGTGCGAGACCTGGGCGGTGGTGGGCCTGTCGGGCAACCCGTCGCGGACGGCGTACACGATCGCCGAGCTGCTCCAGGACCGCGGCAAGCGGATCGTCCCGATCCACCCCGACGCGCCGGTGGTGCTCGGCGAGCAGGGCTACCCCACGCTCGCCGACGTGCCGTTCCCCGTCGACGCGGTCGACGTGTTCCGCCGCTCGGAGTTCGCCGGCGAGTTCGCCGACCAGGCGGTGGCGGTGGGGGCCCGCGGCGTGTGGTTCCAGCTCGGGGTCGTCGACGCCGAGGCGTTCGCCCGCACCTGGGACGCCGGCGTGTCGATGGTGATGGACACCTGCCCCGCGATCGAGTGGGCGCGGCGCCGATGAGCGGTCGACGGCTGCTCGGCAACATCGTGCTGCTGGCGTGCGTGCTGCTGCTCGTCGTCGCCGGGCTGTGGGCGTGGGGGCTGGTCCGCAACGACCGGCCGACGTACGCCGTGGACACGCCTCTCGACGAGCAGTGCGAGGAGGTGCCCGGCGACGCCCAGCGGCTGGTGCTGGAGGCCGACGACGGGTTCCAGCTGGGCGCCGCCACGGTCGGCGCGGCCGGTCGCCGCGGGCTGGTGCTGCGGCAGGGCGCCGGTCAGACGATCTGCGAGTGGCTGCCGCTGGCGGGCCGGATCGCCGAGGAGACCGGCGTGCGTGTGCTGCTGTTCGACCGTCGCGGCCGGGGCTCCTCCCCCGGTGACGGCGACCTGACGGCCGAGCCGGGCGACATCGCCGCCGCGGTCGACCGGCTGCGCTCCCAGGGGGTGCGCCGGGTGGGGCTGATGGCGTCGTCGATGGGCAACTCGGTCACGTTCGCGGCGCTGGAGGAGCTCGAGCGACCCACCTGCGTGCTGGTGTCGGTGTCACCGGTGCTGGTCAGCTCCGACGGCAACGGCCAGGTCGACGGCAGCGGCCTGGTCGACCTGCCGGCCAACGTCTGGGTGGTCAGCGAGACCGGCAACACCTCCGTGGCGGCCTACGCCGACGCGGTGGTCGAGGCCTCCGGCACCGACCACTACCTCGAGATCGACACCGACAGCCACTCCTTCGGGCTGGTCCGCGACCACCCCGAGGCGGCCGATTTCGTGGTCGAGGCGGTCGCCTCGTGTCGCTAGGCGCCCCGGGCCGCGACCTCCGGGTCCCACCGGGTCCCGGCCTCCCCGAGGGGCTGGTGGTGCCCGCCGCCGAGCTGGTCGAACGGTTCTCGCGCTCGTCGGGTCCCGGTGGCCAGTCGGTCAACACCACCGACTCGCGCGTCGAGCTGGAGTACGACGTCGCCTCGTCCGCCGCGCTCTCCGAGGCACAGCGCTCGCGCGCCGTCTCGCGGCTGGTCGCGCGGCTCACCGACGGCCGGCTCGTGGTGGTCGCCTCCGAGCACCGCTCCCAGCACCGCAACCGGGTCGCCGCCCGCGAGCGCCTCGCCGAGCTGCTCCGCGCCGTCCTCGCTCCCCCGCCGCCGGTCCGGCGCGCCACCCGCCCCTCCCGCGGCGCCCGCGAGCGGCGGCTCGCCGGCAAGCGGCACCGCAGCGAGACGAAGGCGTTGCGGCGGAAGGGGTCCTGGGACTGAACTTCGCGCCTGGGCCTCTGCCCTCAGCTCGGCGGCCGACGCCTTCCAGCGCTCGCACTCTCAGGCTCGGGTGGCCACCGTCAGGAGGACGACCGCGTCCGAGAGGGCGGCCAGGTCGTGACGCCGCGCCGGGATCACCATGTGCTCTCCCGCGACGGCTTCCCAGCTGTCGTCCCCGGCACGCAACGCGACGCGTCCGGTCAGGACCTGGATCGTCGCCTCGCCCGGCGACTCGTGCTCGCCAAGGACCGTTCCCTCCGTCAACGCGATCAGCGTCTGGCGCAGGTCGTGCTCGTGGCCGCCGTACACAGTGACCGCCGACCGCCCGGACGCCGCCGAGCGAGCAACCTCGAGCTGTTGGTCCGCCAGCTGAGTCAGTGATGTGGTCTGCACCCGACCACCCTAGGGCTTCACTGTTTCGGAGTCGGAGCGCACGACGGTCCGTCGTTCGTGCGAGACAGAGCCCGAGGACGAGACATGGGCCGCGGGACGCTTCTGGACATGCCTGTGGCCCCGCCGTTCCGGGGGGATCGGCGGGGTGTGGGGCGGGGTGGCTACTCGTCGGGCGGGTCGGCCGAAGAGTCGACCGCGCGGAGACAGGCAGGACCCATCGGACCTTCGGGTGGGGTGACGTCGCGGGTGCCGGTGTGGTCGACGACCAGGCGGTAGCCGTGCGGGGTGGTCCAGGCATAGACCCCGGGTTC
>JAUILS010000308.1 GCA_030432975.1 Actinomycetes bacterium
CGGATCGTTCCCTGGCTCGGCGTTCCGCTACCGGTCGAAGGAGGAGGAGGCCGACTGGCGCGCGCGCGACCCGATCGAGCGCACCGCCGGGCACCTCGCCCGTCGCGGTCTGCTGTCGGCCGAGGAGGCCGACGCCACCCGCGCACGGGCAGCCGAGCTGATGGCCTCGCTCGGCGAGGTGATCCTCGAGCCGAAGCCCGACGGCAAGCCCGGCGAGCGCCGGATCAAGCCCGCCGAGTGGCCGGAGGAGGCGTTCGTCGACGAGGGCGTGCGCGGCGACCTCTCCGAGCTGGCGTCGATCACGTTCACCGACACCGACGACTACGCCGGCCGGATGGAGGACGTGCGCTTCATCGAGGCCGTCGCGGCGGTGATGGACCGGCGGATGGAGCAGGACCCGCGCATCGTGGTCATGGGCGAGGACGTGCACCGTCTCGCGGGCGGCACCAACGGCGCCACCAAGGGCCTCAAGGACAAGTACCCCGACCGAGTGCTCGGGACGCCGATCGCGGAGAACGCCTTCGCGGGGCTCGGCGGCGGGATGGCGCTGGACGGGCGCTTCCGACCGGTCGTGGAGTTCATGTACGCCGACTTCATGTGGGTCGCCGCCGACCAGATCTTCAACCAGATCGCCAAGGCCCGGCACATGTTCGGCGGCACCGGCGCGGTGCCCTACGTGCTGCGCAGCAAGGTGGCCACCGGGACCGGCTACGGCTCGCAGCACTCGATGGACCCCGCCGGGATCTTCGCCACCTCGGCCGGCTGGCGGATCGTGGCGCCCTCGACGCCGTTCGACTACATCGGCCTGATGAACACCGCGCTCGCGCTCGACGACCCGGTCGTCGTCCTCGAGCACGTCGACCTCTACGGCTCCGACGGGCCCGCGGTGCCCGACGACCTCGACCACTACCTGCCCGTCGGGAAGGCGTCGGTCCGGCGCGAGGGAGAGGCGCTGACGATCCTGACGTACGGCGCCATGACGCGGCCGGTGCTCGACGCCGTCGCGGAGACCGGGGTCGACGCCGAGGTGATCGACCTGCGCTGGCTCGACCGCGCCTCCCTGGACTGGGAGACGGTCGAGGCGAGCATCCGCAAGACCAACGAGGTGCTGATCGCCGAGCAGGGCGCCCGCGGCACGTCGTACGGCGGGTGGCTGGCCGACGAGCTGCAGCGCCGGTGCTTCGACTGGCTGGACGCGCCGATCGCGCGGGTGACCGGCCGGGAGGCCTCGCCCAGCATCAGCAAGGTGCTGGAGCGGGCGGCGTTCGCCCGCACCGAGGAGGTCGTCGCGGCGCTGCGCGAGCTGACGGCGGGGGAGGGGGCCTGATGCCCAAGGTCCTCCGGCTGCCCGAGATCGCGGCCAACACCACCGAGGCCCTGCTGGCGCAGTGGCTGGTCGAGCCCGACGTGCCCTACAGCGCGGGCGACGCCCTGGTCACGGTCGAGACCGAGAAGGCTGCCGTCGACGTGGAGGCCGACGCCGACGGCGTGCTGCTCCGGGTGCTCGTGCCGGAGGGCGAGCAGGTCGCCGTCGGCACGCCGATCGCGATCTGGGGTGCGGCCGACGAGCCCGCTGCCGCGGTGGAGGAGCTGCTGGCCTCCCTCGGAGTCGGGGACGGCCGGCCCGCCGAGGCTGCCCCCGAGCCCGCGGCGACCGAGACGGAGGCTGCTGCCGCCCCCGACGAGGCCGCTGTCGCATCGGCCCCGGCGCCCGCTCCGGCGAGCCCGGAGCGCGGCCGGATCTTCACCAGCCCGCTGGCTCGCCGCCTGGCCGCCGAGGCGGGCGTCGACCTCGCCGACATCCCCGGCACCGGCCCGCACGGACGGATCCGTCGGCGCGACGTCGACGCCTACGTCGCCGCCCGCGCGGCCCAGCCGGCCCCCCCGGTCTCGGCGGCTCCCGACGCCGCAGCCGCGCCCTCGGAGGGCCGGCAGTCGACCGAGCAGCCCGCCGGGGCGGCGTACACCGACGTCCCGCACACCCGGATGCGCCAGGCCATTGCCCGGCGGCTGACCGAGAGCAAGCAGACGGCACCGCACTTCTACGTCCGCGGGAGCGCCCGGGTCGACCGGCTGCTCGCCCTGCGGGCGGAGCTCAACGAGGGCGGCCTGGAGCAGCGGGGCGCACCGGTCAAGATCTCCGTCAACGACCTCGTCGTCAAGGCGGTCGCGCGTGCCCACACGATGGTGCCGGCGCTCAACGTCGAGTGGGGTGAGGACGCCGTGCGGCAGTACTCCGCCGTCGACGTCTCGGTAGCGATCACGACCGAGCACGGACTGGTGACCCCGGTCGTCCGCGGCGCCGACTCCATGACGATCTCGGAGCTCTCGGCGACGACCCGCGACCTGGCCGCCCGAGCACGCGAGAAGAGGATCCAGCCGCAGGAGCTGGAGGGCGGGAGCATCTCGGTCAGCAACCTCGGGATGTTCGGCACCGAGGAGTTCGCGGCCATCATCAACCCACGTCAGGCCGCGATCCTCGCCGTCGGGGCCGCCCGGCCCGAGGCCGTCGTCGAGGACGGCGCCCTGGCCGTCGGCACGGTCCTGCGGGTGACGCTGGCCGTCGACCATCGACCGGTCGACGGCGCCGCGGCCGCCGAGTGGATGCGGGCCTTCCTCGACCTCCTGGAGCACCCGGCCCGGATCCTGGCCTGACCGCCTGTCGCCGGTATCACGTCGCAGCGCCGGCGACCTCCGCGGCGTGCGGGGGGAGAATGGTGGTGAAGGGTCCCCAGCCACTGCGCGCGCAGCGACTGGCCGTAGGAGGGACGTGACATGGACAAGGAGATGCTCACCAGGATCACGACCGGGCGCGGGTTCATCGCCGCCCTGGAC